>JACRMR010000002.1:0-300000 GCA_016214895.1 candidate division KSB1 bacterium
CATTATGTCAGCGGTGGAACAGCACAATGACAACCCAACCCCGTTTCGCTGGGCCGCAACCGCCGACGACATCATTACCAAGTTCCGTCACGCCCGCGCCGCCCTCGATAAGTTGCAATCTGAGTGAGACACTACACTAGTTGGACCCAATGCGGTTCCGAAAATCCTGGTAGTGCTGTTAGTTCCTGACGATGAAGTGAAGTGGCTTGACCACTCTGAGGATCGACTAGAATTGCGCCGATGTGCGTATTGGATTAATCTTGAGTCGCTTGGTCCAACAACAAACCAGGCGAGCGTAACGATTCGTGTTCCTCGCTCGCAACAATTCACGGCATCTACCCTTAAGGGTCTCTTGGTGACAATCGGAAGCACAGGGGAACTATGAGCCCGATTGGAATTGACGACAGTCTCCTGTCTGCTGTCTCTGTCGATAGCCTGCAACTCTACCTTGCGAGCAGACATTGGCGTGAGCGCGAGAGCATTGTGGGGAAGGCTTCTCTCTGGACGAGGGACGACGGCGATGAAGAAGTCCTTGTACCGCAAAACAACCAGTTACGTGACTTTGTCCGGCGGATTTCTGATCTGCTGCAAATCCTCGAATATGATGAAGCTCGGCCTTCGTACCTGATCCTGAAGGACAGCGTCCTTGCCTGGTTTGACTGCTGGAGAATTCGTCGCGATGAGGAGGACACAAAGAACGGGACAATCTCGTTTGAGGATGGAGCGCGACTCATCGCTGGTATGCGCGACTTGCTATCTGAGTCTACTAGGGGTTTTGTTCAGTCGTTGCAGCTGGACCCGGAACCCTCCCGGCCGAAGTTACGGAGCATCCTTCGTCGATTCAGATTGGGTCAGACGGAAATGGGGAGCTTTGTCGCCACTTTGGTGACGAATGTCAAGCAAGACTCGCCATCAGACCCAATATCTGGCCTCCAAGTGCCCGGTACTCCCGTTCAACGCTTGGTTTTGTACCGTCTTAATAAGACCATTTTTGCTGCCGTTCGTGCTGCGGAGACATCAAGAGTCGAGCAGTTCCGCGACTCGATTTTGGACGGGGTTACGCCTCGTGTCTGCCGCACACTGGCTGCAATCGGGGCGGAACACGATTTGTCATCGTCCGTGGAGATTTCGTTTCAGTATTCTATGGGCCACGTGGTCACAACTCCTTTGGAAGCACGCGTTGCTATTTCTCCCGAGGCGCGAGAAATGTTGTCGGAGGCTGCGGAGTACTTGACTCATTCAGTCTTGCCCGCGACCGATGAGAAGTTTGCCGTTCGAGGACCAGTTGTTGTTCTCCAGCGTGATCCCAATGCATCGGAGGGAACCGTTTATGTGTTTTCAGACGTGGAAGGTAGAAATCGGAGAATCCGAGTTGAGCTGAAGGCCAGCGCTTACAGGCAAGCGATTCACGCGCATGAGCAAAATCTTGAGGTATCATGTCGCGGTACGCTTGTACGTGAAGGTCGTGCCTACCGAATAGACGATCCCAAATCGCTCACAATTATGGATTCGGGAGACCAGATCGACCTCGAACTGCCCTCTTAGCCTGCAGGTTGGTCGCGGCTCTTCCACGCGGCGCACCTGTCGGCATGTGTTCTGCTCGGCGAAAACTAAGAAGTACTGTCAGGAGAACTTGGCGTGAAAGAGAATTTGGCTGTGATCATAGTCGGCAATCCAAACTCGGGTAAGAGTCATACATGGAATACACTATTCGGAGCAGTCGTAAAGACAGGCTCACAGTTACGTCGACTGTGCTTGACTGTGACAACGAATGTTGAGGTCTTCCTAGTCAGCGGATCGCCAGAAGAACGCGAGACTTACGTTGGAAAGATTATCGGCGAGAAAGCTCCTCGTATTGTCTTATGCTCAATGCAGTATCGCCAAGACGCAGTTCAGACCATCCAGTATTTTGTAGAACACGACTATTTCCTATTTGTTCATTGGCTGAACCCTGGATTTCGAGATGTAATCAGATACGAAGATCGGTTGAATATGGTCTCGCTTATTCTTGCCGAAGAGTCGTTACTTGGTGTACGTAATGGCTCCACTGATTCGATTTCGCGAGTGCAGGAGATAAAGGACTTCATCTACGGGTGGGCGTTTAGTAGAGGTCTCGTTCGCACAACTTGACGTTTACCGCCGAGGTAGGTCCCCCGACCTGCCCGGAATCGGGGGTATTCCTCTTCCTCGCGGCGGCACTTGTCTCAAAGTGCCCCGCTCGGGCAAATGCGTGAACGTGGATGGGTTTCGCCGAGCGGGTCGGATGATGACATCCAACGCCGCGAAGTCGAATACGAATCACGGTCGCGGCGGCACTTGTCTCCAAGTGCCCCGCTCGGGAAAGTGCGTGCACGTGGACGGGTTTCGCCGAGCGGGTCGGATGAAGGCATCCAACGCCGCGATTCTCCTTCCTCGCGGCGGCACATGTCTTCATGTGCCCCCTTCGGCAACACCTGTGAGCGCGTATACGCCACGCCGAAGCCCGATGAAAATGCCTCTCGCATTTCCCTCCCGCGCGATAGCTTGATGTATGCCATCACCGGACAGCCGGGCAGTGCCTCTCGCTCCATTTCTGGTAACTCGTTTACGAATAATAGGTTACGACCTTTTCCTTCTTTCCACTTGCTTATTGCCCAAAAATGTTGTATATTAGGCTCCAAATGAATTCTGAAATATTCATTAAGGGCACAATTAGTGATATCAATCCTCCATTCAGACGTATTTATGATACTTGTTCGCCGACACTACGTATTCCGCCCTACTCCTTGTTTTTCCATCAGTAAACCAGTTCGTTTGGTCATAAAATATTTTCATCGACGAGCTTGACTTTCTTCTCCATACTTCATATTTCATAATTCATACCCTCCCCCGCCATGCAGCTCTTCACCGTCGATGTCTTCACCGACAAGCCCTTCTCCGGCAACCCGGCGGGCGTGTGCGCAATGGAGGCCCCGCTCGATCCGGCGCAAATGCAGCGCATCGCGTCGGAGCTGAACCTCGCCGAAACCGCGTTCCTCTATCCCATTTCGGAATCGCCGCTGTTCACGGAAGGGCAGGGAGGGTGGCATCTGCGCTGGTTCACGCCCGCCGTCGAGATCAATCTGTGCGGACATGCCACCATCGCCGCCACGCATATCCTCGAACAAACCGGCCGCATCGCCCCCGACTCCTTGGTCCACTATCAAACCAAATCCGGGGCGCTCACCGCCCGTCGCGTCGGCGACAAGTTCGAGCTTAACTTCCCCGCGGTCCGTGTCGAATCGCGACCGCTGTCCGCCGAGGCCATGCGCGCCCTCGGAGTTACTCGCGTCAGCTTCAGCACCGGCGGAAACTGGCAATTGGCGGAACTGGAAACCGAAGACCGCGTGCGGATGCTCAGACCCGACGTCCGCGCCCTGTATTCCCTCGGCATCGGCAACCTGATCGTTACCGCCCGGGCCTCGACCGCGCCCTTCGATTTCGTCATGCGCGTCTTCGTCCCCGCCTTCGGCATCGATGAAGATCCCGCCACCGGCGCCGCCCACTGCGTGCTCGCGCCCTACTGGTCCGCCAAGCTGAAACGATCTCCGCTGCTCGCGTGGCAGCTGTCCAAACGCGGCGGCTTCGCCGAATGCGAACCGCACGGTGACCGTGTCCTCATTCGCGGCGCCGCCGTCACTATGCTTTCCGCCGAACTGAACGTCTAAGCTACGCCTCCTATTTAGAAATCGCACCTATGCAAGTCCTCACCACCGACGAGAAAGACGTCATCGTGATTCATCTGCACGGCCGCATCACGGGTGTGCAAGACACGGATGATTTTCACAACGTGATCGAAACCATCCTCACGAGCGACTTCAAGAACGCCGTGCTGGATATCAAAGGCGTGGACTGGATGAATTCCACCGGCCTCGCGCTGCTGGTGCGCGCCTATACGCAACTGCACGAAGCCGGATGTCGGATGCACATCGCCGGAGCCTCGCCGGCCGTGCAGACCGTCCTGCACACCACCAAGTTGGACAGCGTCTTCGGCCTCTTCCCCAACGTCGCCGAAGCCGCCGCGGATCTGCGCCAAACCGTGGCTTAGCCATGTGGCGCGCGCGGATCTGCCCGCTGCTCATTGTCGCCGCACTGCTGAGCGCCGCGAGTCGCGTGCCGGCCGTCGTCGAAGTGGAACCCAATGACAATAACTGGCAAGCTAACCCGGTGGTCTGTGGCGACACGGTCATCTGTGCCGTCCTCAGCAGCGGCACCCCTGCGGACGTCGATAATTTCCGCTTCACGGTACTTGGCCCCGACTCCGTCCTGTTGACAACCTATTCCTGCTTTGCCTCCGTCAACACCTTCCTGATTCTCTACGACAGCAACGACTCCATCGTCGCGACCGACAACGACAGCGGCCCCGGCTATTGCAGTGAGATCCGCTATCGCACGCCCGGCCCCGCAACCTATGTCGCCCGCGTCATGCGCACCCTGCCGACCGTCGATTCCGTGTACTCCCTGACGATCTCGTGCCTGAATCCGCCCCCGCAGGAATACGATCTTTGCACCACCCCGCGGATTATCGAAAGCCTGCCTTATTATAATGAAGGCTCGACCTACGGCGCGACCCATCAGGCCGGCACGGCGGCGCCCGACGTCTTCTATCGCTTTCACAATTACACCGTCGCCAACTACGATATCACGGTTTGCGCTTCGACGTGGGACGCGCGCGTGGGCCTGCTCTCCTACTGCCACGGCGGCTGGGGTGACGACGAGTCCGTCGGCTGCGGTCTTGGCGCGGCGCTCACAACCTACGGCCTTCCCATCGGAGATTACCTGATCATCGTCGAAGGCGTCGCCGCGAATCAACAGGGAGATTTCTCTCTCGAAGTCGCCGCCGACCTGCCGCCTTGCCCCGCCCCCGATGCCGTCGTGATGTGGCAAGTCGGAGGGTATCCCTTCCTCGAATGGCCCGATCTGGTTGGACCCCAGTCCTTCGCGGTCTGGAACTCCGCGTCACCGGACGGCCCCTGGGAGCATCTCGGACTCTCACCGTTCTCCTACTATCTCGATTCCCTCGGCTACAATCCCAGCCGCCGATTCTACCGCGTCACCTCAATCTGTCCGTGGTGACGCCCCGCCGCGGCGCCTCAAGTTTAATCTCGAACTCGCCCGTTATCGCCGCCCCCCCGGCAACACGCCCCACGCGTGTGGCGCCATGTGCCCAATCGGGTAAGGTCCGTAACCGGGCGAGGCTCAGCGCCGCTCAGCACTTCCAATCGTCTCTTCGGCGCGCCTTTCGTCGAATTACATGACATATTGTATCCGTTCATATATGTCCAATGCTATACATGAATTCTATTTAGTATAGTATAGGCCTTGATTTCGCCGGGTCCGTTACCTATCTTCAAGTACCAAGTGAGATTCTTGACAGCTTGCGTACACAACCTGAAGATGGAGTGATATACCCCATGCGAATGATGTATGTTTTGGCTCTTGCCCTTTGTATGAGTTGGACCCTGGCGATCGCGCTGCCGCCGGCAGTCCAGTGGGAGAAGCAGTACGGACCGGGAGCGGCTGGTGAATTCGGTCAAGCGGTGATCCAGACCGCTGACGGCGGTTATGCCGTCGCCGGTGTGACGGACTTCCTCGATCTGTTCGGGGATTTCATGCTGCTCCGACTCGACGCCAACGGCGACACCCTCTGGACTCGCATCTATGTCGATTTGGCCGGTGAACAGTCGCCGCGGGCGCTGTTCCAAAAACCGGATAACGGATTTGTGATCGGCGGCCAGCATAACGACTTCATGTCCGGCGACGCCGATTATCGTTTGATCGAGACCGATGCCGCCGGAAACCTCGTCGGTACGCATACCTACGCGGATCCCAATTACGACCTATGCGCCGACATGATCCCGACCGCTGATGGCGGCGTCATGTTCGTCGGCACGCGCGATGTGTCCGGTGTCATGCAGGCGAACGTGCAGAAGGTCGATAATGCGTGGAATCTCGAGTGGGATTCCACCTACGCCTTCTTTCCCACCGGGTCGAATGGTGCCGCCGATATTCGCCAAACCGGTGACGGGGGCTACGCATTGGCGGGAACCTTTCAGAACGTGGATTCGACGAAGATCTTCCTCGCGAAGATCAACGCACTCGGGTTTACGCAGTGGGCGGTTCTGCTCGATCCCTACGGGATGGAATGGGGATACTGCCTCGAATTGGCTGGAAGCGGGTTCGTCGTCGGCGGCATGGCCGACACCGGCGGCCCGGACCTCTATGACGCGTGTCTGATCGCGACCGATGGCGCCGGAACCCTGCTCTGGAGTGGTACTTACGGTGGAGCCGACGTTGATTGGGCCCGCGATCTCAGTGCCACGCCTGACGGCGGGTTGGTAGCGACCGGTTACAATGTCGAGGGCTTCGACGATTATACCTACATCTTCAAGACGGATGGCAGCGGTATTGAATACTGGTCCGTACTCCTCGGTGCCGCATCGTCCGATGAGGGCCGATCCGTTCGTCCGACCGCTGACGGAGGCTACGTGGCGACCGGACTCCGTGCGCGTCCCGATGCCGAGGACCAGAACATCTACGTCGTGAAACTCATCGCTGACGTGCCGCTGCCGGTGGAACTGCTCGCCTTCGATGCTCGGATCGTCGGTGATGGCATCGAGCTCTCCTTCACCACGGCGGCTGAGACCAACACGGCCTATTTCGAGATTCTGCGATCCGCCGGCGCTGACTTCGCCGCGATCGCCAGACTCGAAGGCGCTGGGAATTCGACCACGGAGCGGCACTACTCTTTCGCCGATCAGCGCGTGAATCCGGGGACGACCTATCGCTATTTCCTCGCCGACATCGATGCCGACGGAAACCGCACTGAGCATCGCGATCGTATGCAGACCGTGACCTTCGGCGGAACCGCCGAGCTCCCCGCGGATTTCGCGCTGTCGGCATTTCCCAATCCGTTCAATCCCGGAACCACTGTCGAATTCGCCCTCCCGGAAGCGTTGCGAGCCACCGTGAAGGTGTTCGATCCGGCGGGCAGACTCGTCCGCACACTGGCCGACAACGTGTTCCCCGCCGGCAGCCACCGCGTTGCTTTCGCGGCGGCCGGTCTGCCCAGCGGAATCTATCTCGTCCGAGTCGAAGCCGGGGAATATTCCAAGATCGCGAAGCTCGTCCTGCTCAAGTAATCCGGTGTGAGCGCACCGCTCACGCGCCGCATTGAATGCAGAAGCGGTGGCCGTTCGGGCCACCGCTTGCGTTTTCTATGCTGCGGTCCAAGCGCTATTGCGGCCAGCGCTCCGCAACCCGCACCAGCGGCGTTAATAAACGACGGACGATCGCGCGGGCACCGGACGAACGCGCGAGCCGCACCGCCGCCGCCGGCGCCAGCCGATAGTAAAGCCGAATGAACAGCCGGCCCGCGACCGAACGCTCCAAAACCTGATCGCGGAACCGACGCAGCGCCGCCACTTCCGCCGCCCAGTCCGAACCGTAGGCCGCCGTCGCAATGAAACAACCCGTGCGCAGCTCGAGCTTTGCCGGACCGCTCCAGTCGCTCAGCGTCTTGCTCAGTTGAATCATCCGCCGCGTCGAGCTGTCCGTGGCGTCAACATCCTCTTTCACCGTCCAGATCTTGACCACGTCGTCAAGGTCATCGTCAACGAATCGTTCGAGTTGTAATTGGGCTTTCTCCGGCAGCACCGGCTTGTAGCCGCCGATATATTCAGATTGACTCGAACTGCCGTCAAGAAAAATGAAATAGCGCACGCCGCCCACGCTCGCCACTGCCGTCCAAAACGGCCAGTACACGCGCTTCACGTTCAGCTGCTGGAAGTACAGATCCTTGATCTTCGCGCGCGACTCCAGCCAGTTCTTCAGTTGCAACTCCGCCGCCTGCGCCGTGATCGTCAAGGGATACTGCGGCGTGTCGCCCGCCGATTCTCCGCTGAACGGCACAAGGCACGAGGTCGTGGCGTGCCGCAGCACGTTGCGACAGAAATCGATGTGAACGCTCCCGCGTCGCTCATCGAACAGCTCATTCATGATGCGGTCGCTGAGTTCTTCCAGCGACACGTCCGTGGTCGGCGGAGTAAAGAAGCGCACGGCGCGACCGGTCTGTCGCATTTCGTTCAGCTTCCCGGTCGCCGGAATGAACTCGTTGAAGCCGCCGCTGATCGTGCCATTCGCCCGCCAGCCCGAGTAAACACCGGTCATCAGATAGAACGGCCAGTACGCCGCCTGTACGCTAACCAGCCGCGAACTCTGCGAGAAGGCCGGCGGGACGTCCTCGTGCGGCGCGCGAATCCAATGGTCGATCAGCCGCCGCGCCGGGCCTTCCGCCAGCCGCAACGGAGCGATGGAATCGGGAGCGACGCCGGATTCCCGGGCTTCGGCCAGCAGCGCCCGTCCGCAATACTCGCAGACGGGACTGGCGGAGCCGAAGTCGAGCTCCGACTGGCCGCCGCAGCCCGGACACTTGACCGTCTTGACTTCGCTCTGTGTGCGCATGGAGTTCACGGGGCGGATCTCAAATCGTGTCAATCAGCTTCTGCTTCAACGTTTCAAACTCCGCCGCCGACAGCGCGCCGTTATCGAGCAGCGCCTTCAGCTGACCGAGCTTCTGCAACGCAGCGTCCGCCGTCCCGCGCGCCGTCGGCGCCGCGGACAGCGCCGCCTGAATGTACTGCGGCAAGGCCGCGCCCATGCCGATCCCCGCGCCGAGGCCGACGCCCGCGCCCGCGACGCCACCCGGGTTCTCCGCCGCGGTTTCGAGCGCCATCGCCGCCTTGAATTTCATGAATTCGTCCAGATTGCCGAGCGCCGCGATGGCCGAACGCGTGTCAATTACGCTCTGCACATCGTCGGGCAGCGAAATCGCGTTGACATGAAAGTCGTGCAACAATAACCCCAGCCCGCGAAACTCCGTCAACAGACTCTCGCGAACCAGCAGCGCCAGCCGGTTGAACTGCATCGGCAGCTCGAACACGGTCTTCAACTCGCGGCCCAGAAATTCCGTCACCCGGCTGACGATCAGATTGCGCAGATAGTTGGCGATCGTGTCGTCATAGTAAAGCCCTTCCGTGCCCACGACCTTATTCAGAAACAGCATCGGATCGCTGATCTGGATTGAATAGATGCCGTGGGCGCGCAGCCGAACCATTTTTAGCTCGCTGTCCCGGAACACGATGGCCGCGGGGGTTCCCCATTTCAGATTGGGGAAAAGCTTCATGTTGAGGAAGTAAACTTCGGAGCGAAACGGCGACTCGTCACCGTAGCCGAAGCTCGTCACCCATTTTCCGACCAGCGGAATGTTCGGCGTCTTCAGCACGTGCCGCCCCGGAGGAAACACGTCCAGCGCGCGCCCATCGCGGAAGAACACGGCGACCTGACTCTCGCGGACCGTCAACTGCGCGCCCCACTTGATCTCGCACGTGCCGTCCTCGGGCACGCGCGCGACCATGGTCTTACCGCCGTCGTCGAGAAACTCGAGGACTTCCATGAGCTTCGGCATTATTTGAACTCCTGCAAGTAGTGACCGCGGGCGTCAACACAATGCTCGAGGCGGTGAATGACGGTCGTAAGGTCCTGCCAGGTCAGTTCGGCCACGCGCTCCGCCAGACGAATCGCGGACTCCAACAGCTCCAGATCGCGTCTCGTCAACTCTTCGAGTTCCGCCGTGCCGATGGTATCACAGGCCATCAACCCGCTCGCCCCGGCGGGGGCATGGTGCAGCCGCTCGCGGAGGGTCTGGATTCGCTGGCGGCAATTCTCGGCCATCTGCGCCCGGATCTCCTGATGGCGATCCAGTTCGAGCTGGAGGCGCTCCCGAACGATTTCCTCGCACTGTTCCAGTGCCGCGCAGACCCGGGCGCGAACCTGCGCGTCGGACTGCCGCCGTTCGTCGCGCTCCGCATAGCCCGTATAGCCGGGCATATAGCGCATCATTTTGTCGATTATGTTGGGATCTCGCTGCATGGGCCGCTCCGCGCTGAAGAAATCATTCACGAGGCTATGTTCCAACGAATTTCGGCAAGAGATGTGCCAATTCAGCCGACCGGCGCCGGGGGGGAAGCGGGGCCTGCCGGAACGAGTACCGCCGTGAGGGCGCCCCAATTCCGGGCATTTGGGGAGGAGTCCGGCAGCCGGGTTCACAGAATGACCACTGGCCGAGGACCGTGCATGAATTCCCCGGCTTTTCACAGGATTCGCAGAATTGGCACGCCACCATGCAGTGCAGGAGAAGTGGACCGACAATAATTCACACCTAAACACTGCATTGCACTGCGATACGCGCACGGTGTGCATTATGTGAGTGCATGCAACAAAAACGTAAATACTTCTTTATCAATATATAAAGTCGTTGGCCTGCACATTGCGTAAGTAATCGTCGGAAGCTAATCGCTTCTCCCGGCCCTTCCGGGATGCTCGAACCGCCGGTCTCCTCGCGCGGCACACTCTCACCACCGTCGGTTGAGCACAAGAAACGGAACAAGGAGGGCCTCCAGCTAAGGCCAACCTGACACTGAGATCTCCCCGGTGTTGCGGTTCACTCAGGTTGACGGCACGAGAAACCGGCACGGCATCCTGACCTGCGAGGCCTTCCTGACTTCCGATTGACCGATCGCCCACATTCGCGGAGCTGCCCGGCGCATTATCTCGCCTACCTCAATGCGCTTCGGGAGTGGTGGCTGATTCAACCGCTTCGTCTCGCATCCGACCACTCCCAACCAAAACACCGGCGACCTGTCGGTGTTTTTTTTACCCCGTGGCCAGCGAACCGCCGGTCTTGCCGAACGGAGTGGGCCGAGACATCTCGACGTAAAGTGAGACGAGGGTTGACATTTGAGAGTTATTTGTTTATCTTCAACCGCGCGTTAAGACGGGGTTATCCGGCACGGTTTCCAGACAGCGCGAGCGGGCTGCCGAATTCCATATTAACCGGAGTTTGCACGCCGCGACCACGGATCTCGAAAGCCGCCGCCCGGCGGCAATCCTCCCGCCCTCCGCACCCCTTTTCTCTGTCTGGTCCCGCGACCGCGCCGCGCGCCGGTTGCCTGACCCTCCCAAATCCCGGTTGAATCCTTATGGCGGCTTACCAGAAACTGACTCCCCCGACCGCGGGCCATGCGATCACCACGGCCGGAAATCGCTTGAATGTCCCCGACGACCCGATCATTCCGTTCATTGAAGGCGACGGCACCGGCCGCGATATCTGGAAAGCGAGTCGCCGGGTGTTCGACGCCGCGGTACAGAAGGCGTACAACGGAAAACGCCGCGTCGAATGGTTTGAAGTCTATGCCGGCGAGAAGGCGCTGGGAGTCTATGGCGAAAACGTCTGGCTGCCGGACGATACGCTCACCGCGATCAAAGCCTATATCGTGGCGATCAAAGGCCCGCTCACGACTCCGGTCGGCGGGGGGATCCGGTCGCTGAATGTCGCTCTGCGGCAAGTGCTTGATCTGTATGCCTGCGTGCGGCCCGTGCGCTGGTTCACCGGCGTCCCGGCTCCCGTCAAGCATCCGGAAAAGCTGAACGTGATTATCTTCCGCGAGAATACGGAAGATGTCTATGCGGGAATCGAGTGGAAATCCGGCACGCCGGAATGCAAGAAGGTGCTCGACTTCCTGAATAACGAGATGGGGAAGAACATCCGCGCCGACAGCGGGATCGGCATCAAGCCGATCTCCAAGGAAGGCACATACCGCATCGTCCGCAAAGCGATCAAGTGGGCGATCGCCAAGAAGTTATCGTCGGTTACGCTGGTGCACAAGGGCAACATCATGAAGTTCACCGAAGGCGCCTTCCGCGACTGGGGCTACCAGTGCGCGCGCGAAGAATTCGGTGAGCAGACGGTCAGCGAGCAGGAATTGTGGGATGCGCACGGCGGCAAACTGCCGGCCGGAAAGGTGCTGATTAAAGATCGCATCGCCGATTCGATGTTCCAGCAGATTCTGCTGCGGCCCGACGAATACGAAGTGCTCTGTACGCCGAATCTGAACGGCGACTATCTGTCCGATGCCTGCGCCGCGCAGGTCGGCGGCTTGGGACTGGCGCCGGGCGCGAATATCTCCGATTTCTACGCGGTGTTCGAAGCCACGCACGGTACGGCGCCGAAGTACGCGGACCAGGACATGATTAATCCCGGCAGCGTGATCCTGTCGGGGGTCATGATGTTCGAGTATCTGGGCTGGCCGGAAGTCGCAGATGCCATCGTGCGCGGGGTGGACGGCGCGATCAAGAACAAGCGCGTCACCTACGACCTGCACCGGCAAATGGAGGGCGCGACCAAGCTCAAGACCTCCGAGTTCGCCGACGAGATTATCAAGAATCTGTAAGGCGCGGCTGACGGATTCCGGGCGGGTAACGCGCGTCGGCGAGGTGATGGTCGCGCACGCTGATCGCCGAGGAGGGACTGTGTCCCTGCCGGAATCAACCGCCCATCGCGTCCAGGTGACTTCCGCAATTCCGGCGGAGTATGGAGACCCCGCTCGGGGTTTGAAGTGAGACATCGGCCGTGCACTGGGGAGAATTCCCGACGGGGCACTTGGAGACAAGTGTCGCCAAGAGCATTCCGGGCGGATGATTGGTAGTGTGCGATTGAGACTTATGCGGTAACGCGCACGGCGGGAAAAGAAAACCCCTCACGAGGTGAGGGGAGGCTGTTTTGTTTTTGATCGGTTGCGGACTCGTTGTCCCGCGCCTGATCGTCGTTTGTTTGCGCTACTTCGCAGACGGGAGATCTCTATCTCTCCGCTTTTTGTTACGCTGTTGCGGGCACTTTGGTTTCCGGTCCCCCGATAATTCACTTCACTCGGGTTCCTTACCTGTATAGACGTTGAAATGCTTTTCTTGTTGCAGGCTCCCCCACGTTTTTCGAGCCGCCACCGCGAGGACTTCATCATGAATCGATGCCATTGGCTCCCCTTTGCACTACTCCTGTTGCTGCTCGTGAGCCTGCCGCTGGAACTGCTCGCCGGCCCCGGGAAGATTGCCGGTACCATTCTTGACGAAAACAAGGAGGGAGTGATCGGCGCGGCCGTCATGATTGTGCAGACCAATCAGGGCAGCGTGGCGAATATTCAGGGCGACTATACCATCCTGAATGTCCAGCCCGGAAGTTACACGGTGCGGATCAGCTCCGTCGGCTACGGCACACAGGTGTTTAATGGCGTGACGGTCAGCGGCGACCTGACGACGACGTTGAACGCCACCCTGCGGGATGAGGCGATTCAGGTCGAGGAGCAGGAGATCATCTATAAGGCGCCGACGGTCAAGGCCGACGTGCCGAACAAGGAGATCCGCTTTAATCAGGATGACTTCAAGTCGCGCGCCGTGACCAATATCAAGGATATGCTCACGAAGCAGCCGGGCTTCAAGGTTGACCAGGAAGGCGCGATTCACGTGCGCGGCGGTCGCGAACACGAGGTGCTGGTCGCCGTGGACGGCCAAGCCTACCGCGATCCGCTGGTCAACAGCTCGAAGCGACTGGTAAACTTCTCCGCGCTGAACGTGGAGGAAGTAGAAGTCCTGACCGGCGGCGACGCGCGCTACGGCGGTTTCCAGGCGGCGCTCATCAATGTGACCACACCGGAAGGCTCAATGAAGGACTACGCGGGGACCGCCGAGTGGCGAACCGACCGCGCGTTCCAGACCTACAGCTTCAACACCGACCAGTACGATTACTCCCTGTCGGGACCGGTGCCGTTTGCCGACAAATTGCTCGGCGCGAAGAAGCTGAGCTTCTTCGCCTCGGGCACGTCCAAGCTGACCAACACTTATACGCCATACAGCGTGCAGCGCGACGCCAACGATTACCTCGGCGTCGGCCTGGATGTCCCCGAACGGCAGTCCAATGACTACTCCGCGTTCCTCAAGCTGACCTACCGGCTGTCGGGAAACAAGAAGATGAACTTGTCCTACAACCGCGATTACTCGCTGTGGGACATCTACCCGGACGGCGAAGCGGCTATCGGCGGCAATTACGGCTGGACCTATAAGTACAACGTCGCCAATCGCCCGTACGCGAAGAACACGCGGCAGTCCGTCAATCTGGCCTTCTCGCACAACATTTCGAAGAATACGTTCTACGAGATCACGGTCGGCAATTTCCGCACGACGACGCAAATCCGGCCGCGCGGCAAGAACCCGGACCAATTCACGCTCGCGGATGACGTCGAAGACCAGAGCGTGCTCGACGGAGCCACGGTCGGCGACACGGATAACAATGGCTTCCTCGACGGCTATATCGACGCCAACCGCAATGGACGCTATGATGGTACCGGTGAAGGTTACGAGGACATCAACCAGAACGGACAGTGGGACCGCGGCGAAGATTTCGTGGACCTGAACGGCAACGGACTTTACGATGCCGCGGAGCCGTGGATCGATCGCGCCAACCCGCAGGGGGTCAACAATCTCGGCGTGTTCGACGCGTGGGATCCGTTCGTTGACCTGAACGGGAACGGCCGCTGGGATCCGGCCGAACCGCAGCTGTCCGAGCAGGACTGGAACCAGAACGGCGCGTGGGACGGCGAACGCTTCAACGATGCCAACGGCAACGGTCGCTATGACGGCGCCGGCGAGGGTTACGACGACAAGAACCGCAGCGGTGACATCGATCGCAAAGATCTCTACGCCATGAGCCAGGACGACCCGGACGTTCCCGAACCTTACGTGGATGGCGACTACTGGCACGATACCGGAGAGCCGTTCATCGATGAGCCGAACGCGTTCGGTTATTACAACGGACGCTGGGATGAGGGTGAGGTGTTCTTTGATCTCCCGTCGTCCTATAATGGCCCGTTCTCGCCGCGCTTCCAGGCGTCGTTGAACAACCGCTATGACGCGCCCAACGGAGCGTTTGACGAGTACGAATTGTGGACCTATCCGGCCGCGGAAGCTTATGGGTCCGATCCGCGCTTCCCCGTGCTATATACGTGGGAGGACGTGCGCTTCGGAATTCGCGAGTTCGGGGCGCAGTGGATCAACGCTCCTGTGGATCTCGTGACGGGGTACCCGGGGTACTTCCTGTATGATCCCGATCATTCCACCTGGACCAACGCGACGCTGGATGACCGGGATCGACCGATTGCGGATTTCCCCGATCGCGTGTGGAATTCAGCCGATGCGGGAACCGATTCCCGCCCCGGTCAGCTCGAAGCCTACGAAGACTACAACGGCAACGGCGTCGCGGATCGCTTCACGGACGGCTTCCTGAATCCGGGCTGGTGGGATGCCAACGCCTTCTGGCAGAACCGCGAAGCCACCGAGTGGGCCGGGAAGATGGACGTGACCAGCCAGGTCAACAAGTTCCACGAGTTGAAGTCGGGGATCGAGATGAAGTTCCGTGACCTGGACATGCAGTCGATCATCGGACCGGATCAGCCGTACGATAACCCCGATGTCCCGCTGCCGCCGGACGCGCCGTATGCGGGCCGCGGAGCCAAGCGCGACTTCTATACCCAGCAGCCGACCGAAGGCTCGCTCTATTTTCAGGACAAGATGGAATTCGAGGGCATGATCGTGCGCGCGGGGCTGCGCAGCGACTTCATCGTACAATCCGATGAATTTCTGCAGGCCACGCAGGACCTGATCGATGCCGAACAGCCGGGCGCATTGCTGGCGAAACGCGGCCGGTTCGTAGTCGCGCCCCGGCTCGGAATTTCGCACCCGATTTCCACCAAGTCCAAGCTGTATTTCAACTACGGCCACTACTATCAGGCGCCGTCGTTCGAGTACTTCTATCGCTCGGCAACCGTGAACATCGCGCCCAACACCGAAATCGGGAACCCGAATCTTGAGTACGAAAAGACGGTTTCCTACGAATTGGGCGTGAACACGGAGTTCACCGAGGATTGGGTGATCGACGTGGCCGGTTATTACCGTGACGTGTATAATCAGATCGGAACGGTGGAACAGCGCGTCGGACCGGTCACGCTGAACCGCTACTTCAATCTCGGTTACGGTCGCGCCCGCGGGTTCGAATTTTCACTGTCGAAGAAGCTGTCCAATATGTGGGCACTCACGGCCAACTACGACTTCTCCTATGCTTACGGCAAGGAATCGGCGGCCACCGAGGGCCTCACGCAACGGCAGAACTCGCAGGTGGAAAACCGCGACGAGCATCCGCTGGGCTGGGATGAGACCCACCGCGTCTCGGCGTTCCTCACGTTGTTAATGGGCCAGAAGGACAAGAAGCATCTGTTCGGGCTGCGGCTGCCGTCCGACTGGCTGGCGACGGCCGAGTATTCCTACGGCTCGGGCCTGCCCTACACACCGTCAACGTACACCACGGGCAAGAAGGCCAATCTGATTCTGGCCAACTCGGCCCGCTATCCGATGACGACCCGGACCGACCTGAAGGTTGACAAGTTCTGGACATTGAACCGGAATCTGAAGCTCACGACCGGCGTTGAAATCTATAATCTGTTCGACAAGAAGAACGTCCGCGAGCTGTACGCCGAAACGGGCAACGCCCACGACGCCTCGCATAAAGAGAATCAGGACGCGCGCGAAGACGACAATCTGGGCAAGGATGTCGATCACAATCCGCGCAACTACGGGTCGCCGCGCCAGATCATGCTGCACTTCCGGCTGGCCTTCTAAGCCCATGACAGCGCGCAGTGCATCCCCCAATCAGGTACGCTTGCAAACCTGCAATTCACCCCAGTGCGGTCATCCGGCCGGCACTCACGGTCCCGATATCCGGAGTAGAATGGCAAATATGACGAAATTTTTCGGCTCGCTTGGGAGCCTGCTCCTGGTCGGTCTGCTGATCGGCTGCACCAGCCCGACGTCCCACAAACCGGAGCCGCCCACCCCGAAGCGCGACGGCGTACCGCTCGACCGAACGCTGACGGAGATCTTCCCGTCCGCCACGGGCAAGCCGTGGTTGATCGATTCCGACTGGGTGATCGGCCCGGACGATGTAGTGCGGATTCACGAGGGTACGGAGTTCATCTTCGACATCAATCCCAGCGACACAATCGGCCCGGTGTGGGTGGACGTGCAAGGTCAGTTGATCGCCGATGGCTCGCCCGACGCGCCGATTATCTTCACGACGGCGTTCGTGGACAAGGATCGCGGGCACTGGCGCGGCTTCAAGCTGCGCAACCCCGATCCGGCGCGCGGGTCCGTGTTCGAACATTGCGTGTTTGAATACGGCGCCTATTTCGACGTGGATACGGTGTCCGATCGCGGGACGGACGCTCAGCTCTATCGCGGGATGCTCTCGATCATCAACAGCAGCCCGCGCATCGAACGCTGCGTCGTGTACTACAATCAGAACAACGCGGTGTTTATCAGCGGCCAGAACGCGCGGCCGACGATCCGGTTCAACATTTTCACGGAAAACGACGCCTCGGCGGTCCGCGCGGATACGCTCGTCGATCTGGACGAGATCGTGCTGGCCTACAACGACGTCGCGGACAACTCGGCCATCGCGTTCCTGATGGGTTACGATAGCACGCGATTCGGCAAGTTCACGCAGGTGAATTCGAATCTGGATAGTTGCGACCAGTTCTTCAACGTCGAGATCTCGCCGCTGTTTGTCGATGCGCCCAACGGCGATTTCGGGCTGCAACCCTGCTCGCCCGCGATCGATGCCGGTCCAACCGACTCGCCGCAATTCAACGATGCGGACGGCACCCGGGCGGACATGGGGATCTCGCCCTATTTGCAATCGCCGGGCGAATTGCGCGGCGTGCTGGCGGGAACGGACATCGTGCTGGATCCGGCCGTTGCCTATCGCATGTCCTGCGATTTGCGCGTGAATTTCGGACAGACGCTGACGATCCCGGCGGGAACGACCATCGAAATCAACGACGTTTACGACATCGAAGCGTTCGGTCGAATCCGCTGCATGGGCACCGCCGACAACCCGGTGCGCTTCTGGCGGCAGGGCGGCACGAATTCGTGGGGGACGATGACGATTCACGAAGTCGATAGCATGCAACGGCGGCCGGCACCGTGGACCTTCCCCTCCGAGTTCCGCTATACGGAATTCGTCAATTATCAATCGATCAACATCGAGAAACCGGGCGCGGTGTTTGAAGCCTGCAAATTCGAGCGCGGCTTCTTCTATGGCGCCTGGGTGAATCTGCCCAGCAAGAACATCGAAGACAGTGTCAATTTCAGCTATTGCGACTTCCTCGAGTGCGGAGCCTTCGGGCTGGTGATCGCGGAAAGCCCGGCCGGAGTCCGCAACTGCAAAGTCGTGCACGCGAAGGGGCGCGGGATCACCGTGTGGAAGGGCGGCGACAAGGTCGCGATCTCGAATTGCATCGTCGATGCGTGCAGCACGAGCGGCATCGTCATCGAAGTGCACGCGCATCCGCTGATTCTCAACAACTCCATTCGCGATTGCGGTTACTACGGACTCCAGATTACCGACCAATCCCGGCCGGTGGTGATGAACACGATCGTCGTCAACTCGGCACGCTATGGGGTTTACACCTACGCCAGCGCGCTTCCGTATCTGGACTACAACTGCTTCTTCAATAACTACACGCTGGGGAATCAGAATCTGAATTTCGGTCCGCCGGAATCCGGCGGCGATACGTTGGATTCGTTCAACGACGTCACGGATAATCCGCTGCTCGGCGCCGATTTCCAGCTGGGAGCCGGTTCCCCGGCCATTGACGCCGGCAATCCCGAAGCGCCATACAACGACGTGGACGCGTCCCGCAATGACATGGGCGCCTTCGGCGGCCCGCAGGGCGGCCGCGTCGGTCGGTTCAGTCTGCCCCGCAACCCGCACACCTTGGCCGCCAAATGAGTCATCGATTCGAACAAACGGGCTGGCACGCTGCTTTGAGTCCGATGGGAGGTTTGACTTCTATGCACAGGAACATGAAGGTCGGTCTCATGCTGGCCGCCCTCGCGCTCGGCTGGTCGTCAACGGCGCTCGCGCGCAATGACGCCTTCAATCCGGATCGCGTACGCGGCCCGGTCCGGCCCGCGGTCAGCAACCCGAATATTGAGAACCGCGTCCACGACAAAGGCCGGATGTGCATGAACGTCACCAACTACGGGTACTTCGGCAACTCCGACCCGTCACAGGACGCCCTGCCCAACCCGTGCCCGCCGGGCAACTGGGCCGAACAGTGCGAGTATCCCTGCGGCGGCGATCAGAACTATCTGTATCAGGCCGGGCTGTGGATCGGCGCACTGATTGTCGAAGAGGGCTTTGAAACCAAGCGCGTCAGCGTCGGCGTGGACGGCTGGCTGAATCCGTCGGTCAACGAGTTCTGGCCGGGGGAAGGCTCGGCGGGCGGAATTACCGAGCGGTCGATCCGTCCCGGTTCGACGAACTGTCTCGGCGTGATGGTCAGCGATCCCGCGGCCGTCTCCGACCAGGATTTCATCGCCGCGATGGCCGATACACTGCGCGACGATTTCTGGCTGACCGACGATCCGGTCGATGGTAAACACAGGCCGCTCGGTCTGAAAATTACGCAGACATCCTATTCCTTCAGTCAGGCGTTCGCGGAAGATTTCATCCTGATTGACTACGAAATCGAGAATATCGCCTCGAACTTCCTGAAGAACGTGTATGTCGGTCTGTATGTCGATGCCGATGTCGGCGACAAGAACCTCTTCAACGAGCATACAGACGACATCTGCGGGTTCCGCCGGTCCACACGCGAGGCGTCGCCGAATGGCGAAGACGTGCTCGTGCCGATCGACGTGGCCTGGATTGCCGATAACGACGGGCGTCCGTCAACGCGGGGCAGCGGAGCGCTGACGTGTCCGAATGTGACCGGAACGCGAGTAATTCGCGGGCCGAATCCGCGGCTCGAGACCTCATTCAATTGGTGGATATCGAACAGCGACCAGTCATTGGACTTCGGACCGTTCTGGGATATCCACTGCGATAATCCGCTCGATCCGCTCTATTGGAACCGCACGCTCGGCACCCCGATGGGTGACGAACACAAGTATCAGATTCTGAGCAATACGGAGTTTGATCCGGATCAACTCTGGGTCTGCGATATGGCCGCCGCGCCGCCGCAAATCATCGATCCGCCGGGAGGGAATCCCGATGATACCGTCCGAACGTGGGCCGTGTGCGACCCGTCCACCGAACAAGCGGATATCTGCAACGGCTACGATACGCGCTACCTGCTGTCCTGGGGGCCGCTCGGGATTCGTGACTATCAGGACCAGACCGGTCGGTGGATCTACCGCCTGAATCCGGGCGAGAAGTTCAATATGACCATCGCCTACGTCGGCGGCGAGAATTTCCACGATCCGACGCATCCGCAGAACGGCAATGAAGTCATCGACTCCACGCTGTTCAATTTCGCCGATCTCGAATTGAATGCGCGGTGGTCGAAAGATGTCTATGACAACCGCGGGACCGATACCCCGCAGTGGGACTGGGGTAACGATCACATTGACGGCACGGCGGATGATGACGGCAGCGAGGGCGATGGCATCCTGGATACCGGTGACGGCTGGTACGGGGAAGACGTCGGGAATGACGGCCTCTACACCGAAGTGCCCTCCGGTTTCCGGCCCGGTATCGACAGCGTCGTCGTGACCTATTGGAAGGGTACGCGCTGGGAGAAATTTGCCGGATATTATCGCGGTCCGGATGCGGGTGAACGTGACGGCATCATTTCCGCCGTCAATAACAGCTTCTTGTTCCCGGAAACGGGAGGCGCGGGCACTGAAGACGGAATTATTCCCTTCGATCTGGCCTACGAGCATCCCGTCTATCGTTACTGGGATATGGGGTGGATGAGCGGGAACGGGTTGCTGGACCAAGGGGACGGTTTGCCGGACTTCACGGGTCCGCCTCCGCCGCGACTCCCCGCGCTGTTGCATTGTGTGGAGAACACCAGCAACGCTTCCGCGCATCTGGGCGGCGTGGTGCGATCTCAACAGAACGGCACTTGCTTTACCGGCGGTCTGGGCTATGAACTCCTCAACACGGCGGTCACCCTGCGCTGGTCCAAACGCGCATCGGAAGACCCGGACTACGTGGATCCGTTCTCCCGCGTGCAGGACTTTGAAGGCTATCGTATTCATCGCGGCACGACACCGTTGGATACGTCGTTCTCCTTGCTCGCCGAATACGACCTGATCGACTTTGCCTACTTCTCGTCCACGGATTCGATGATGACGATTCCGATCGTCACCACG
The DNA here is from genome assembly GCA_016214895.1 of candidate division KSB1 bacterium. Taxonomy (NCBI): domain Bacteria; kingdom Pseudomonadati; species Candidatus Zhuqueibacterota bacterium. The sequence continues at coordinate 21,121 of JACRMR010000002.1, forward strand.
CGTCCCGATACGCTGCCGCAGGATACGACGATTCTCGAAGTTCAGGGCACGCTCAAGCCCTATGGCAACAACACCGGACTGCAAGATATCATCCGCGACGACTCGACGTATCAATTCACCGAGTCCGCGCATCCGCTGGCGCCGCTGTACTACTCGGTGACGGCGTTCGACTTCGGAGATCCGAAATCCGGGTTAGGCTCGCTGGAAACCCGTCCGACCGCCAACGCCGTGCTGCTGGCTCCTGCCGGCACACCCAAAGAGCCGGTCAAGGTCGTGCCGAATCCCTACCGTGCGTATGAAGACTACACGGTGTCCTCGCTGGGAATCAGCTGGGAAAATCAGAATGACGGGACCAAAGACTTCTACGCGCAGCAGGATCGTCGCATCGAGTTCATCAATCTGCCGGAGAAGTGCCTGATCCGCGTGTTCACGACCGCCGGGGACCTGGTCCAGATTATTCCTCACAATACCGACGGTGACAAGAGCGCCTGGGCGTCGATGGCTTCTGAACGCTGGGACCTCAACTCGCGCAATCGTCAACAGGTCGTTTCGGGGATCTACCTGTACTCCGTCGAAAACCTGACCGACGGTCATGGTTACGAAATCGAGACCGGCAAATTCGTTATCATCCGCTAAGCCGTGGCCAATCCCCTCAACCCAATCAACGCTCCTGCATCCTTGATATACGGAAGGATTCTCCCATGATGCGATGGACTTCCCTTGCTCTTCTTGCCGCGCTGTGTCTCCTGCCGGAATTCGGCTGGGCACAGGCCAAAGTGGGAACCGCCGGTGTGCAGTTTCTTAAGATCAGCCCGAGCTGCCGAGCGGTCGGAATGGGCGAAGCGTATGTGGCCGTCGCCAACGACGCCTCCGCTATTTTCCATAACCCGGGCGCGCTGGCCCGGATCGCGGAACCGCATGCCACGCTCAGCTATATCGATTACGCCGCGGGTTTGCAGTATGGCTATATCGGAATGTCGCAACCGATGAAGAAACTGAACGGAACGGTCGCCGCCTCCGTGGTCTATCTGACCACGGACGAAATGGAAGAGACGACGTCCCTCCAGCCACAAGGTACGGGCCGGACGTTCACCGCGGGCGACATGGCCGTCGGACTCAGCTACAGCCAGCAACTGACGAACAAGTTCTCGGTCGGCGGAACGCTGAAAGTCATCAATGAATCGCTCGCCGACAAGTCCGCGACCGGTTGGGGCGCCGATCTCGGGACGTACTATTACACCGGCTGGCGCAGCGTCCGGCTGGCGATGTTGACCTCGAATTTCGGTCCGGACATGAACTTCGTGGACAATCCGTTCCCGCTGCCGATGAATTTCACGTTCGGCATGGCCGGCTACATCATGAACTCCGGTCCGCGCGATTTCTGGACCGGCTCCGATTCGGTCGGTTGCCATGCCGTGCTGCTGTCGGGCGCCTGGTCGCATCCCAACGACAACCTTGAAGTCTATAATGTCGGGCTCGAATACGGTTTCGCGAATTCGGCCTTCCTGCGCTTCGGCAAAAAGATAAACGGCCTGACCCGCAAAGGTTGGGACGAATATCAGCGCAAGATCGAAGCCGGGGAAGACGCGACGAGCGAGAACCCGTTTTATGAGTATCCGCTGTTCTCGAAAACCGGAAAGTTCTTCCAGAACGGCGCCTCGGTCGGCGCCGGACTGAAGTTCGACAAGATAGGACTGACCATTGACTATGCCTTCAACGGCATCGCCTATCTCGACAACATCCACCGGTTTTCGCTCGGGTACCGTTTCAACCGACCGCTGTTTTGATCCGCGACCTCAGGAGATCCCCCATGAGAAACACAAAATACTTCCTTGCGGCTTGCGCGGTGCTGATTGCGGTATTCGTCTTTGATGGCTGTGACCGCCTAACCGGCGACGCGAACCCGAATGCCGCCCCCGACGTCCGATTCGTGAATACCCCGATGGATACGTCCACCTTCAATTATGCCCCGATCGTGTACTGGATTGGTTACGATTCGGACGGTCTGATCAGCGGCTACGAGTACTACGACGACTCGACCGAAGCCGCGCGCGAGGCCTATCGGCAGGATCGCACGACGCCGGGAACCTTGAAAGCCTACATCGACGCGATCCCGGCGGACGACTGGGTGCGCACGTCACGCACGCAAGAGACGATCTATCTCGGAACGGCCGCCGGAGAAACGAAGGAACACGTCTTTATCGTGCGGGCGATCGACGACAAAGAAGCGCGCTCGCTGCCCAAAGTGCGCACGTATTTCCGCACCAACGTAGCGCCCGACCCGCCGCTCGTCAAGTGGTCGCAGTCGGCGGACGAGGTCGCATTTGCCCGCGTTATCGTGATTGCGGAGACGCTGTTCTGGGGCGATACGGTCAGCACGACCTATCCCGGAATCGAGTTTCTCTGGCAAGGCAATGATGCCGACAGCCGCGACCTCAATATCATTCCCCTCGAATTCAGCTATGCGCTCGTGCGCTTGCCGAACGACACGATCCCGCACCCGATCTACGGTGACAGCCTGAATATTGTCGGCTACGAAGGCGGCTGGAGTCCGTGGTCGGAGGACGCCTCCGTTGTGTTCTTTGGCCAGGAAACGGGTGACTACGTGCTAACGTTGCGTGTGCGCGATGACGGCTTGACCCTGTGCCATCCTGATTCCTTCGCCTACGCGTATTTCAAGGCCATCAAGCCGACGTTCGCGTACCAGTTGCTGATCGTAGACGAAACGTCGATCCCCACCAACAACGAACTCAATCTGTTCGGCGCGCGCAATGCCGACTCCGTGATGGCCTTCTACTACGACCTCGTGCCGCAGGCGTTTCACATCGCCGAGCTGTTCAGGTCGATGGCGTATGATTCGCTGATCCCGACGCCGTTTGAGGACTACGAGATTCAACCGGCCGGAAGTGGCGCGCAGGTGCAGGAGTTCGACAACAAGAACGTCAACGATGGACACACGATTCCGTATGGCTTGATCGGACAGTTCAAGTGGGTGTGGGTCATTCACGATAACAATGCCAACAATACGGATGACATCGGTGTGGACGCCCGTCAGCACGTGATGGACCGTTACCTCCGAGTCGGCGGGCAGATCATGCTGTCGGGACGACGCCTGTTTTCCGGTGGGTACCTGCTGGCCGAAGGCGGCGAACAACCGCTTTCCGCGCAGGACAACGGCACGTTCTTCACGACGTTTTTCAACCTCAATACGGTGTCCGCCAAGTCGCAATGGGGGACCGCGCAACCGCCACCCGAATTCTCGGGAGCTACGACGTCGAACACCTTCCTGCCCGACCTGAAGGTTGACACCGCGGTCTGTGCATCGCTCAACTGGCGGGGTCGGCATTTCCCGAATCTCACGGAAATCGACTACTTCAGCCGGGCGACCAGTCAGACCAGCTACGACCTTTCGCTCACGCTCTACGATTACAACTCGGCAACCCGTGATGCGAGCTACGACACCACGAACGTGGACTGCAGAGTGCACGCGTCCTCGCCGTCCGTGGCCTACCTGCAGCCGGCGCCCGGCCACAACATCATTTTCCAGGTGGACCGGATTTTCAACGTGACGCGGGATGTCTATGCGCAGTTCCTCTGGATGGACCATGGCGGACCGTTTGACTCCGCCAGAATCGTTTGTTCGACACCCGAGCAGGCGGGTGCGTGGCTGACCAGCGATTCGCTTCAAGTTGACTACGTTTTCAGCCCGATCTCGGTGAATCACAACAAGCCGGTGGCCTGTCACTTCCAGAAGCATGAAGTGGTGCAGACTCGTGATCCGCGAAATCCGAACGCCTTTCTCTTCCAGTTGGCCGTGTTGTACCGGACATCGCTATTTACCTTCCCGTTCTCCTTCCTGGATACCACCGAGCAGGAGATCCTGCCGCAATTCGGACCGATGAATCCGGTAGCGTATATGGTCGCGAACGAGATCATCAACTTCAATTTGCCGCGAAATCTCGGTGATTTCAATTTTGATTTCAGCCGAGACCGCCCCGGTCCGGTCGGCCCGGTGCGATGAGGGCGCCTACGCCGTAACAGACGACGAACAAAGGCCGCGGGCAACAGCCCCGCGGCCTCTCTCTTCATAAACTCCGGGATGATGCTGAAGCGCTGGAATACGTATCGTGTGCTATGGTCGCTGCTCGTGCTGCCGGCCGCATGGTTTGGACCGGAGCACGGGAGTTGGTCGCTGGAGGATCAGTTGCGCCGATTGGACTTCTGCACGCACGGCGACTCGCTCGCGCGGACGCATAATTCCGTGGTCGTCGCGGATCTGGGAGTGACACCGCTGGCGACGGCCTTGCATCGCGGCGCGCACGCGTTCGGGGAGCGCCCGTATCGCCTGCTCTTTGCGATAATTGCGGTCGGCGCCGGGTGGCTCTGTGCCGCCGGCGGTTATGCCGCGGCCTGGTTGCTGATCCCGCTCACCCTGTCGGCGATCATCCCCGGTGAATACGGGCTGACGCTACTGCTGGTCTGGCCGTTACTCTATCTGCTGACGCGCGACAAGCGTCCGGGAGCGGCTCAGATCGCCGTGGCAGCCGTGGCCGGCGCCGTGGCCACCGCGCTGTCGCCGCTGCTAATTCCCGTCATCGTAATTCTGCTGTTTCAGGCGGGAGCCCGCGGCTGGTCCCGCGAGGCGATCATCGCGGCAGGCTGCTGGGGCATCGTGGCTTCTTTCCTCAGCGCGGAATTCGCGTCGCACCTGCCGCTCTTTGCCGCTCCGTCCGGCGAGAGCATCTTGATGAACTTGAGACGGGTCGCGGGAATGGATTCTGACCCAGTTTGGTCGGGAGTCGTGCTTGCGAGCTGGCTGATGGGCACGTTGCTCATGACTCGCAACGGGACGGTTCCGCGAACGGCCGGCGGCGGGTTGCTTGCCGTCGGCTTCGGTGTATTTCAGCACCGGTTGTGGAGTGCAGCCTTGACCTCTGGGCAGATTGACGGGCAGATCTCGCTGCTCGCGCTTGCGCCGTGGATCCTGCTCGCGGGATTGCCGCCCTATCGACGGCGTCCGACAGGCGTCGCGCTGCTGCTGGCACTCCTGTTTGGCGTGCTGGCATTGCGGATACCCGAAGACCCGCAGGCACTGCCGGTGGCTGCCGCCGTTCTGCTGCCGCTCTGGCTCATCGATCTCAAAAAAAATGGCCGCGATCGCGGCCCGGCATTTGTCAGTTTGTTGCTGCTGACCGCGCTGAATACGGCCGCGTTTTCCGCCATCGTATATGACCGCGCGCAGGCCACAGCGGATCACGTCCGGCTGCTCGAACCCCGAGCGGGTTCACCGCTCGTCATTTCACCGCCTAAACTCGGCTTCGAGGTGGCGCCGCTCTGGCGGCAGCGGGAGATCTACGGTGCGCATGACCGCGATCAACTGCTGGCGACCGCGCTCGAGTTTCGCCAGACCCACGTGGACACGTTCTATCTCCTGCTCGATGCGCACTATCCGCTGTATGTCGAGACCTTCCCGGGTGGAAAACCCGCCTGGCCGACGCAGATGACCGTTACCAACGGCGGTACAATCCATCGCACGCAGCGCCGGCTCTACCAACTCGTCACCAACCCGACGGATTCACTCTGGCAGCAGTGGGAGCAGTGAGTTGCATGGGTGACTACTGCCCAAACAGCGGCAGGAGCTGATCCCGCAGTCTGCGCGCCTCGGACAGGCCCGGATCGAGCACCAAAGCGCGATCGAGATGGGCGATGGCTTCGCCCTGGAAATTCATCCGGCCCAACGCGATCGCGAGATTGTAATGAGCGACCGGCGTTGGCTCGTAGAATATGCACGAATCGAGATAGGCCGCGCCCAACGAGTCCGCGCCCAACTTCAAATAACGAATTCCGACGCGGAAATTCAGCCCCGCGAGATTGTGCCTTGCATCCAGCGCCAACGGCCGCTCCTGAATCGCGCGGCGATAGCTCGCGAACGCGCCCGCCGTATCGCCCAACATCTCCTGCACGGTGCCGAGGTTGTTCCACGCTTGCGGATTGTGCGGATCGTAGCGCAATGATGTTTCATACCAGTAGCGCGCGCTGTCCAGCCGCTGCTTGCGGTAGAACACCACACCGAGGTTGAGCGCGTCGCGGGCCGGTTGTTCGCCGTCGCGGAGTCCGTCGCTGAAACAGACCCGTGCCGAATCGAGCTGATTCAGTTTCAGGTATGCATTTCCTTCCATGCTCCGCGCCCAGCCCTCCGGGGCTTCGCGCAACTGCCAGAGGTTCAGATAGGCCAATGCGCAGCCCGGGATCAGCAAGGTGAGCGGCAGCAACCTGCGAGTCCGGCCCCCGCGAATCACCGAAACCGACCAGGCGACGCCAATGCCCGATAGCCAACAAAGCCACGGGACGGCGGGCAATCGAAAGCGACTGGTCACAAAGAACAAGATCACGCTCACCGCGTAGGCGGCAACCATCCCGACCAGCAACCGTGTCCCAGCCTCACGCCGAGTGACCCAGCCCCCCAGCAGACTCAGCGGCACGAGCACCCCGAAGTTCAGGTAAATCAGCCACGGAAGCCAGGGACTCAGAGCGCTGAAATGAAGGATATGTTTGTTGTTCGAAATCTCAAACCGGTTGCAAAACAGAGCCGTCTTGTGTATCATAAAGCGGAAGCTGTCCCACGGATGCGAAAGCAGGAAGCGCCACGCCTTGTCCGCATAGAAATCGGAAAGTTCGCCGCTGCGGAGTTGTCGCCCGGTTTCGCGCTCGGCTTGCAGCTCGGCATCCTGCATGGTCCAGGTACTGCCGTATCCCGGGAGCACGGAGAGAATCCCGGTGGATTCGGGATTGTTACCGATCCAGAGATTGACTCCCCCCTGCGTGGCAATCAGCACGAACTCGTGGCCGCGCACGTAATTCGCCGCGGTTACGGGTACGATCGGTAGCGCGAGGCCGACCAGCCACACTCCGAGCAGCTTGAGCGGCGCGTTCGACCGCCGCATCCAGTAGGCCGCTGCGAGCAGCGCCAGAGGAGCGACCATTAAGAAATTCGGTCGCAGAATTGCCGCCGCGCCCCAGACCAGCCCGCACAGCAGGAGCGACGCCGGAGTCGAATCGCGACTCAGCCGCAGTGTGGCCCAGGCCACCAACGTGGCCGCGAGAATCTCCGCACTGACGGAGAGCAGCTCGCCGCCGTAGAAGATGCAAGTGCCGTTCAGCGCGAGCAGCGCCGCCGCCACGATGGCCGCGATGCTGCCGAAGTACGACTTTCCCGCGCGGAACACTGCCCACACCGCCGCCCCTTGCAGCAGCACATTCAGCATCCGCGCCGCGACCAGATCGCGCCCGAAGACCGCATAGACCCCGGCCAGCAGGGTAGGGTAGAGTGGAGCACGAAACAGCGGAAACGGCCCCCATTCACCGCGGGTGATTCGTTGCGCCGCCTCGTCGTACCACTGCGGATCTACCGCCGGGACCCAAAACGTCGGGTTCGTGTGGCTATTCCAGATGTGCAGGACACGCAGCAGCACGGCCAGCCCAACTAATAGCACCGGCCAGCCGTGCCACTCCGCCCAACGGGGTCCCTGTACTGTCGCATCGGCACTCATCTTGCACGCACAATATAACTATCCGTCTTCAATTCTGCCAATCCCGTTCGCCACAAGCCGGAGGAACCGATGAACCGCCTACTCAAACTACTCACGTGCACTGCGTGTGCGCTCGCCGTCCTGATCGGACCGGGTGGACTGTCGCAGGCCGCGGAGCACTCGCCGACGCTTGACGAAACCATACAAACCACGCCCGCCGGGAAACTGATCCCCGTGGTGCTCGTACTGGACAGCCGGGTCAGCATGGACGAGGTGTATCCGAATGCGCTCGCCCTCGCGATGGACGCCCGCCGCGACTATGTGATCCGCACGCTTAAAGAGCGCTTTGCCATGATGAGTGAAAGCGTGTGGCCGTACCTCGCCGATGAGAAGAAAGCCGGTCGCGTTTCATTGCTGCGACCACTCTGGGTCGTGAACTCGATCCGGGTCGTGCTCGATCCTGCGCTGATCGCTGACATCGACAGCAAGTTTCCCGAAGTCGTGTACATCCTGAGCGATCAGCGGTACGACAACACGCTCGATGCGGCGGGCTGGGGATTGCTCGACATCGAAGCGCCGCGCTGTTGGGAGGAGGTTGAAGCGAACGGCAGCGGCGTGATTCTCGGCCACAAGGACTCCGGTTGTAATACCGCGCTGCCCGCATTCGCCAATAATTTGTGGGTGAATCCCGGCGAGGACCTGAATGGCAACGGCCATGTGGACACGATCGAACAAAACGAAATCGATGATGACGGCAACGGATATGTGGACGACTTCTACGGCTGGAACTTCGAGGACGACAACGCATACTTGTATCCCACGGATGGCAGCGGCCACGGAAATCTGACTGCGTCGGTGATCGCCTCCGCGCTCGGCACGGCGACCAATCCGTGTGACACCTCCGCCGTCGCACCGGGAGTGAAGCTGATGATCCTGAAGAGTTACACTTCGCAGAGTTCTGTCTGGGAAGCGAGTCAGTATGCGATTGACCATGGTGCGATGGTCATCTCCGCGAGTTTGAGCTTCAAACTCTCCGATTGCGGAGATACCGTGCGCGATTGCCCGAATCTGGTCATGCATCGCCGGGTCAGCGAGATGGAACTTGCGGCGGGCATCATTCACGCGAATTCCACGGGAAACTACGGGCTGTCGAATCCGGTTCCCATGTCATGTTCAGCCCCTTCGACCTGCCCGCCGCCGGCGATGACCGACGGTCACGAACAGCAGGGCGGAGTCAGCTCGATCGTCGCGGTTTCCGCCTACCTCTCCGGGCATGTCCATTTCTCACAGTCCGGTCACGGTCCGGGCGGCTGGTCGCGCGATGACATCTGCTTCACCGCGGGGAGCCCGATCTCACGTATGCCATTCTGCGGACCCGCCGGTAGCAGCAACGCATATCCGGCCGAATACGAGGACTATCCGTGGCAGGACGGAGCATTCCCGGGATTGGCAAAGCCTGATGTGACCGCGCCGACGGTGGTTAGTGCGGTTGATCGCGGCGGCTTCTGCTCGAGCATTAACGGCACCAGCGGCGCGACTCCGCATGTCGGCGCGGCACTCGCCTTGATCTACTCGGCCTTTCCGGGGATTACGCCGGAAGACTGCTACCGCTACCTGATCGCCGGAATTCAAGATCAAGGCGAGGCGGGCTGGGATTCCCTGTGGGGATTCGGAATGGTGCGGCCGTATGCCGCGATTCTCGAAGGTCGCGGCCTGCGCGGGACCATCGCCGGAACCGCGGCGATCGGCCAATCACCGGTCGAGGGTGTGCGCGTCTCCGTCGCCGGGAATCAGCCGGTCTATTCGAATAGCAACGGAGTGTTCCGGCTCGTTGTCGCGGCGGGCGACTACGACGTGCTGTTCGAGCGGTACGGCTATCTCGACATTCATTTGAATCGTCACGTCACCGCGCAGGGAACGGTGAATGCCGACGTGGAATTGCAGGTTGCGCCGCAGACCACGCTGGCGGTCTCCGTCGTGAATTATGCGGGAGCCCCGCTCGCCGACATGCCCGTCTGGATTCCTGAGATCGAGCGCTCGGGGATAACCGATGTGAATGGATACGCGACCTTCAACGACATCTACGCCGGGGCCTACGACGTGCACTGCGGGGCCTTGCCGTGGGCTGAACACGTCGTGAACGCGGACGTCCACAGCGACCCATTGACGGTCACCGCTACGTTGAACTACTCGCCGCAGGCCACGGTCAGCGGACCGGATGAGTACGGATACTACATCTACGACAACTATGATTCGCCCCAGGCCGCGTTCGAGTGGGTGGAAATCAATCCGAATGCCGGCGGATTGAACGGAGAGTGCCTGAATATCACCGGCGACAATTGCGCCCCGCGCACACTGCCGTTCGACTTCCAATTCTACGGAGTAAGCACTACGTCCGTGCGAATTCACGCGAACGGTTTTGTCCTGTTCGGCACGACGTGTTCGCAAGACTGGGGTTCGAATCCGATTCCGCGCGTCGAAGCGCCGAATGGTTACGTCGCGCCGATGTTCACGGACTGGATGCCGACCGCCGCGTCGTGCGTCTATTACCTGGCCGACAATGCCAACCACCGCGTCATCGTCGAGTGGTACAATGTAATCGAGTATTACGAGACCGGTCCGGCGCGCTTCGAGATCATTCTCTACGATCCGCAATTCATGCCGACGCCCAGCGGTGACGGCGCGATGAAGATGCAGTATGATGGGTGGGAGGGCCGCTACGAGGGATCGGTCGGCGTCGAAAACCCGACCGGAACCGACGGATTGCAGTATTACTTCCAGGGCTATTATGAACCGCACGCCGCGCCGATCGTGCCCGGCCGGGCGCTGCTCGTCACCACCGACCCGAACCTCTCCGCGGCCGACGAGGCGCGTCCAACTTCGCCGCAGCAGTTCCTGCTGTCGCAAAACTATCCCAATCCGTTCAATCCGTCCACGACCTTTGCGATCACCGTGCCGCATCGGGCGCAGGTCCGCCTGACCTTGTTTGACGTGCTTGGTCGCGAAGCCGCCGTGTTACTTGACGGAGTTCGCGAACCCGGCGTACACTCGGTCACGTTCAACGCCACCGGACTCAGCAGCGGCATCTACTTCGCCCGCCTCGAATCCGGAGGCGCGATCTACACCGTGCGCAAGATCATGCTGCTGAAGTGATTTGAAAACACCGGCAAACGAAAGCCCGATGTCGCAGCATCGGGCTTTTCTCGTTGTGCCGGGGACTTCCAGGCTCACCGGCATACTCAAGGACGCTACAGAATATCGTGGCGATCCGCCATCGGCGTGGCTTCCTTGGAAGCACCCCAGGCTTGCTCGATGGCGGGCTGCAGCGAGTCGATGGCCTGCTTCAATTGATCCAGCGTAAACGGTTTTTCCATGTAGATATCGGGCCGCACGGCCTCCATGTTCAGAACCGCTTTCAGGTGCATTAAGCCGGTCACCAGTATCACAGGAATGTCGGGATTCATCGACTTGATGTCCGCCAATAACATCAGCCCATTCCGGTTCGGCATGTGAATGTCGGAAACCACCAGATCGGGATGATGCTCACGGAAGGCGGCAAATCCTTCGTCACCATCCTGTGCCGTGATCGTCTCGAACCCAAATTGCTGAATTGCCGTCTTCATCAGCATCAGAAAACTGCTATCGTCGTCCACGAGCAAGCACTTGTGAGTCGTTGCGGGCATGTTTCAATCTCGATTCATGAGTAGGCTGTTGCCTCAGGAATCGGCAAACGATATGCCCAACTTCCGGCGCCATTCGTCCCGCCCTTCCGTTGCGATTCGTCAACCTGCAATCCGGGGCCGAGATTAGTAGCGACCCCCCCCGGCCCCCCACAGGATGTGGGGGGAGGGCGGAGGCCGATTCCGGCGGGGTCCAGCGGATGCGCGAAGCCGCGCCCCCCCCGGCCCCCCACAGGATGTGGGGGGAGAGCGGAGGCCGATTCCGGCCGCGCGGGGACGCACGGCTCGGCGGGCGGGAATCGCGTGCTATCCCTTGATCCCGCCGACCGGACGCAGCTTCGCCACGGGTCGCGCCAGACCAACTCCGGCGGCGACCGCCACAACATCATCCACGTTCTTGTAAACTTCCGGTTGTTCTTCAGCCAGTGTTGACCCGGTACGTGCCTGCACGATGATCCCGCGGGCCGCCAGTTGTTCCCGCACCTCGTTGGAGCGCCGCAGCTTCAGTCCGGCATTACGCGACATCAGCCGACCCGCGCCGTGCGGCGCGGAGCCGAAGGATTCCGTCAACGCGTTCGGTTCGCCGACCAACACCCAGGATGCGCGGCCCATGTCGCCCGGAATCAGCACCGGCTGACCGACTTGCCGGTACGCGAGCGGCACGAGCGGATGCCCGGCCGGGAGTGAACGCGTCGCACCTTTACGATGCACGCACACGCGGGCTTCGTCGCCGGCGACGAGGTGTTGCTCGAACTTGGCAATGTTGTGACAGACGTCGTACACCAGGCCGAAGCCGCAGTCTTCAATGCGTCGTTTCATAATTTCCGCGAAGACCTGCATCCAGTGCCAGCGCATGGTCAACCGATTCACCCACGCGAAGTTCGCCGCGCATTTCATTGCCGCAAAATACCGTTGGCCCTCCTTGCTGGTGAGCGGAGCACAGGCTAACTGCCGATCGGGCAATTCAATCCCGAACTTGCTGGCCGCTCTGTCCATCACGGGCAGGAAATCCGTGCAGACCTGATAACCGAAGCCGCGCGAACCTGAATGCACCATGCAACAAACCTGGCCCGGAAACAGTCCGAATACTTGAGCGACGCGCTCGTCGTGAATCTCCTCAACCACCTGGACCTCGACAAAGTGGTTGCCCGCGCCCAGCGTGCCGAGCTGCTCGAAGCCGCGTTCCCGCGCGCGCGCCGAGATTTCGCCGGGGTCGGCTCCGGCGAGCGCCCCTTGCTCTTCCATGTGCAGCGGATCATCCGCCCCGCACACCCCTCGCCGGACGGCAAACTGAGCGCCGGTCAGCAAGACCTGCTCGAATTCCGGCTTTGTCACCCGCAGCCCGCCCTTGGATCCCACGCCCGTCGGAATCCGCGCGAACATCGTGTTGATCAACCGCTCCAGCGGCCCCTGTACTTCCTGCCAGTGCACCGCGGTTCGCGTAAGATTCACTCCGCAGTTGATGTCGTAGCCCACGCCGCCCGGAGAGATCACGCCCTCGGTGGCATGGAAGGCCGCAACACCCCCGATCGGGAATCCATACCCCCAATGCATGTCCGGCATCGCTAGGCTGCACCCGACGATGCCCGGCAGAGTGGCGACATTCGCCACTTGGGTCGGCGACATGTCGGCCCGGAGCTGGCCGAACAGAGAATCGTTCAGGAACATGATCCCGTCCGTCCGCATGTCAGCGCGGCTTTCCTGCGGAATTCGGTAGCGGAACGGCCCGGCGCGCTCGATGGTTGCTTGTGGTTGTGCCATTAGAGATCGCAGACAAAGTAAATCTTTACCATCCCCGTCTCCTTAGTAACGCGGAAGCCGTGGTACGTGACCGCTTTGACGTCGTATTTCAACTCGTGGCGCGTCGGGTCGAGGGGTTCGCCACCCAGAACTACCTGTAATTCGTTACAATCTTTAGAGTTACAATTTGTCATGTATTTTACCGAGCATGGCAACCAGCGTCTCGCAGATATAAGATAAATAATTTCATTAAGATAGGCGATCATCCGCCGATCTACATCTTCGTCAGCTATCCACAACGGAAACTGTTCTCGCTCTTCAATCGTATCAAGCGGAACCAACTGAGCCACCAGTCCAAGAGAGGCATTGGCCAGTGCCTCCAATTCGTCGGCGCCCCAAGCCTCAACTGCGAGGTCGCCGGAGTGGTCAACTGCCCGGAATCGTTTGTCGATCATGGACTTGGGTATTTCTGTGGATATGTGGATAACTCCAATATTTACGGAACCTTTACAATCCGCTGCGCGTTACATTTCGTAACCCGTTTGAGCAAAATAGTACATGCGATTCCCGCTGCGCAAGCCCTTGAGTTGACATAAAGATAGTCACTTTCTGCGATGGAAAAAAGTGGGGAAAAGGCATTGACAATCCTCGCAGAATTCACTATAATACCTGCCGATTTTCCCCAACCAACACCGGAGAAGGAACCCCTATGCTGAGTTTTAAGAAGTTTTTCGCAATTCTCGTCATCTGCGCTGTAATGATCCCGATGGTCGCCAGCGCAACGGTCACCCGCATGGTCGGCCTAGGCGGCGGCGATGTCACCTACATCACCAAGGACCAGTCCAACTCGAATGTCTGGCCGCAGCTCGTCAAGAAGTACGGCAATCGCGCCGGGGCCGAATTCGCCGGCAACTCGGTCACCTGGGATGCCAATGCCGTCTGGGCTACCTATGACTTCGGCGATGAGAAGTCGGTCCTCTACTTCGGTCTGAACAAGTATCAGGTCACGAAGTACACCGAGATGCCCGATGCCGTCAATGACGGACCCGGGATCAACAACGCGCTGTCGATCAAGTACGGTCGTCCGCTGGGCGAGAACATGCTGATCGGCGCGGGCCTGTCCTACGCGAGCGAAGGCTTCACGCAGAAGGCTACGGCTGGCGAGACGAACACCAATGCCAGTGACTTCGGCCTTGATCTCGGTGTTTCCTGCATCAAGAACAACTGGGACCTCGTGGTGGGCTTCGACATGGCTTCGTTCACGGATGAAGCCGGCGGCACCAAGCTCAGCGAGCCGAACGGCATGATGGGGATCCACCTTGATGGCCGCTGGTGGTACAACTACTCCGACAACGCGTCGCTCATTCCGAACCTCCGCTTCAGCACCCTGTCCGACGGGATGAAGGCGTCTGGTGGCTTCGAGCGTACGCACAAGACCACGGCGTTCTCCTTCGGTGCCGGTCACAACTGGTGGCCTGCCGACAATGCGCTCGTGATTTTCGACTTTGGTTTCGCGATGCGCTCGACCGCGCATGAGTTCAAGCCGGCGACGACCCCGTCCAGCGATTCAACTGACTCGTGGAGCGCTATGCCTTACTGGCGCGTGGGCGCCGAGACCAAGGTGTTCGGTTGGCTCGATGGCCGCATTGGTGCCGAGCGTTTCTGGGCGAGCCACACGCCGAACGGCGATCGCGACGACGAGATGACCCACAGCTACATGCAGACGAACACCTATGTCGGCGCGACGGCGCATTGGAATCGCCTGTCGCTCGATCTGTTGGTGCATCCAGACTTCCTGATGAAGGGCCCGTACTTCGTCTCCGGCGATGCGACCACTGAAATGTTCTCGCAGGTCTCGCTGGTTTACGACTTCAAGCAGTAAGCTCGCGTAGTTGGCAGTTCTCAGCCGGCTCACGGGTTCCCGTGAGCCGGTTTTGTTATTCTCCCCCCCCCCGTTTACGGGAGGGCTGGGGGGGTCTCGGCTGAGCCGGGTTGTGTCGTCGCAACCCGGCCTGATTCGGAAGTAGGGTGCGTTCAGAGCGGGCGATGCAATCGGCCCCTGCACTCTCCACGGGATCTGGAACGGCTCAATAGGCGCAAAGGTAAGGAGCGGGGCCGAAACCCCGCTCCTTGCTTTACAGCAGATTTCATCCCCCGACTACTTCGTCAGCAACAGCTTTCTTACCGCGATGTATTCGCCGGCACGCACGCGCATGAAATAGACGCCGGTAGCGAAGTCGCCGAGGTCTATTTCCAAACGATGATTGCCTGCACTCATCCCCTCGTGCCTGAGTTCGCGCACCGTACGTCCGACAACGTCAAACACGCGCAGCGCAACATCCGCCGCACGCGGTAGCGTCAGCTCCAGAGTCGTGATGCCATTGAACGGATTCGGATAGACCTCGGAGACCGCGAACTCCCCCGCAAGTCCGGGTTCAGTCTCCGCATCCAGCACGGTCACAAACACCGGAATCTCCGCGACCGTGTCCGGACACGTATTCGTACGCACCGTGAGCCGGCCGTAGAACTCGAAGACACCGTCATCCGTCGTGTCAGCGGTCACCGTGATCTGCACGGTTTCCGTTTGCAGCGGCGCGATGGAGCCGACCGGCGGATCGACCGATAACCAAGCTTCGTCCGGGCCGGGGTTGAACATCTCGACAGCGATCGAATAGGACAGATCCCCGTCGCCATCGTTGCGCAAGGTTAACGTGCCCCCCGCGGTCACGTGGTTGTACGCGATCAGGTTGATCGACGTCGGCAGCGACCCGATCGCGGGTTCGTGGGCCGTGATTGCGTACGCGAGCAGACTGTCCGCGGCCACGGTGATCCACGCGGTAGTGTCCGTGTCGATGCAGTTGCCGGAGTAGATCAAGCGGTGTTGACCGGCCGCCAGCCCGAGCACGAACCGGCCATCCGCGGTACTGACCGCCGTGCAGCTTTCTCCGACCGCCCGCACCCGGATTCCGCTCAGAGCATCGCCGTGGGCATTCCGCACGACGCCCAACACGCCCTGCTCCGGCGCAAGGCGCAGCGCGAACGCGCGCGAAGTGCCGCCCTCATTCGCGAATCCATAGACCAAGTATCCGCTGCAATTCAGGCCTTCGATGCCCCAGAAGCCTGAAGAATCACCCAAGTTGGGCGTCCAACTCCAGAGCGAATCGCCGTGCGAATCCGCGAGCATGATCAGGCACTGGCGATCCCCCGCGATTTCCACCCAGCCCGCGCAGATCGGCTGGTCGCCCCCGTACATGGCCACGCCGCGGAGGTGGCCGGTCATTCCTGACGCGAAATAATCGGAGCGCGACCAAATCAGATTCAGCTCCGGATCCGTCTTCGCCAAAAACGGCACGGCCGCTTCCCGGCCGCCGACATAGACATCTCCCGCTGCGCCGATCGCAGCGGCATACGCCAGTTGATCCCCGTCCAGCTCGATCCGTTGTCCGCTGCCCCACGCCAACGCCGTGTCGAACTTGGAAACATACAGGTCATACTCGCCGTTCGTCTCCGCCTGATCGTAACCTGCCGTGACAAAGTAGTCATCACGGAACTCGATTGAGATCGCGGCATCGATTCCGGAACTGTGTTCCATCATCGACCACAGGGTGTCTCCGGTCGCGGACTTGCGCATGGTCCACGCGTCCGAACCCATACCGATGCCACCGTAACCGTAACCGACCACGCCGAGATCGCCGCCCGGCCACAACGCGATATCCATCCCCTTCGTGCGCCCGCCCGGGGTTTCATAGCTCCAGACATGAATCACGTTGCCCTCCGAATCCACATCGAGCACATTCAGTGTGTACGAATTCGCAGACCAACCCACGACCCGCAGTTCACCGCTCGGCAACTCAACAACCGAACTGGCCTGATCCACGTCTTCGAACCCGCTCGTCGGCCGCGTCGTCCAGAGCACCTCGCCGTTATCGGCCAACCTGACGATCAGCATGTCCTGCGACGAGGCCTCACCATCGTCGATCGATCCCACCAAGACGAAGTCGCCGTTCGCGCAAGCGGTCGCGCCATAGAAGACCGAGTTACCGGTCAGGTCCGGCAGAGCCGACCATAACGTGTCGGGACGCGCGACGGCAAGCCGCGATGAAATTACCGTCAGCGCGATTACGAACATGGCTCGAAGCGTCATTGTCTCACCTCGATATGTAGGAAGCGGGCGCGGCCTGGCAGCCCGCGCCGAAAAACCGATTCGCTATTTCAGCAACAACAGCTTCGTCATGCGCGTCTCGGCTCCCGCGCGCAGCACGGCGAAATACATCCCGGTCGCTAAATCCGTTCCGTCAAAGCTCAACTCGTGAAGGCCCGCGCGCTGTGCCGCATCAACGAGCACCGCGGACTCGCGACCCTGAATGTCGAACACGCGCAAGGAGACCCGCGAATCCCGCGGCAGCGCGTAGCGAATGGTCGTCCGCGCATTGAACGGATTCGGATAGGCATCCCAGAGCCGGAACTCATGCGCGAGGGACGGCGGCGCAGCCGCATCGAGGACCGTGACCAGAATCGGGATAGCGTCCGTGCTGTCCGGGCAGGAGTTGGTGCGCACGCTCAGTGTCCCGGCAAAGTCATAGACGCCGTCATTTGTCGTGTCCGGCGCGACCGTCAGCATGACCGCAATGGAATCGTGCGCGCCGACGAGTCCTGCGGCAGGGGAAACACTCAACCAGGGCCCGACCGGCGCCTCAGCCTGAACCGACACCCGGAACCGCAATGCTCCCGAACCGCTATTGTAGAGGTACACCGGGGATGTCTGCGATACATCATTCCAAGCCAGCAGATTAATCGAGGTATGGTGCTTCGCGTAGTCCGGGACGCCGATTTCCAGATCCGTCACGAGATCCGGGTTGTCTGTCACTGTAATCCCGTGAAGCGTGTCCGTTTCTACGCAGGCGCCGGAAAGAATGAAGTCGAAGGTCCCCGCGGGCAGCTCCAGCGCATAGTAGCCATCGTCCGTTGAGATCGTGTATTGCCAGCCATCCGCTCGCTGCACCCACACACCACTCTGCGGGACTCCGCCTTCGCGATCCAGCACGCGGCCATGCAGCCCGCGCGGCCGCTGAAGTCGCGCAACAAAACCCTGGCTCTTGCCATTGACGACGCCCGCGCCAAAGGCCAGCCATCCGCCCGTTGACAACGCCGACACCCCGTAAAACCCGCTGCTGTCCGTCGGCCCATACGCCCACGTGCCTTCGCTGTCGCCCGCCGATGTGTACATCGCCAGCAAGAACTGTCGATGCGCGCCGCCGGTTCCGGCCGTACCCACGCAAATCGCCCCGCCCGCCGGACGTGCCGCGACGCCGCGCAGGCGCGAGTAGGGGTAACCGCCGCTTACCAATCGATCCCAATCGCGAAAGCCGTCTTCGGAAACCTTCACGAGATAGCCCGTGGTCAGATTCGACGACGTGCCCGCGCCACCGAGATACAAATCGCCGAACACCGAGCGGTCCATGTCCGCCAGCTCATCCGCGCCCGTGTGAGAATACGACGTGCCCCATTCCTGCACTCCGTTCGTGTCCGCGCGCAACAGCCAGAAATCATAGTTCTGGGTTCCGGCCTGGCGATAACCCGCAAGGTAGTAGGCATCGGCCACCGCGACGCCGCGCATGCCGTAGTCGTAAAGCGCGTTCATTCCGAACTGCGCGGACCACGCCTGCTCACCGGAAAAATTCCGAACGGAGAGCAGCATGTTCGGCGCCGCGTAAGGCGAATCAGCACGACGAAAGCCCACCGCCGCCACTTGACCGCCACCGGGAGTAAAGAAGAGGTCGTTCAGCCGCGCGCTGGAATCCGCGCCGCCGACGAAATACTCGGTCAGAAGCGATCCGGTTGACGACAGCCGGAGCAGCATTCCGCGTGTCGAGTTTCCTGAGACCAGTTGCCAACCGCTCACCAGCAGCTCGCCGTTCGGAAGTTCGATGACCGCCGTTCCCTGCTCCTGATGGCCAACGTACGCTCCGCCGCTGACCACGGAAGTCCAAGTCAAGTCGCCGGAAGCGGACAGCCGCGCAATGATCATGTCCTGTTGCTGAACTTCGCCAGAACTGCGCAAGTTGGTGACACCCGTCAGCAGGAAGTCGCCGTTGGCCGCCTCCGCCGCCCCCAGAAACACCGTGGCGCTGTCCGTTTCCACGTAGCGAGTCCACAGGGTGTCAGGCTGAGCGGCAACGTACTGTGCGGCAAACAGGATCAAGCTCGTGAAAACAAGAGGGCGCATCTGGGAGGGGGTACGGTTCTGTACGACAAGGAGCGGCGGTTCGCCGTCCGGACAATCCGGTTGAATATACCCTCCTTTCAATCAAGGGTCAAGGCTACACCCCTGTTTTCCACACGATGACAGACCCCCCGGGGCGCCCGGGTGTGCAAGATTTTCAGCCGCTTGGCTGGTAGCCAGACCCCAACCCAAAAGAGAGGCACAGCGTTCGCCGTGCCTCTCTTCATCAATGCCTCCGCCGCAGTCGCGCAAGAGTGCGGGGAGATGTGCTGCGCGTGGCCTATTTCATCAAGATCATCTTCCGCAACTGTGAAAAGTCGGCGGCCTCGATCCGGTACAGATATAGTCCGGACGGCAGTCCCTGCGCCGCAAACTCGACGCGATGGCGACCGGCATCCTGCCGGCCATTCTGCAACACGGCGATTTCGCGGCCCAGCACGTCGAAGACGCTGAGCTTCACGTGTCCGGCTTCCATCAAGTCGTACACGATGGTCGTGGACGGATTGAACGGATTCGGGAAGTTCGCATGCAGTTTGTATTCGCTGACCGTCTGCGGGTCAGCGGCGGTCACCGCGACCGAGCGCTCCGCGACGATGGAACGGTGTCCGTTCACATCGACCGTGAGGAGTCGATAGGCGTAGGTCGTGCCGATCAGCACCTCCGCGTCGCTGAATGCATAGTTGCGCGTTTGCGTGGACGTGCCTGCGCCGTCGAGCCGCTCGATCATGAGCCACTCGCCGCGAATCTGCTTTTCGATCTCGAAAGAGCGGTTATCGCGTTCACTCGCGGTGCTCCACTCGAGTCGAACTTCGCCATTGCCCGCGAGCGCCGGTTGATGCGCTGCCGAGAATGAAAGCAGTTCGACGTCGAGTTGCAGATCTCGAATCAAATAGTCTTCGACTTCGCCCAAGACCGGATCCACGCCGGCCTGCGCTTCGATGCAGCCCGGAGCGGAAGACATGAGCCGGAAGCGCAAGCGACCCTGATAGCGCCCGATATCCGTGACGCCGGGGTCGGGAAAACAGAATTGCAGTGTCTGAGTTCCATTGGCCTCCATCGGCGGAACGAGCGCGCCCTGAATAATGCACTCCGAAGCCTGGCCGTTGCAAAGCACGTCATCCCAACTGCAATCCAGATCCCCGTCTTTCCAGCCATAGATGTACATCGGCTCGCCAAAGTAGAACGGGCCGGTTCGCACCGTCACCCTCACGCAGACGTTCGCGCAGGGCTCCCACGGCGTCAGCAGAAACTCCACGCCGTCGTCGCCTGCGTCCGTGTCGGGTACGTTCGGTACGTCCTCGGCGGTGACCGTGTCCCCCAACCACGCCAGCGGAAGCGCCTGGACCACATTGGCCGGGCCGCCTGTCTCTAACGTTCCCAGCGGATAGCCCAACTGACACTCGGGCACCTGAATGTCGCCGAGGTCATACACTTCCGGGACCTGCGGACCGCACGGACCGCGAATGATCGACGGAAATTGCAGCGTGGCGTGGTCCAGACTCAGGGTTCCCTGGGCGTCCACGGCATAAACCTCGACCAGCCAGATGTCGTCGATCTCCGTGTCAGCCGCCGGAATACAGCTTCCCGAGTGATCCACCGGATGCAACGGATTCCACTCGTCGTCCACAAATCCGCCGTTGGTCTGATCGTTCATCACGAACCAGCGGTACTGATAGGTAACCGCGTCGCCGTCGGGGTCGGCAGGCTGCGGTCCGGTCACCAGAACGCATAGATCCTCATCCGCGGTGTAGCACGGTCCGCTTTCCACCAGCGGAGTGTAGGGCGGCTGGTTGCAGGCCTGCGTCCGATAGCGGACAATCAATTGCGACCAGTGAACCGTCGTCGCCCACGTGCAGGTGTAGTTCCAGACGTCGATGTCCAGAAACATTTCCAGGCCGCCGTCCGCCAGCAGCGCCCCGGGCGATACGTCGAACGTCGTTACCGCCCAGTCGCCATCGTTCCCTTGCAAATAGTTCGGATTCAGGAGCACCGCGTCCGCGAAGAGATTGTCGAGCTCGCAAGCCTGCGGATTGTTCGGATGCAATTCACTGCAATCGCTCTGATCGACATCGTATGAGCAGACGACGATCTCCACCGACTGCACGCACACCCCGCCTTCGGCATTGTAACCCGGCCAAGTGTGGAGCCAGCCGTAATCCTGATCGTACCAACTGTAGATGTCGAAGCCGTACTCGGTCATGCCGGAGACGCAGGGATTCGATCCCGCCGGGTACGGACCGCCATACAGCTCCGTGCCCGCGTCCGAGGCATCGACGGTCTGCACGTACGTCAGCGTACCGTCGCCGTTGTCATGCACGCCGTCGGCCAACTGCACTTGCTCGCACGTGTTCCGGCACTGCGAAATATCGAGCGTGTACGGCCCTTCGCCCCCGGCGGTGCGCGGCTCGATGATCAACCAGTACGTGCCTGCCGTCAGGGGCACGCAGTCAATGCGTGCCGGGCCGAAGGTCGTGCCACAGCCGTCGTCGTTCGTCGCGATCGTGCTGCCGCTGCAACAGCCCGTCTTGATGTAGATCTGGGTGTTCGTGGCGGCGGGTCCGTCGCAGAGCGAAAATGTGTATTCGTCCGCCACCGTCACCACGACTTGATAGATGTGCTCCTGGCCGGAGCGCACCAGACAATCGTTCACCGCGTCCACCAGCGTCGATTCGTGGTGATAGGGGAACGAAGTCACATTGAAGTCCGCGAGGCACGTGCGCGGACCGTCGTCCAGAATCGTACCGGTCTCGGTCCGGTCGGCCGCCTGCAGCTCATCCCAGTCGGAGGCTGCGGCAATCCCAAAGATCCCGAGCAGGCAAATCAACAGCAAAATCGGATATAGGTTCTTCATGCGTCTTACCTCCTTGGTCATCCGTTGTCGGTAACCACTTCATACCTGCAATGCACGCGTATCTGTTTTCGGCGCCCGGGCCGACCCGCCGGAATCCGGACTACTTCTCCGAATCCCGCCTCCAAGGGTGGAGGGGGGGTTGACTTTTGGGCGGCTAACTCGTAAATTCTCGCTCCCATGGCGTCTTAGCTCAGCTGGTAGAGCAACGGACTGAAAATCCGTGTGTCCCCAGTTCGATTCTGGGAGACGCCACCAAGGCAAATGGCCCGCAGATCTCCGGATTTGCGGGCTTTTGATTGTCCGCTTGTGATTCCGGTCCACCATAGTTAGTCGATTCGCTACGGCCCAAATGTACTCCACGATTTACCGTAAGTCAATAATGAATAACTCTTTATTGCATAATGCAATCATCGTGTGCTGAGTGCCACCGATCCCAACAGATTTCAAGGGCTTGCGACCCCATGAAGCATGTCAAGCCAAATAAGAACCTAAAGTTAAAGTGGGCATTTGGGCCACTAATAGACACGGTGCCGGCCGCCTCTGCCTCCTCAAGCGAGGCAATCTCCCGTGGGCTCGGTGAACAGGCTGACTGGTCGGACCGACCGCGGGTCGAGATCGCTATATCCGGCCGTGGCCTTGACTATTCTCCTCTCAGATGTTAAATTATGTAAGGCCTTACGTAATATCTAACCATCAGAGCATCCTCCGCATGGACCTAATCGATACCCTCGGATACCTCGCGGTCGGCAGCCGCCTCCGCCGACTCAGCGACCGCTTCATGCGGGACGCAGCGCGGGCCTACGAATCCCAGGAGCTCGACTTCGAGCCGCGCTGGTTTCCCGTTTATTATTTGGTGCTGAAGGCGCAGCAGCCGATCACGGTTACCGAAATTGCCAAGCGACTCGGAGTCACGCACCCCGCCGTCGTCCAGATTGTCAAAGACATGAGTCGCGAAGGTGTCATCCTGACCGACGAGGGCAAAGCGGATCGCCGGCAGCGGCTCGTCACGCTTTCGGAAAAGGGCCGGCGAATGGCCCCGCCGCTCGAAATACTGTGGGACGATATTCGCCAAGCGACCGTTGAGCTCGTGCGCGAAACCGATCTCGATCTGATCGCGGTTTCCGAGACGCTCGAAGCCGCGCTCGCCAAACGCGGCGTGTTCGAGCGCGTACAGGAACGCGTCAAGGCGCGTCAATTGGACGCCGTGCGGATTGTTGATTACCGCCCGACCTTTCGCGCGCTGTTCCGCACGCTCAATGAAGAGTGGCTGCGGAAATTCTTCGTGCTCGAACCACACGATGTCGAAATGCTCTCGGATCCGGAGGGCTGCATCATTGCGCGCGGCGGCGTCGTGCTGTTCGCGGAACTCGAGGGCGAAATCCTCGGCACCTGCGCGTTGCTGCCGCACGCGCCACACGTCTTTGAGCTGGCCAAGATGGCGGTGACGGAACGAGCGCAGGGCAAACAGATCGGCAGGAAGCTCGCGCTCGCCGCGATTGAGCGGGCGCGAACGCTGCAAGCGAACGCCGTTATCCTGGAAAGCAGCACTAAACTCGGGCCCGCGCTGGCCCTCTACGAAAAGCTGGGCTTCCGCCATGTGCCGCGTGAACGCCCCTCCGCATACGCCCGCGCGGATGTCTTCATGCGGCTGGAGCTCGACGGATCCGCTCGACGGGCGGAAGGTTCCGCACCGCACGCGAAGCCGGCGAATTGACGAGCAACGCTAACTGCTCGGCCCGTGACGGGGTTCGGTACTAAACTTCGCTCTATGCAACCGCTCCAAGTCGTTATCGCCGCGGTGTGCGGACGCTTGCAGTCCGGCGCCCGGCCTGCCGCTCAGGAACTCCTCGCTCGTGATTCCGCACATCAATCACATCGCTTATGAGGCCCGTATGACTACTCGCACGCTGCTCCTGCTCGCCAGCATGATCCTGCATGGTTCCGCGAATGCCGTAACGCGCAACGTCCCGGCGCAATATGCGACGATCCGAGAGGCAATCGTGGCTGCCGATCCCCACGATACCGTGCTCGTCGCCCAGGGTACTTACGCCGAGAACCTGAACTTCTACGGCAAGAATATCGTGGTCGCGAGTCACTATGTGCTCGACGGCAATCCGCTCACGGTCCGTCAGACGACGATCGACGGCAGTCAGCCCGTTGACCCCGATTCCGGTTCCGTTGTCGCCATCATTTCCGGCGAAGACGGAACCGCGGAATTGGCAGGCTTCACGATCACCGGCGGCACGGGGATGCCACTCGAAGATGACGACAACCACAGTTTCTACGTGGAGGGTGGCGGGATCATCATCGAGAATTCCACACCCTATGTTCATCACAATTTGATTGTCGGCAATGCCGCATCACGGCGACCCGCCGGAATCACGAGCGCGGGCGGCGGCGGGATCCGCTGCGGCTTCAGCGACGGCACGCGCATCCTGAATAACGTGGTGATCGGCAACAGCGGCCGCTACGGCGGCGGCATTGTCATCAATTATGCAATCGCCGAAGTGAGCAACAATATTATTGCGCTCAACTCCGGCGGTCAGGATTACGGCGGCGGAGGGTTGTGGACCAACGGCGCCCAAAGTGATACCCTTTTCGTCTGGAACAACACGATTGTGGGAAACAGCTCCGCGCTGCCCGGCGGCGGCATTCGCCGCTTCAGCCAACGGATCATCGGCGGCAACAACATCGTCTGGGGAAACCGGTCCGCGCAAGGCGGCGCGCAAATACACGGCGGCGGAGCGTCGCTGCTCCTGACCTATAGCGGCGTACAGGGCGGCTATGCCGGGACCGGAAATATCACGGACTATCCCGGCTTCGCCGATTCGCTGCTGGCGCTACTCGACGGCTCACCGTGCGTGGACAGCGGCGATCCGAATCCGATCTTCAATGATGCCAATGGCACGCGCAATGACATGGGCGCCTATGGCGGACCGCGCGCAACCGGCTTCAGTTTTGACAGCCCCCCGACGGTCTCGGCGCCCGCGTCCCGGCTGGCGAGCAGTGCGGGCCCGGGATCGGTTGATACGATCGGAGTCGCGATTTCAAATTTCGGATTGACAACATTACTGATCGAAAACGCGTCTTTCGTGACGGGCGAATCCAACGGGCTGCGAGTGGTCAATACTCCGATGCAGGTCCGCCCGGTTGCCGTTGACAGCTTGTACGTGCGCTGGGCGGCGCCGGGAAGCACTGACGTGTTTGATACCCTGCTGATCTTCCACAACGATCCGGCAGCGATGAATCCGGCGCGCATCGCATTCCACGGTCAGCTGTCGGCGGCCGCGGATCCGCGTCGTGAATCCGCCGTGGCTGGGGACCTGTGGATGTCGCAGAACTTCCCGAATCCGTTCAATCCGGAAACCGAGCTTCGTTTCACCCTCCCGTACGATACGCACGTCGTGCTCCAGGTCTTTGATCTCGCGGGGCGGTTGACCACCACGCTCGTCGCCGGCAGGTACGCTGCCGGGAGCCACACCATCAAATGGGACGCAGGCGACACGCCCACCGGTATGTACTTTGCCCGCTTGACGGCGGGAAACCAAACCGTCATGCTGAAGATGCTCTTGCTCAGATGAGAGCGGTGCGAGGTTCGTCGCGCTCCCGGAATACAAGACAAACAGGTGCAGCCGTGGGCCGCACCTGTTTGCGTTTTTTCGAGATTTGAACTACCTTAGTGCGGTCGACCGTCCCGCCGACGTCCAATGTCGGCATTTTCCGAGGAATCGATCCCGGTTATGGACAGTGGAACGTGACCACGTACTGTCGAAACGTCACCGGTGGACGACTGTCCGTGTAACTGACTGCACCGGCAATCGCCGCGGCGGCGTCCACCAACTCCCATGCCGGGTCGGCGCCCTCGTCGGGGTCGCCGTCGTTCTGCAAGTCGCTCGTGCTGTAGATCCGATAGTCCCCGTCGTGCAGCGCCGTCCAGAACAGCCGCACCCCGTCCAGCAGGCTGCGCGTGATTCGCAGATCGGGAACTGTATCGCAGGGAATTTGCACCTGCCCGCAATCGATCACGAGCGAGATCAGTCCGCAGGTCGTGCCCACCGTACTTTCATCGTAAGCGGAAACGCCAAGATAGTAGGTCCCGGGCCACAGCGAGTCGCAGCCCTGCTCCGTGTTGTACCGGCCCGTCAGCTCCAGCCCCGGATAGTTCACGTCCTGGCTGAAGATACAAGTGCTGTCCGGATTTGCACAATCCGTGAAGATTGCGAATTG
Source organism: candidate division KSB1 bacterium (assembly GCA_016214895.1). Taxonomy (NCBI): domain Bacteria; kingdom Pseudomonadati; species Candidatus Zhuqueibacterota bacterium. The sequence goes on from JACRMR010000002.1 coordinate 47,371, forward strand.
AACGTCGCCGCCGAACGAAAGTGTATCGCCCGTGACCGTAAAGCAATACTCCCCGGCCGCGGTGACGACCAGGCGGGCGAACTGCTGCGGCCCGGCAATCCAGTGCGGACCCTCGCAGTTCGCTTCGGCCGTGCCGGGATAAAGTAAACAGCCGTCGCACGTATTCAGAAGCAGCGCGCTGTCGCACGTCGCCGTGACGGAGTTGGCGCAGGAAATCGTGCAGACGCCCAACGCGAGTTCGCTCAAACGGAGTTGGTAGTCCCCGCTGCCGGCCGCGAACGCCGCTTCCACCGATACAATGACATCGGCCGGGCCGTCGATCAGCCACCCGGTGGAGGTCGGAGGTTGACCGCCCGTTGCATCCTGGCAGGTGACCGGATCGAACAGCGACAACACCACAGCCGCCGGCTGAAGCAGGCAGTCCGTGTCCGATCCGCTATGAACTTCCAGCGTCGCCCGGATTCCCGCTGGAATGGACCAAGAGTAGAAATCGCGATCCCCAATCGGACAGACCGTCCCCGCGAGCGTCATGGCCCCACCGAGCACGCTCGGGTCAAGCGTTGCGCCGCAGATGCTATTCGGCTCTAATTCCGTGACGTCGCCGACGCAAAACTGCGGCAACATCGAGCACGGAAGCTGCAAGTCGGTCGTCAGCGCCAGGATGTAGCTTGACTGACACGCCGTGACGGAGCTGTCCGTCAGCTCGACGCGAATGTAGTACTCTCCGACCGGCAAGGCGAATGTCTCACAGTAATTGCTGCAGGCCGGAACACTGGCAGCCGCGAGACAGGGTAGAGTGTCACAATTCTCCACGGTGGACATGAGCACTAATCGCGTCGCATGCTGCGGCGCGAAGCAAATCGTGACGTCCGCGGACAGCGATAATACCAGCCGATACCAATCCGTGTCGTGAAGGAGTGAATCGTTGCGAACAAACGCTCCGGCCGCGCCCCAAACGGTTTCGTTCCCGGCGAGATCCACGAACGCAAACGGCAGGGATTCACAGCCGCCGTTGAACTGGTCGGTGTAGTCGGGGCCGCAGGGGGGCTCGCCTTCGTCAATCGCAAGACTTGGCCGCAGCAGCGTGCACGACGCGCACGGCGCGGACAGCAGCTGAAGCTGGTAGTCGCTGCCGCCGGTCAGGGAGTCGTCGGAGAGCGGATAGTAATAATCACCGGCCGCGAGGTTTGTCCAACTCAGAATAACGTTGCCATCCCCGCAGGACGCCGAATTCAGCGTAGCGGCGGCGCTCAGTGTGGCGCAGTCGCAGTCCCGTGCCAGATTCAACCAGACCGCGGAGAGCACCGGCAGCGAGCCACACAGCCGCAGCTCCACGTCCGCGCACTCCGGCAACGTGAATCCGATCCAAACATGGCGGCCGGGAAAAGTCGGGCAATCTTCCGTCGCGCAGCGCGTCGCCCCACTCATCACGGCGGGCAACGTCTGGAGCGCGACACTCACGCAACTGTCGTTCGGCGGTTGCACCGTGCATGGCGGATGCAGATCGATTCGCAAATCATATTGGCCGCCGACGGACTCGACGCCGTCGATCACGATGAAGTACTGCTCGCCCGGCTGTAGTACCATCGAATCCAGTCGGGATGCGGTAGGCGTTCCGCCGTTATTCAGGCAGCCGTCATCGTCGCAGGCGATCACCGTTTCCCCGCAACTGCCGGACAGGAGATACAGCTCCGTGTCAAAGGCTGACTGGCACAGCGTAATATCCACTGCGGTTGTCGAGTCCACCGTCACAAAATAGAAGACATCGGGGGCGTTGTGGCCGATCGCGGGACACGGCACTTCGATATCGTCGGCATAGCCGATCGTGGTTCCCGTCGCCTGGTAGGGCAGGGATTCCACCGCGGTCGCCGTTAGACAATCGTCGCCGCCCTGATCCAGCGTCGGTCGCTCACTTTGCCGTGGTGCGTCCACTCGCAGCAACACCGGCCCGGCTCGCCGCACCGGAGCCAGCGGTGTCACCATCGGCGGCGCCGTTCGCCGGGCGGATGGGAGCGCGCGTGGAAGTTCGGCCCGCCACCGTGTTACCGTGCGCCCGGAGGTCCCGCGAGCCGGGGAGTCTTGCTGACCCCCGAGCGCGGCGGCCGCTACGATGAACCAAAGGCCTGCAATGCGATACCAACGCCGCAAGTAACCCGACCTCTCTATTTGGTGATGAGACATCTGAATGTGTTCCTACTGTCTGCAATATACATTCCCTCCCGCCGATTTGCAATGGTTCATGACCCCACGCCGGAGAACGCGCCCGCGCCAACGTCAGCTGGTTCTTCCCGGAGGTCAAGCCTGATGATCTGCCCATGAATATTTTGCTGCAACACCTCGCTGCCGTGTTCCAATCCGCGGAGCGCGAACTGCGCGATGCCGATATCCTACTCAGCGATGAACGGATCGTCGAGGTCGGGCAGGCGATCGAACCGCCCGCAGGGGCACAAGTTATCGATTGCCGGGGTAAGGTAGCGATCCCGGGACTTATCAACTGCCACCACCATTTCTTTCAGATTCTCACCCGCTGTTTGCCCGGTGCGCAGGACGCGAAGTTGTTTGACTGGCTGGTCTTCCACTATCCCGTCTGGCGGCACATGAATCCCGCGGCGTTCCGCGCCGCCAACAGGCTGGCGATTTGTGAATTGCTGCTCACCGGCTGTACGACGACCTCGGATCACCTCTACCTCTTTCCGCAGGCCCAGTCCGAGGATCCGCTGTCGCTGCAAGTCGAGAACGCGCGCGAACTCGGCATCCGCTATTGTGGCACTCGCGGCTCCATGTCACGCGGCCGCTCGCAGGGCGGTCTCCCGCCGGACGATTTGTGCGAAGCTGACGAGCGCGTCCTCCTCCACAGCGAAGATTCGATTCGTCGTTATCATGATCCGCGGCCATTCGCCATGTCGCAACTGCACCTCGCCCCTTGCAGTCCGTTCAATGTCACGCGTGACCTGCTGATCCAGACGGCGCGACTGGCCCGCAAACACGGCGTCCGGCTGCATACACATCTGGCCGAGACGACCGACGAGCACGAGTACTGTCGCGAAGTTTACGGCTGCACTCCCCTCGAACTCATGGAACAGGTCGAGTGGCTTGGACCCGATGTATGGTTCGCGCACGGCGTCTGTTTTTGCGATGCCGAGCTCGACGCACTGGCGACCGCGCGATGTGGAATCTGTCATTGCCCGTCCAGCAACATGCGCCTCGGGTCGGGCGTGGCGCGGGTTCCCGAGATGCTGTTGCGGGATATTCCGCTCGGCCTCGGTGTGGATGGCAGCGCGTCCAACGACAGCTCGGATATGCTGGGCGAACTCAGACAGGCGATGCTGCTCGCCCGAATGAACTATGGCGCCGCCGCGATGAATGCGCGCACGGTCTTGCGGATGGCCACCGAAGGGTCCGCACGCCTGCTCGGTCGGCCTGAACTGGGCCGGATCGAACCGGGAATGGCGGCGGACATCGCGGTTTTCGACGTGGAACGTCTCGGCTTCGCCGGGGCCGCCGATCCTATCGCTGCCCTGCTGTTCTGCGGCTTCGACCACCGGGCCTGGCTCGTCATGGTCAACGGGCGAATCCTCGTCGAGAAGGGCCGCCTGACCACCGCGGACGAAACCCAGATTGCCGCCGATGCCGTTCGAGAGGCACGAGCGATGTGGGCAAGATCCGGCGTGATTCGGTAGCTGGTTGTACCGGATCAGTCTGCCAGAACCGTTGCGGGAGAGCAGCGTATCAAAACGTTATATTTCAGGTCGAAATGGTGAAATGACAGATTCGGGCTCACATGACTCGCTGCGTCCAAGACCGATACCGAATCGGCCGGGCCGCACAACGGCCTATTGCATTTTCGCCCGCTCGTCCTATCTTGTCAGGATTGAATCGATCTTGACCCATTCCTAAGATTAACGACCCGGCTGCCATAATCGTGACCAACTCTTCCGATAGTCGCCTCGATGAAGACCTGCGCGATCTGACCGAGCTTCGCGCCGGATCGCAAGGCGCCGCCAACCGGCTGATCAACAGGTACCAGAAACCCCTTACAGGCTTCGTGCTCGGACACTGCACTTGCGCCCGCGATCAAGCCGCCGATCTCGTGCAGGAAATCTGGATCCGCACACTTCCCGAACTGACCAAGCCCGCAGATGCCGGGGGCTACGATCCCGCCAAAGGGTCGTTCTATACTTTTCTGATTAACCGCCACGCTCGCTATCTCGTCCTGCAGTTCATCGATCGCACACGCCGCCGCCCGGAATCCGTGGTTGCATCGGCGGATGATGGTGCCGTGGAATCGCGATCCGCGCTGACCGACGAGCAGGACAATGCTGAGTCCCTCCTCATCAAGCGCGAGGAGCTGCGCCGGCGCCACGATCTGCTCACCGAGTGCTTTCGGTTGACCTTTCTCCACGGCGGCTATCCCCATCAAGTACTCGCCTTTGGATTCTCCAAACTCATCCTGGGCCAATCTACGCGTCGCGACTCCGTGAACTCGGCCGCCGGCGCTAAACGCAGACGCGAGATCGAAGGCGATCCGCAACGGCTGGATACCGAACGTGGCGGAGAGGACCTGAAGCAGCTTGCGGACGCCTTCTGGGAGTGTTTTCAGCGCGGCTCCGGGCTCGATCAGCCCGCTTTGGACCGCCTCGCCCAGGCGATGCAACCGACTCGCAACAGCCTCCCGCTGACCGTCGAACAAATGGCGGTCGGCAACCGTCTCTTTCTGGACCATCATGCGGCCATCGCCGGACGAATCGTCGGCCAGACCGCCTTGCGGGACTACTATGGCGCCCGCGGCCTGAATGCGATTGCCGACTGGTGCGACAAGGTCCAGAACCGGGTTCGTGATAGGCTTGGAGTAGGTCGGCATAAGTGACCGGCCCGGACTCCGCAATCTCGTGCATGATTCCTCGCCCGCTTTCGACCTGTCCCGCGAGAACTCCGCCCCCCCTGCGTAATTGAGCATGAACTCCCGATGCCAGTCGGATCATTAGCATGAATCACCTCAACGACAACATCCTCTTGGCCTACGTGGCTAATGAGATCGCCGATGACGTCCGGATCAGTACGGATCGGCATCTCAGCGAGTGTGACGATTGTGTTCGACGTGTCCGCGCACTACTCGCCCTGCGCGGTTCCTTCGAGGAGGTCTGGATGTCCTGGAGCGCGGATGAACATGCGCGCATCGCGCGTCAATTGCAATTGCTGCAGGCGCTGAATCCTGCCACCGAGTCCTTGTCGAAACGCGCGGCCGAGTGGCTGAGCGCGATTTCCGCGGGTGCCGAACTCGCTGTCAGTGTGCTGTTGCATCGCGGCGAGCGTGTCGCCGGACTCGCAGCGAGCAGCCTGCCGCCCGCATTCCGATTCGAATTTCATCCGGCCATCTCCGGCGTCGGCTCGCCCGCCGAAGAAGCACTGCTCGATCGCATGATTGCCGACAGCAGCGTGGCGCTCGCGGACCATCAGACCGAACGGGCGCTGGCCGCGCTGCGAGAGGTTTCGCACATCAATGCGATCGTGGCGCAGTCCGCGTCGTCGATCATCTACCGCGATAACCGTAAGTACGCGGAAATTGTGGCTGACGGCCGCCGCGGATCGCTGATGGTCAAACACTGGCCGGGCCCGAATCCATCCGCGGAATACGTCCTGCTGATCCCCGCCGACCCGACGAAACTCCCCGCGCTCGGTGTGCTCGCTGCGGTCGCAGGCGAAGAGTATTTGCTGGCGGCCTTTGCCGACTTTCCCGACGGCGCCTGTGATGTGATTATCGGGCCGTCGCGCTAATTCCCCAAGCCCTCCGCAATCGCCCGTGCCCGCTTCGCGTTCCGCCGAGCGGGCCATTCCATGTTACATCCCGCAACCCCACAAGACCTCCCGCACGAGCGCGTCAGAATCGTCATCATCCCGGCCGATGGCATTCGAGCGCCCATCGAACGCGTGTTCGCTCAGCCGGTGATTCGCGTCGGACGACCCGATCCGGCCAATCCCGGCCAAGCGCCCGAGCTGAACTTGCATCCGGACATGACGGTGAGCCGGGAGCATGCCACGATTCTGCGTCAGGGTGCACGCTGGCTCGTCGAAGATCAACGGAGCAAGCACGGTACCGCCCTCAACGGGAAACAAATTCAAGGCGCCGGCGCCGTTGAAATTCCGTTCGGCGCGCTGATCCGAACCGGCGATTCGCTGTGGACGTTGATCCCGGAAGATTGGTGGTCCGTGCCGTTCGACTCCGTCCTGATCGTGGCCCCCTGTGCACGCGTCCTCAACTACGCATCGTATCATTGCGGCATGCCGATCATGCCGCGACTGGTCGCGATCAACACGGCGCGCAGCGTGTCACGCCCGTTCATGCTGCGGCTGCAGGTCTCCGGACTTTCGACTCCCGTGGACATCCGAGTGGCGCCACTCGAACCTGAAATGTCGCGGGAAATCGCCGTGCCTGCCCTGGCGTTTGACACGGCTTCACTGCGCGCGCAGATCGAACCCATCCGCGCCTCGATCCGGTTGGACTATGAAGCCAAACTCGGAGTCGAGCCTTCCGTGGATACCTTGGGCGGCCGCGGCGCGCTTCCGCAATACCCGCCTGATGCGACACCGCTCCGGTTGCGTGGTGAGCGCGAGCTGACGGTGCTGGGCTTCTGGGACTGGCCGTATGATTCCGCTTCACGACGCACGATCGCGGCGTTCGTTACCCCGCGCAATCCGGCCGTCGAACGGATCATAAACGAAGCACAAGCTAAGCCCGGCGCACGCGCGTTTCGTGAACTCCTGCGGACCGGTGCCCCTGACGCCGAACTCGAAATTCTCCGCTCCTTATACGACTTTCTGGCCACGCAGCGGTGTATTCACTATGAGGATCCGAAGCTCAAGTCCGGCGTGGCGTTGACCCCCTATCAGTCGATTCGATCCCCGCACCGCATCTTTCACGGTGATAACCCCCGCGATCCCGGGCGCGCCACCTGCATCGACCTCGCGGTGTTGTTTGCCGCGTGTCTCGAGCATGTCGGGCTGTGCCCCTTGATCATCTTCTCCGGTGCCGCTGATATCGCGCCGCGTCACGCGCTCGTCGGAGTGTGGGTCGGTTCGACACCGGGAGGTCAACCGGTCATCGACGATCAGGCCATGCTGATCCGCGAAATCCGCTCCGGCCGGATGCACACGGTCGAAGGCACCGGAGTCACCCTCGATGTCGGTGGCGGCAAACCGCGCCTCGCGTTCGCCGATGCGGTCGCGCAGGCCGCCGCGCTGATCGAACGCGCCGCATGGGTGAGCGCCGTCGATGTGCTGGCGTTGCGGCCGCCGCACGGCACCATTACGCCACTTGAGAATGCCTACGAACCGGAAGTCGCGCGTATCTATGACGAGTGCCGGCGGCTGGCGACCGTGCAGGGAGCGCGACATGTGGAGACCGGGCATCTCTTTTGCGCGATCATCACGGCAGGCGGGGAAATCACCGACCGCTTGTTCTCGCGCATGAATCTGAATCTTGCCGAAATGCGCGCGGCGGTCCGGGGACCCGAATTGGCCCGCGAGGGCATTTTGCGCGTGGTCGCGACGCAAAACGTGCTCGAGACGCAGCAGCTGGCGTTCAACTTTGCGCGCGATGCCGGTTCGCCCTCCGTGCGCGAACAGGATTTGCTCTGGGCCGTCATGCAAAAGGCGCCGCTCAGCCCCAAGCTGCAGGACCTGCTGCGCAAGTTGCAAATTGACCTGGCGCGCATGCGCGAACTGCTCGCCGACGAGTTTCCCTCGCCGTTGCTGGCGGCGACCGGCGTGTTCGCAAATGAGCGCTTAGGCCAAGCCGAATGACAACGGTGCTGCCCGCCGTCCTCGCCGCTCTTTGTTACCCGCTGGCCGCCGGCCTCTGCCTGTTCGCCCTCGCGCGCTTCCTCTATCCTACTCCCGCCCGGGTCAATGCGGTGTTCAGTCAATATCGCCGGCCCCCGAAACTCCGCAAGCTGATTGTTGCCTGGTTTCTGATCATGGTGGGCGTGTTCATCGCCGTACAGGTCATCCGTGTCCCGATCCTGTTCAGTACGCTCGATCGGATCGCCGGGCAGCAAGCGGGGTCGTGGAAATCGGTCGTGGGCGTGATCGGATTCTGCGGTTTGATCGCGACGGAACTTGTGATCGCGGCTAACTGGCTCATCTACATCGGGTACGCATGGCTGGGTGCTTCGCGATATCAACTGCCGGTCCCGCAGCCCGGGAATTCGCGCGTGGTGCCCGTGGCCGTGGTCATTGCCTGCTGCGATGAGGACCCGCGGATTCTCGAACGCAGTCTATCGTCGTGCGCCCGACTGAATTACCCCGACTTCGAGGTGTTCCTCCTTGAGAACTCCCGGCGACCTGACGCCAAAGCCGCGGCGATCGATCTGGCGAAGCGCTGCGGCGCGACGATCATTGATCTGCCGAACCGCGGCCATAAGCAGGGCGCCATGAACGATGGCGTGCCCTTCATCGACCGCCGCTATGAATACTGGGCCGTGCTGGATGCCGATCAGCGAGTCCGCCGGAATTTCCTCGGTGAGCTTGTCCCGCTCTTGAGCGGCGATGAGCGGGTCGCGTTCGTGCAGACGCCGCAGTTCTACGAGAACTCCGACGAATCCTGGTTGACCCGCGCGGCCGCGCAACAGGAGATGCTCTCCTACGATACCGTGATGGAGGGCAAGGGCGCGCTCGAACGCGCGATGTGTTGCGGCACCAACTACGTGATTCGACGCTCGGCCATCGAAAGCGTCGGCGGCTACGATGAAACCTCGCTGTCCGAAGATATGATCATGTCGTATCGCCTGCATTGCGCTGGCTGGAAATCGCTCTTTGTGCGCCGGGCCTATGCGTTCGGGATCGGGCCGCGGGACCTGTCGGCGTACTGGAAACAGCAGCGACGCTGGGTGATCGGCAACACGACCATCGCCAAGGAGATCGTCCTGTCGGCGTTCTCCGCGCGACGCAAGCAGATTCCGTTGAGCGTCGGCATCGAATACTTGTGGAGCTCCGGCTACTACATTGCCACGTTGCTGCTGGCCGCGCTCGCTACCGTGCCGATGCTCATGTTGACCTATCATCTCCTGCGCTTCGGGATCGACGCCACGTTTCCCGTCGGCGGCGGTTCGGAATGGCTGTACCTCTCCGTGCTGCCCTTCTACGCGGTGGTGATGGCCTTTCCCTATCTGCATATGCGACTGCGCGGCTACCGGCTGCGACACCTGCTCATGGTGCAGGGAATCCTCGCCGTGACCATGCCCGTTTATGCGACCGGAGTGCTTCGTGCATTACGCAAACGGGATATGAAATGGGACGTCTCACCGAAGGCGCGCGGAGCGCGGATCAACCTCCTCACATCGCCGCAAACCTATGTATTTCTTGCGGCGCTGGCGGTTGGTTCCGTTCTTGCCTTTCGCCTCGGTGAGCGGCCCCAGGCACCGCTCGGCTGGGTCGCGTTGTTCTGGCTGTTCTTCTATACGATCAGCTTCGGACACTTCTTCTTCTATGCCGCAAATCCGCGGGCGGACGCCGCGCTTGAGACCGACCTGCCCGAAGACACGACCGCAGTTGATCACAGTTACGCGGAGGCGGAAGGAACTGCATCCGCGTCACGCAGGGAGGCGATTCCTGAATGAGCGGACTCCGGTTTTCGCCAAAATAGCATTCGATTTTCGATGCTTGTTGATGACAAACGCCTCGCGGATTCGCTGTGAAGATTTTTGCATCCGCCCGGAACCCGGAGCCGGTTACGCGGGTATCATCAACGTCAGACAGTCAGCAAACGACACGACTCAGCTGCCGCTTTCGCGGAACTGATTACGCATAAGTTTAAGGCGTGCCGTGGAGATCACCGACGACGGAGGCCACGTCGTAGTTTCTTCTCGGGCCGCGGCTCGCCGCCAATTTCGCGTGGTAGGGTAGGACCGGTCTTCGACGGCTGGAACCGCGCTTCCCAGACTCAGGCCTCCTCCACGCGCATCAATAGTGACCGGGTCATCAACTTGCTGGTGACCCGGTTTCTTTTTGCCTCTCTTCCATATTCAAGCCTCTCCATCCCACGGAGAGGCGTTGTCTTATCATAGCTGACCCACTGGCATGTTCTATACATAAGTATTTTAATAATTTATGTAAATACGATGCGACTTGACAATATGCTGTTTTATTACTAAACTATGTTCAGTGACTGAAACACGATTACCGACCATGTAGTCAATTAAGGTAATCGACGCAGAATTCCGTTAGCTCGCGCAGGCACACACCGAGCTGAGCCTGACGAGAGGCACACATGACCATCGCCGAACGAAAGTCCCGTGAACGCCAGGAAATGCGTTCGCTGATCCTCGAAACTGCGCGCGCCCTCTTTGTCGAGGAAGGCTTCGCCACGGTGTCGATCCGCCGCATTGCCGAAAAGATCGAGTACAGCCCGGCCACGATCTACCTCTATTTCAAGGACAAGGACGAGATTCTCTATGCCGTTCACAATCTCGGCTTCGAGATGCTCATGGAGAAATTCCGCGATACGGCCACGATCTCCGATCCGTTTGAGCGCCTGCAGGCCATCAGCCGCCGCTACCTCGAATTTGCTATCGAGCACCCCGGATACTACGATCTGATGTTCATCATGCGCGGCCCGATTAAGACGATCGAGGAGGGCAGCGACGAATGGAATTACGGCCGCAAGTCCTTTGACTTCTTCAATGCCACGGTTCAGGAATGCGTGGATGCCGGCTACCTGCCCGCCGATTCGCGCGAGATAGCGGCCTTTGCGCTCTGGGGCTACGTACATGGCGTGGCCGCGTTGATTATCCGCCGCCGCTGTCCGATGCTTGATCAGGACAATATCGAAAATATCGCGCTGGCCAGCGGGGACATGCTGAACCAACTTATCGCCGCGCACAAGCAGCGGACCCCGCATTGAGACTTCCGCGCTATTCATGTTGGCCGCTTACTACATCCCTATGAAACGAACTCCACTCATCCGTCTCGCCGCCGGCACCCTGTTGCGCGCGGCGGCTCTCAGCGGCGCGCTGCTGCTCAGCTCGCTGACCGCCCGGGCGCAAGATACGCTGCGGTTGTCCCTCGACTCCGCCATCACGATTGCGCTACAGAATAGCAAGACGCTGCTGATCGCCCGGCAACAATCCGAAGCCGCGCAAGCGGCGGCGCAGGCCGCGCAGACGACGATGCTCCCGACACTTAAGGCAGGCGCATCCTACGCGCGGCTCTCCGATGTACCGGCGTTCGCGGTTACGACGCCCTTTCCCGCGCCGCTGGACAAGATCACGTTGTCGGATCCGATTCTCGATAACTACTCCGCGAAGCTCGCGCTCGAGCAACCGCTGTTCACCGGCGGCAAGCTCAAGGCCGCGGTCGATGCACAGCGCGCCGCCGCCGGGGTCGCCGGCGCGGACCTCCAGACCACGCGAAGCCAACTGATCTATGATGCCCAGAAAGCGTATTGGCAACTCTACAAGGCGACGGAATTCAAAAGCGTCATTGACGATAATCTCGCGACCGTCGAAGCGCACTTGAAGGATGTCCGGAATCTGGTCGAGCAAGGATTAGCAACCACCACCGACGCACTGGCGGTCGAAGTGCAACTCGCAGATGTCCGACTGACGCAAATCGACGCCACCGACAACGTGCGCTTGGCAGCGATCGCGCTCTGCAATCAAGTCGGCTTGCCGCTGAACACTCCGATCAACGTGAGCACGCGGCCCGATCGCGCGGATGACATCGAGATCCCCGTGCGATTCCGGGATGGCGCGGCGCTCGATCAGACCGCACTGGCTCGTCGCGCAGAGCTGAACGCCGCCCAACACCGAATCGAAGCCGGTTCGGCCGGCGTGCGGTTGGCCCGTGCGGGATGGCTGCCGCAATTCGCAGGGGTGGCGAATTTCTCTTATCAGAATCCGAATCAACGCTATCAGCCGCTCACGCATGAGTGGAACGACAGTTGGGATGTGGGTATTGCCGCCACCTGGACGCTCTGGAACTGGGGCGCCACGAAACATCAGACTCGATTGGCGCGCGCCCAACTCGCCCAAGCCGAGACGGCCAGGGCCGCCATGCAGGACGCGATCCGGCTCGAAGTCACCGCCGATCTCCTCCATCTAAACGAAGCCCGGCAGAAGATCTCCGTCGCCGCCGACGGTGCGCGCTTGGCGGAAGAAAACTACCGGGCCACCCGCGAGAAATTCAAAAACGGCCTCGCCCGCAATTCCGAACTCCTGGACGCCGAAGACGATCTGCTGCGCGCGCGCTGGAATCAGACGCAGTCCATCGTTGATTTCCAGGTCGCGATTGCCAGGCTCGACAAGTCAACGGCAGCCACGCGCTGAGGTCGCGCACGCCGTTGCCGCATGACCGATTTCAATCCACAATTCCGATAGGACGCCCCCATGAGCAAGATAAGAACCGCCGGAATCACGATCATTCTGCTGGCCGTGATCGTATTCGTCCTGCTGAGTAACAAGCAACACCTCGCCGCGATCTCCGTGCCCGATGTCCAGCTCACGATTCCGGTCCGCGTGCAGCAGGTGCAGCGCGCGCCGCTGGCCAACCAGGTCTCCCTTGTCGGCATGATCGCCGGGGCGAGCGACGTGACGATCGTGGCCGAAGCCGAGGGCCGGATCACCGCCGTCACGGCCGAGGTCGGCGATCAGGTCCGGGCCGGAGACGTGCTTTTTCAAATCGAAGACGAGTTGAAGCGCGCGGCCTTTGCGACCGCCGAAGTGAATTACGAAAAAGCCCGGCGCGATCTTGAACGCTATCAGAGCCTGCATCTTGACAGTACCGTCTCCGACACGCAGCTCGAGGGCGCGCGGTTGGCCGCCAAAACGGCCGAAGCCGCCTTCATTACGGCCCGCCGGCAACTCGCCGACTGCCGGGTAACGTCGCCGATCGACGGTGTGATCACGGCGCGACCACTCGATCTCGGAACGCGCGTGAAAATCGGCGATGTCGTCGCCAATGTCGTGGATATCGCGAAACTCAAAGTACGGGTCCAAGTTGCCGAAAAGGACGCCTTCCGGCTCAAACCGAAGGATGCGGTCGAAATCCACACGGACGTCTATCGCGATCAGTCATTCCGGGGAGAGATCGCGACCATCAGCGACAAGGCTGATGACGCGCACACGTATGCCGTCGAGATCGCATTGTCGAACAGCGCCGCGCATCCCTTGAAAGCCGGCATGTTCGCGCGCGTGCAGTTCGCGATGGGCGATGTCAACCCGGTGCTGGCAATTCCGCGCGATGCGCTCACCGGCAGCTTGCGCGATCCGCACGTGTATATCATCGACGAGGGCGTGGCCCGGCTGCGAAGCGTCGTCATCGGCGACCAGGCCGGAACCCTGCTGGCGGTCGAGGGCGGTCTGCGCGAAGGCGAAACTGTCGTCACCAGCGGGCAGAACAACTTGCGCGACAGCGCGAATGTCAGTATCGTCGAGTGAGCCGGACCAGACACAAGCAACGTGACTCCGCGGAAACGACACTATGAGTATCACTGAACTATCGATCAAGCGACCGACGCTCGTCATCGTGGGCTTCACGATTCTGATGCTGCTCGGCGCATTTGGATACACGCAGCTCAATTATGAGCTGCTGCCGAAGATTACGCCGCCCGTGATCACGATCACCACGGTCTATCCCGGTGCTTCGCCGAGCGAAGTCGAGAATTCCGTCACGAAGGTGCTCGAGGATGCGGTGTCGGGACTCGACAAGGTGGACGCGCTCTATGCGCAGTCGCAAGAGGGCGCGTCGCTGCTGACCGTGAATTTCGAACAGTCCGCCGACATCGACAAAGCGCTGAGTGACGCCCAACGCGAGATTTCACAGGTCCAATCGCGCTTACCCGACGGCATCAAAGCACCGATCATCGACCGCTTCGCGCTGGACGAATTCCCCGTGCTGCGCGTGGCCATGACCGGCACGCTTCCGGGAACGCAATTCTATCAGTTGCTCAAAGACAAGGTGCAGCCCCGCCTCGCGCGGCTCGCCGGCGTCGGTCAAGTTACGCTGATCGGCGGCGAGGAACGCGAAATCCGGATCGCCCTCGACGCGCAGAAGATTCGCGCCAACAACTTGTCGATCTTGCAGGTCACCCAGGCGATCAAGAGCGCGAATCTCGATATTCCCACCGGCAAGGTCAACGATACCGACGGTGAGTACATCGTCAGGCTCGCGGGAAAATTCGCGAGCGTCGACGATCTGCGCACGCTGGTGGTGGCGGAGGCGCGTGACGGCAGCCGGATTCATCTGGCCGAGATCGCCGAGGTGCACGATGGCACTAAGGAAATTGCGACGTACAGCCGCTTGAATGGCGTGGACGCCGTGACCGTGCAGATCTTCAAGCAGTCGGACGCCAATCAGCTCGAAGTCAGCCGTCTCGCACGGGCGGAACTTGTGAATTTGGAGCAGGACTTCAAAGCGATCGGCCTCAAAGCGGATATTGCGCAAGACGGTTCGACGTTCACGGTGGATGCCGCGAATGCGGTGAAGCAGGACCTCAGCGTAGCGATTCTGCTTGTGGCGCTCGTCATGCTGGCGTTTCTGCACAGTGTGCGCAATTCCCTCATCGTCATGGTCGCGATTCCGGCGTCCCTGATCTCGACGATCTTCGCCATGTTTCTGCTTGGCTATACGCTGAATCTGATGACGTTGCTCGCCATGTCGCTGGTGATCGGAATCCTGGTGGACGACTCCATCGTCGTGCTCGAGAACATCTATCATCACATGGAGAAAGGCGAAGACCGGCGCCAGGCGTCGGTTACCGGGCGCAGCGAGATCGGCTTCGCCGCGCTCGCCATTACCCTGGTTGACGTCGCCGTGTTCGTGCCGCTCATCATGGTAACCGGAATCGTCGGCAACATCATGCGGCAATTCGCCGCCGTGGTCGTGGTCTCGACTCTGCTCAGCTTACTCGTGTCGTTCACGCTCACCCCGATGCTGGCGTCGCGCTTTGCGATCTTGCAGCCCTTGACGGCCAAATCGGTCATGGGACGGATCGGGCTGTTCTTTGAAGCGATGTACGACCGCTTCGCGAATCACTACTCCGGAATACTCCACTGGAGCCTGCGCCACCGCAAGACCGTCGGAATCGCCACCCTCGTCATGTTCTTCGCGTCTGTGGCCCTGGTGCCGCTGGGCTTTATCGGCGGCGAGTTCATTACGAAATCCGATCGCGGCGAGTTTTCGGTCACCGTTGAATTGCCACTGGGTACGCCGGTCGAAGAGACCAATCGCTTGACCCGCGACATCGAGGAGCGGCTGGCGGCTGTGCCCGAGGTACGAAAACTACTGACCAACGTCGGCACGTCCTCGGAAGGGTGGATCGGTCTAACGTCTCCGCACGCCGCGGAAGTGAATGTGACGCTGGCAGCGCGGAGCGAACGCGAACGAACCACCGCGGAAATCGCGCGCGAGATCAAAGCAATCGTGCGGTCGTTTCCGGGAGTCAAGGTACGCGTGAATGAGATCGGCATCTTCGGCACGGCCGACCAGTCCCCGATCCAATTGGTCGTGAACGGCACGGACTACGACGAGGTTAGAGCCGGAGCCGAGCACTTGGCAACCGTGGTTCGACACGTTCCGGGCGCCACGGACGTTCGGCTGTCGAGTGAGGATGGCAAGCCCGAAACGCGCATCGACTTTGACCGCGAGAAAATGGCCGCTTTAGGTCTCTCCGTCGCCGAAGTCGGGCAGACACTGCGCGTGGCGCTGGACGGCGATGATGATTCAAAATTCCGCGACGGTCCGAACGACTTCGGCATTCGTATTCAATTGGACAGCTATGACCGGTCGCGCACCGCTAATCTCGCGAATTTGACTTTCTTCAACCGCTCCGGTCAGCAGATCGAGCTGCAACAATTTGCGACGATTCAGCAGACCTCCGGGCCGACCAAGCTGTTGCGACGCGACCGAAACTACGGGATCACCGTGCTCGCCAACTCGACGGGACGACCCATCGGCTCGATCGGTCAGGATGTCGCCACCGCGCTCAAGAGCAATCCGCTCCCGGCGGGTGTCGGCATGGCGTACGAAGCGGACTTGAAGATGCAGCAGGAATCGAACTCGAGTCTCGGGATGGCGTTTCTCGCGGGCATCGTATTCACCTACCTGATCATGGTTGCCCTGTACAACTCCTGGATCTACCCGTTCGTCGTTCTATTCTCGATCCCGGTGGCGATGATCGGCGCGCTGCTGGCGTTGGCGCTGACGATGAAGAGTCTGAGTATCTTCTCAATGCTCGGCATCATCATGCTGATCGGACTCGTCGGCAAGAATGCGATTCTGCTCGTGGACCGCGCCAATGTGAACAAGGCCTCCGGGATGCCGACTTTCGCGGCGCTGATGGAGGCGGGCAAGACGCGCCTGCGGCCGATTGTGATGACCACGATCGCGATGATCCTCGGAATGGTTCCGCTCGCGTTGCATTCCAGCGCCGGCGCCGAGTGGAAGTCGGGCCTCGCCGCGGCCCTGATCGGCGGACTCACCAGTTCGTTGCTGTTGACGTTGGTGCTCGTGCCCGTCGTTTACATCAAAGTCGATCAGTGGCGCGAATCCGTACCGGCCTTCTTCGGTCGCCTGTTCGGTCGTCGGATTGCGGTTCGGCCGATCCGTGTAGCGGTCGCCGCCGAGCATACGTCCGTATCCGCGTAACGTTTGTTCACGGAAGCTTGTGACCGGGCCGGCTCAGTGAGCCGGCCCGGTCTTTTCCATGCAAGTTGAGATTGCGGATTGATTTTTGTCGCGGAATGCCGTACCTTGGTAACAACGGCCTAAGCAACGGCTTTCCACCCGTGTCGAACTCCTCAATCACTGCTCATCCCCAGCACTTAACCATTCTCGGTGGCGGCCCGGCCGGGCTCGCCGTCGGCTACTTCGCGGCAAAGCAGCGGCTGCCGTTTACGGTGCTCGAAGCCGGCGAGGTCGTCGGTGGAAACGCGCGGACGATCCGGTACGGCGAGTTCCTGTTCGACACCGGAGCGCACCGGTTCCATGACAAGCATGCAGAGATCACGCGGGAGCTGCTGTCGCTGTTAGGCGAGGACTTGATCGTGGCTTCCGCGCCGAGTCTGATCTTGTGGCGAAATCGGCGGATCGATTTTCCGCTGTCACCGGGGAATCTATTGAGCAAGCTGGGACCGCTGTTGACGGCGCGCGCGGCCGTGGACTACACGTTCTCGCGGAATGCGAATCGCGGCGCAGGCGGTTCGCTCGAAGCGTTGGCTGTCGCGCGCTACGGCAAGACCATCGCCGATCTGTTTCTGCTGCATTACTCGGAGAAGTTATGGGGTCTGCCCGCGAACATGCTCTCCCCGTTTGTGAGCGGTCAGCGTCTGAAGGGCCTGAATCTCACGACATTTCTCGTTGAAGCGCTGCGTGGCCGTCGCGCAAAGACCGAGCATCTTGACGGTAAGTTCTACTATCCGCGCCGGGGAATCGGCATGATCACGGAACGTCTGGCCCAGACCTGCGGCGAAGCGAATATTCGCACGAACGCCCGGGTTACCCGTCTCGTGCACAGCGACCGCCGGATTCGCGCGGTTGAAGTTAATCACCGCGAGCGGATTGAGGTTGACACGGTCGTCACATCGCTGCCGCTCGGATTGAATGCCGGCCTGCTGGACCCGGCACCGCCCGCGCGGGTGATCGAACTGGCGTCGAAACTGAAATTCCGGCATGTCGTGATCCTGATCCTGTTCCTGCACCGCGAGCGGGTGAGCCACCACGCATCGTTATATTTTCCGGAACGCGAGATCCCGTTCACCCGGATCTATGAACCCAAAAATCGCAGCGCGGAGATGGCGCCGCGGAATCAAACGTCGCTGGCGATTGAGTTTCCCTGTGGAATCGAAGACAATCGGTGGCGGATGAGCGCGCAAGAGCTCGCGGATCTCGCCATTCCCATCCTCGAAAGCAAGCGATTGATCACGCGGGCTGATGTCTTCGACGCGACGATCCATAGAATCCCGTTTGCCTATCCGATTCTGGCCTGCGGCATCGAAGGTAGCGTTCGCGAACTGGTCGATTATCTGAGCGTTTTCGAGAATTTGCAGCCGGTGGGACGCAACGGCCTGTTCAACTACACACACATCCACGACTTGCTCGAAGCGGGGCGGCTGTTGATCGACGCGCCGCGCAGCAAGGCAACGGTTTCGTCCGGCTAAACGCCGGTGAAAGATCTCGCCTTCCAGCCTGAGCGACGCCGCTCAGGCTTTTTGTGTCGCGGCGGTTAGCGGCGAACCATCGAGGCGGAGTAGATCCAGAGCGAGACCAACGTGAAGTAAACGGTGTCGAGCACGTGCTCGAAATAGTGGGAGGCGAGCAGGTAGGGAATTGAAAGGCCGGCTGAACCGGCAAAGGCGGGATGCTGCGCAATCTCGCTCACTCCGGCGCTAAGCGAGTGCTGCACCTGGTAAACGAGGCCGACGCCGAACAGCGCGAGACAGAGGGCCAATAGCTTCCAGCGGCGCGAATCGCGGACAGAAGTCGTGTTACCGGGCTCGCGGCGGCGATGGAGGAAGTAGAGTGGAAGCGGAAAGAACGTCAACGGAAACGTCGCGAGTTCGCGGACGCTGTGCGCCAGATAGCGCGGGTCGGACCAGACGCTGTATAGCGTGGAGACCGGCCGCGGAACCACGATTGCCGAGATGATCAGAAACAGCAAGGCGGCGGCGATGTACAACGATCCGCCGCGCAGAGTAAGTCGCGGGACGGCGGCGGTCAGCAGCCATTCCGTCGCGAAGAGATAGAGCAGACAGAACGGAAAGAGGAGCAGTGTGCTGGGAGTGTGCAGCAGCCAGGAACCACCGGCTTCAATTCGATGTACTCCTTGTCGCAGTTGCACCAGGTACGAGAGCGTGTCGTCGCGGCCGAATAGTACGAAGCTCAAGAGCAGGCAGGCAATCACCCAACTGACGGTCAACCAGGCGTAGCGGCGCGGTGTTGCTACCACCGCTTCAGAGGGGGCGGGCGACCAGCAGCGCAGCGCGCCGGTGAACAGGAACGCGATGACCGTCAGCGATGGAATGTGGCCGAGGAAATGAGATGCATAGAAGACGGATTGCAGAAAGGTCAGAGTTCCGCCTTCGTGTACGACAGTGAAACCGAGCCAGATTCGGCCATGATAGATGGCGAGATAGAGATAGGACAACGTGTAGGTCAGCGCCGCGGTCCAGAGCAAGGCGCGAGGTCGAAATGGTTTCACGGCGTCTCCGCCGCGTAAAGTGAGACACTGATCTCGGCCTGCCAGAGCGCCCAGGGATCTTTCGGAGCGTACGGCTCGACCGTGCAATGTGAGACCAAACGGCGTGCTTGCGCTGCGGCCTCGCGAAGCCGTTGCAACAGGTCCCCCTGTTCGCTGCCATAGGCCGTAATGAGCCAGACACGATCGCGGTTTGACAGCAGCGAATCGAGCGGAGTGGCTCGGCGCGCTACGGCCAGCTCGATTCCCGCTGTCGGTTCAAAGTAGTAGCTCATGGGTTCCGCGACATACCCGGGCGACAACACGATTAAGTCCCCGGCCTGCATTTCCCGACGCAAGCGCGCCGCCGTCTCACGCCACGGATCCTTGTCGGAACCCGCATAGTAGCTCCACAACCCGATGGTGCTGATGACCACCCAAACCGATACCCAAATCACGCGATTGGGTCGCGGCATCGCCGCGATCGACCATGCGAGAATGATTAGCACTGCGATTGAGGCCGGCAGCGTATATCGCGGAATCAACACCGGAGCAAACGTAACGGAGATCAACCATGGAATCACTACAAAGCTGACGTAAAGCCCGCTGAGCGCGAGTAGCGGCCGCCACTGCCAATGGACGAGGCGTCCTTGGCCAATGCCCGCGCGGAGCACGAGCAGCCCCGCTGCTATCGAGAGCACGGGGTACATAAAGTAGTGATGAATCGCGGCCAGGAGCATGAAGAGTGAAGGTCGCTTGATCCAGCCGCCGAGCGCGTCGCCGGCCATGCGCCCTTCGAGCTTTCCAGCGTATTGCAACACCGCAGGGAGCGACAGCAAAGCAATCAGCGCGCCGATCAAGGCGATCTGCTTCCCCAAGCGTGCCCGGTGCAGCTCGCCATTCCGCGACAAGAACGCGAGACACCACAGCAGCGAAGCGAGCAGAAGCAAGGCTCCAAAGGCGTGTGAATAGATCGCGACCAGCATGCTAACCAGGCAGAGCACCAGAGTCCGAGTCCCGGGTCGCTTAAGCCAGAGCTGCATCGTCCAGCATGACAGGATTACCGCCAGCAGCAGCAGTGAATAGGGCCGGGCATCTTGCGAATAATGAATCCAGGTCGGATTGATCGCCGCCAGCAGCGCCGCGACTAACGCCGTACGATCATCGAACAGCTGCCGCGCAAGCGCAAACAGCGCCGGGATCGCAGCGATGCCGAAGCAGGCGGGCAGAAATCGCAGCGTCCATTCGCTGGCGCCAAACTGACCGCAGAAAAGCTTCTCCAGCAGAATGAAGACCGGACCCTGCGTCTTGTCATGAAACGCCGACGACCAGCTCTGTGTGATCTCAAAGTAGGTATGCCCTTCGTCCAGCCAGAGACTTTCCGACGCGAGACCGAACAGGCGCAGCGCCGCGGCCAGCCCAATGATCAGGACGAGGCGGCGGGGCACGGAAAGCAGTGAGAATGCGTGAGGAGGCATCGCTACAGTCTGTAACTACGTTGCGGCCTTTCGCGCAACAGCCCGCACCACTCGGATCCGATTCGACTCCAGATTGTGCACGAGGTTCCGTACCTTTTCGGGAGCGCTCGCGCCCATGAGCAGCCGTTGATTGGGCCGCGGAGCGGAACCGACCTCCGCTGGCGCCGCGTGACGGGTGGCGACGAGCACAGCGAGAGCTTGTGACGTGACATCCTCAATGGCGCTCAACTCAAAATCTGCTTGACGAAGCAGCCCGCGCAGCTCGTCCGGCGAAACGAGAAAGCTGATTTCCGCGGACGATGCCCAGGGAACGGGGTATTTCATCGGTGATGCCGATCCGGCGCATACTTCGTACAGCGCATAGGCGCCGCCGGGAATGAGCACGCGACGGATTTCGGCGAGCAGGCGCGGCTTGTCGCGGACATTCATGGTCGTGTGTTGGGTCCACGCAAGATTGAACGTGCAATCCGGAACCGGCAGATCGGTCATGTCGCCTTGACGAAACTCCGCCAAACGATCGAGCCCGACCAAGCGCGTAAGCATCGTTGCAGCGGCCGTGTATTCTTCTACGATATCGATCCCGCGGACGCGGCAGCCAAACTCGCCGGCGAGGGTGCGCGCCGGGCCGCCGATGCCGCAGCCGAGATCGAGCACATGTGATGCCCGGCCCACACCGGCGAATTGCGCAAGCTCACGTGTGGCTGCCGCGCCGCCAATGTGGAATTCGTCGAAGCCGGAGAGATCAGCCAGCGTGAGTTTGCCGGAATCAATCCCGCCTGCGGCGAGCGCCGCGAGGATCGCTGCACTGAGATCGGGCTGGCGATAGTGAGTGATTATTGCCGCGGGGAGGTCGAACATTGCAAACGGTTGGAAGGGGCGAGGCCGGGCGCAGGATTCAGGCGACCGGGTGTCCAAGCGATTCTCGTCAATATAGAAGAATTACGCGAGCAATCAAGCACTCGGGCAGCGGACAGTCTTCGTCCGCTGCCTCCCGGCGCAAATGCGCTCACCGATAGCAGGCGAGGACCGCTCAGGAGATTTTCGCCGGAGCTGTCGTTTGCCGATTCAGGCACGGCAGGCCGGGTCATATTTGCCGAGTCAGCCGGGATCTCGTTGAAACCGTTGCGGATTCGGCCACGCCTACCGAAGGTACAGTTATTGCCATAAGCTATAGGAACCTCAAGGCGAGCGCAAGTTCGCCATGGCAAAACCGTCTTCAGCGTTGGGAAGCCGAAATGGAAATTGATCCGAAAACCGGAATCTGGGTGGGCGAAGATCGTCACCGAATCTATGATCAGACACTGGCGGCGGAGCTCGTTGCGCTGTGCCGGAACAAACAGTTCGCGACCGTCGTCGATCTGGGCTGCGGTGCCGGATACTACGTCGGTCACTTGCGCGAGAGTGGCATCCAGTGCAGCGGTTACGACGGCAATCCGCAGACGCCACTGATCACCGATGGCGCGTGCGGCGTGCTCGACCTGTCGAAGCCGATCAGCATCGGCTCGCACTCATGTGTGATCAGTCTCGAAGTCGGCGAGCATATTCCGCCGGAATTCGAGGAGATCTATCTGAACAACGTATTCGGTTCGGCGCGAAATTATGTGATTCTGAGCTGGGCGCGACCGGGGCAGGGTGGAGTCGGACATTTCAATGAAAAAGCGCAGAGCCTCGTGATCGAGAGAATCGAACGCGACGGCCTGTGGAAACTCGATCCACTTGCCACCTACACACTGCGCAGATCCGCGACGCTACCGTGGTTTCAAAACACAATCATCTGCTTTCAACGCACCCAGCGTCCCGCAGCGGATCGCCTGGTGCAGTCCGCGCAAGCCGAGTCGCAGATCGCGCTGCATCAGCAAAACGGCGTCGTGGACAACTCGCGCCGCGTGCGTGACGCCATGTTTCGCCGCCGAATGAAGAACACACCGCAAGCGCTGTCGCTGGAGTTTTGGAAGGACCATTTCTGCACTCAGGAAGCGCTTCGATCGCCGGAAGTGCACGGCCGGATTCTCGACTTTGGCAGCGGCACCGGCGAAAGCGATATCTGGATGGCGCGACAGGGGAAGGACGTGGTAGGCTTTGACATTTCGCCCGTGGCGCTGGATGAAGCGGAGAGATACCGCGCCGCCGAGACGCCGGAGGTCAAAGCGCGCGTGAGCTTTGTGCTCGGAAATCGCGGCGAGCTGCCGTTTCCCGACCAGTCGTTCGATGCCATCTTCAGCAATCATGCGCTGGAGAACATTCCGCATCTGACGCCGACGCTGAAGGAGCTGGCACGCGTGTTGAAGCCGGGCGGCGCATTCGTCGCGCTGGTCTCACAGGGGACCGCGTACTACGACATCGCGCGCATGCATTACTTCGAGCGCGCTGCGCTGGAAGAGCGATTGAGCGATTTCTTCGACGACGTAACCGTCGAAGAGCAAACGGAGTTCAAGCAGTTGAAGGCGGTCTGCCGCAACGCGCGCGCGACAAAGCACCCGCGGATCGCGTGCATCATGCGGATTCGCAATGAGGAGCGCTGGATCAAGGATGTGCTGGACAGCGCGGCGCGCGTGGCCGATGACATTGTAATCGTGGATGATGGATCGACGGACAATACGCCGAGTATTTGCAAATACCATCCGGCGGTGTCCGCCTATTACTGGCAAAATGAAGCGGAGACGGATCAACGCCGGGACAAGCAGCGCTGTCTCGAAATGGCACTCGAACTCAATCCGGATTGGATCATGGGACTCGATGCCGACGAGCCGCTGGAACGCAGCGCCGCGCACCGCATCTTCGAAGCGATCCGCAATTGCCCGGCCGACGTGGCGACGCTGAAACTCGAGAGCCTGTTCATGTGGAACGACATGAACCACTTCCGGAGCGATGGCATCTACCGGCGCATCTGTCAGGAACGCCTGTTCCGCGTGGCGGGGCAACCGCGCGACCGCTTGATCTATCAGCCGACGACATTCAAGGGCAACGGGCATTGCACGAGGCTGCCCGGCGGGATCGTCGGCAAGGAGCTCGAGATCGACGCGAAGATTTTGCACATGGGCTACATGTATCCCGATGTGCGAGCGCGCCGATATGAATACTATCGCCAGCGCGACCCGCGGGAATTCGCCAATGGGGACTACGAGCATCTGCTTGACCAGCCCGGACAGCTCATCGAGGAATGGCACGAGCGGCCCGATCGGCGCGAGCAGATCGCGACACGATCGCAAACGCCCTTGCCATTGGCGATGGTGAAAGCCGCAGGCGCCGCGGCGCCGGCGAATGCTGATACTCTGCACGCGCCGCGGCGGGCACGGGACTGGGCCATGGCCGAGTAATTTCGGGTCGAGTCCAGATGGCAGCAGAGCCGCTCGGGTGAGCGGCTCTGCTGTTTTCGGAATCCGGCCCGCAGGCTCAGGTGGAAAGCTTGATCGTGGCGAGGGTCTCGAGGTGTGTCAGATCAGCGGGCTTAGCGACTTTCACATAGAAGCCGCGACCTTCGGCATAGGGTCGGGCGGCTTCGATGGAGTTCTTGATGCGACTGGGAAGCTTCGCCTTGCGCGCGGCGGCAACGGCCTTCTCGCCGAAGACGAAAGCGACGGTGAAGTGGCCGTCAGCGGGGAACAGATAGCAGACGGTACGCGTGCGCCGTTTGGTGACGAGCACCCAGCCCGATTGCATGAACTTCCAGTCCCGCGAGATGGGATCGAAAAGATCGTCGAGGTAGGCGTTGAATTCGTGCCAGACCGCGGCGGCGTCGCCGAGCGCGCCCCACAGAGCAGCGGCCGTGGGCTTGCGGGATTTCTCAGTGAAGCAGCAGGCGGGCATGGTAGAAAAATGCGAAACAGCGAAAAGGCGAAAAGCTAAAGAGCGTGTGCAGCACGATCAGGGCTGGTGCTGGGCGGCCTGATCGAAGCCGGCAACCAGCGAATCGACCAACTGCTGAACGGTCGTGATCTCATTAACGCGGTAGGCATTGGCACCGGCGAACGGGAAGCCGTGTTTGAGATTGCCCTTCTTTGCGTTCATCAGCGCGAGCGCGATGCAGTAGGGACTCCGCTGGTAATCGCAGGTGATGATGCAGTGATAGGGACAGGCAAAGGGCTCCTTTTCACCGCGACCCATGGCCTCGACGAAGGGGTTGCGGATCACGCGGCCGGGGAGGCCGACCGGACTCTTGATGATCGTGATGTCCGCCTCGCGCGCGTCCACATAGGTCTGCTTGAATTCGCGTGAAGCATCGCACTCTTCGGTGGCGACAAAGCGCGTTCCCATTTGCACCCCCGCCGCGCCCAACCGGATAAACTTGTAAATGTCCGCGCCGGTATACACACCACCCGCGGCGATCACCGGGATGGGCCGATCCGGCGTGACGAACGGCTCCACGGCCGCGATGACTTCCGGCACGAGCTTCTCAAGTGCGAAATCAGGATCAGCGATTTGCTCGGGTTTGAAGCCGAGGTGACCCCCTGCGCGCGGACCCTCGACCACCAGCGCATCAGGCACACAATCGAATTTCTCCAGCCAGCGTTTGCAGATCATCGCGGCGGCGCGACCGGAGGAGACAATCGGAACCAGCTTCGTATTCGTTTCGGGCAGGCGGAATTTCGGCAGATTGAGCGGCAGGCCGGCGCCGGAAAAAATTACGTCGATGCCTTCTTCAATCGCGGTGCGAACCTGATCGGCGAAATTCGACAGGGCCACCATGATATTTACGCCGAGCACGCCGTTGGTGGCCGCGCGCGCCTTGCGGATCTCTTCGCGCAGCGCGCGCTTGTTGGCCTCTACGAAGTCGCGGTAGAAATCCGGCTCATTCATGCCGATGCCAGCCGTCGCGATGACACCGATGCCGCCCGCGTTTGCCACTGCCGCCGCGAGGCCGGAGAGGGAGATTCCCACGCCCATGCCGCCCTGGATAATTGGAATACGAGCGGTCAGATCACCGATATTCAGGGTGGGAAGCGCACTCTTCAGGCTGAATGTCATCGTTTGCGGAGTTTCGGGGGCGTCAGTTTGAAATGCTTTTGACCAAACAAACCCCGGCAGCGGTTGATAAAGCGGATGTTGGGCCCAGCTTCATGAGCTAAAAAGACCCAAGGTTCGGGCGGAATGGGATAACGAATAGCAGGGGATGGCGGGTGATAGTTGACCAGAACGGTCCTATTACAGAGGGCACGAATTTTATAATATACGAACATTTGTACAAAAAGTCAATAGCTGGAAATTGGAATCCGCTGAGCCAGAGACCCGGGAGGCGTGGATATCCCGACGGCGACGATGGGTGGCACCGGATGGAGCGGCCCCCCCGAGCGGGGCAGCAGAAGACTCATGACAACGGCCGCCTATGGAAACCAACGAACCGAAGCGCGAGCCTCGGTTCGTGTTTGTTGGCGATGAAAGCACGCTGGAGGACGATGGCCGCCGGCGACTATTTCACTTTTTCCCACGTGTCAACGAACACGCCTTCGAGCGTGCCGGTGATTGTGTTGCCATCGAAGACGAGCGCGGGCGGATCGAACGGGGCACGGAAAGAAACCTTCGAGCCTTCTACGGTTACCGGAACCGTCTTGGTCTCGCCCATCGCATAGACCGGGCCGGTGCCGGGCTTCGAGCCGGGCATCACGCCTATTTCGTCGTTCATGACGCTGAACACGACCGTCTCCGTATATTCCTTGTCCGTCAGCTTATAGGTCGAGATCATGGAGTAGGAGAAGTGCTTGCCGCTGGGATCCATCCAGCCGACGTTGAAGTTGCGGTGGCCGTCCACGAGCGTGTAGAGTCCGTGCAGGTCCTTCTCACCGAGCGTCGTGCCGTCAGCGAGTTTGCGCGACGTGAGTTTGTAGGTGCCTTCAATCGAGGGCAGAGCCGCCATCGCGACCGTACCGAAAGCCACGAGGAGTAGCACAAGTGTCAAACCGAAAAGCCGTGTTCGCATGTTTATCCTGTTCCCTGTGAGTGAAAATGGGTATTATGACAATATAAGTCATATTTACGATTACCTGCAAGGGGACTCAGTAAGAGACAAAGAAAGAGGGGAGGGGTGGGGAGAGGGCGGGGGGTGGTTTCGGGAGAACAATCAGAACCACGTTCGCGCCCGATAGTCTCGATAGAGATCTCCGTATCGCGAGATTAGCGCCTGTTCCTCCAGCCGTCTCCAGAAGAGAATACTTCCGATGCCGAGGATTCCCACCGCCATGCTCAGTCCCGCGCCGTGAAAAAGACTCCAGCCCACGATCCAGAAGACGAACGCCGTGTACAGGGGGTGGCGGATTCGCGAAAACAAGCCGGTGGTAATCAGACGGTCGATGTCTTCCAGTCCCCGTAACTGAACAACCGCCCCGATGCCGAGACCCCAGCCCAGGATCACCGCCCCGAGACCTGTCCAGCGGACGAGGCTCGGAATGCGGAGCGGAAACGGATCGAACGGGCACATGGCAAACCAGCCAACCCAGAGCAGAGTCATCGCGGCAAAGATGCCGGCAAACAGCAACTTGTGCCCCGAACGGACGCGACCGGACTGCTTGAGGACTTCATAGCTATCCCGTGTGACCAGCCCCAGCAGGTGAAGCACTAGCAAACTTGAATAAGCACCGCTCATACTTTGATAACCCTTGCCAGGTGGTACGCGAGGCGATTGCAGACGGCCGGATTGATCAGGTCAGGACTGACGCGCGACGTTGCTCCCGAGCCGGGGGCATGCCGGCGCGTGCCGCCGAGGGGGGGTCTCCCGAGCGGGGCATGTGAAGACGAAAGACACATGCCGCCGCGGGAAAGGAAACTGTTGCTCTTAGTGCTCGACATACCTGAGGCGCGTATCCGCCAGCAAGAATCCGCTATATATGGGTTTCGTATTGCCGTGCCAGCCAATGAGTTGGTTATGCAGAAGGCCAAGTATGAACGACAATCCAGCAATCTCGAAAATTGCGTTGG
Source organism: candidate division KSB1 bacterium (assembly GCA_016214895.1). Classification (NCBI taxonomy): domain Bacteria; kingdom Pseudomonadati; species Candidatus Zhuqueibacterota bacterium. The sequence goes on from JACRMR010000002.1 coordinate 74,923, forward strand.
CAAATGACCCAAGACGCAGTTCCTCGTTGTCGCAGAATATCTGAGGGCGAGAGTCGACGACTCCCTTGCCTGAATATGATCGGATGATTGTTTCGACATGTCCCCCAGCCTCCAAGTGCAAATAGTGTGAATGAACAAGTCTATTGCGATTGCGACCTGCTTCTTGGCATTGTTTCGTGACTGAACCAATGTCGACAGAGAACTGCTCGATACCATCCAACTGAATCTTCTCCGCGTATCGCACAAGATTGGATTCGATGATCTTGATCAACTCATGGAACCGCATGCTTACATACCTCGTGCCTGAATTGTGCGCGTGCGCCGGATCATCAAGGAACCAAGCAATTTGGAGAATTTTGCTCTCGAGGTGTTGAAAGCAGACCACGTACTTGCCTAACTCCGAGTAGATATCCTCAATATCTTCCATCAGCAGTTTATCTGTAATATTGGTCGATTCCTGTCTGATGTAGCACTGTTCTGGAGGTATCTGCAAGCCAGGCACTTCCTTCGAGCGGTGCATGTGCCGCACGTGCCGCCGCGTGTAAGAGGGAGTTGGATTTCTGCTAATGATGACATTCTTGCTGGTCCACTGATCGGGCCGAGGCTCAAGTTTGCTTTCTAGCTCGGTACCAGCCCGACAAGGAACCTTGCTCGATTCTGCCTGCGTCGAATAACTCACCGATCGCACTCTGGACGGCATTTCTCGATTCGACATCATTGCGAAAATCCAAGCCAAGTTCGTCCATGATGCTTTGAGTCGATAATTCCTTGACCGCGAGAATGCCCAGTATCCGGATAGGAAGGGTAGTGTCCGGCGCTCGGGCTGCGGTCTCATCAATCCGATTGTCCAAAGCTTGCAGTATTCGCGGACCAACCTCCAGCGCCCAGTCAGCAGCCGCACGATCAACGGATGCGCCATGCACTGCGGAGTTTAGTAGTGAAATGAGGTCAGCAAGGACGTCGCGATCGTCATTGTCAATTAGCTCTCGAGTGCTTAGCTCTTTGAGAAGCCGCGTAATACTGCCGCGCTGAGTCCCGACGCCTCCTGCATCCGCAATTTGCATGAGGCGCTTTTCTATCTCGATCCGCAAACCCGCGAGAGCGAGATTTGAATCGGTATCGCCAACTATTTGGAAGGGGTAGCGAATAGCCGCGTGGTCATTGGTCTTGGCCGCCAAAAGTCCGGCTCTTTCTGCCCGTTCCTCTACGCTTTTCAGTTCGGGGAATTCAACCTTTAGACCACCCGGAAGTTCAACGGACTTGAACAGAGGAGTTAACCAAGGGATGACAGCAATAGCAATTAGTGTCAGGGTTGCGACATCAACCACGACACTTGGATAGCACAGGTGAGCGAGAGCACTGACGAGCGCAGCGGCCGTGACGATTGTTCTGAGTCGAGTAGCCTTCATGCGAATCGCTTTTGGGAGTGATTAATCAGAGGTTCGATTGCAATCATAACAAAAGCCCCTGCCGAGCGAGCTCAACAAGGGCTTGATAACTTGGCGGGGCCGACGGGGCTCGAACCCGCGACCTCCAACGTGACAGGCTGGCGTTCTAACCAACTGAACTACGACCCCACGCCAAAAACGCGAAACTTGAAATTTGAAACTTGAAACCTGAAAGCCGAATCCGATTCCGGCAGGGTCGGGAGACACCTGTTCGGGGTACCAGCGACTTTGTGGGCGATGACGGATTCGAACCGCCGACATCCTGCGTGTAAAGCAGGCGCTCTGGACCAGCTGAGCTAATCGCCCTTCGGTTGCCCCGCGCCTGCGTCCACCGTCCGCTCATGTGCCATGATCGCGTACGGAAAAATCACAACGTACGCCGTCGTCAATAAGATCGGCGCCAACGTCAAACTCAAAAATCCGTCCGCCGGCGGCTGCGCCAAACAAACATAACCCACCAGCAACACCGCCAACCCGATCCCCAGCCAGAGATAGTTCTTGCGCGTAAACGGAACCTGAAACCGCGGAGCGGCCTTGGCCTTAGGTTTTTCGCCCGGCACCCCGTGCGACTTCACGCCGGGACGGGTCTTCACTTTGGGAGGAATGGGGAACTCCGAAGAGAAATGCAGAAAATCGAAAATTGAAAATCGAAATTCCGAACCCGACGGGCCCGCAATTCAATTTAGACACCTAATTTACGGAGTTTTCTCACGCGTGTCAAGACGCGAGCGGCGAACCCAGTCCCGGCCCGCCGCTCGCGATTTAACGTAATGCTATGTAAACGTTTAGATTACGTTACTTGGCCGGCAAACCACCCAGCCCGGCCTCATGGTCCTCGACCGGGATATCCTCCGGCGAAACCATGTACAGAGGCTTGCCTCCCGATGCACTCAACTTCCGCCAATAGCTTAGTTCGTAGTCCGGGGAGGTCGTCCCCTCCGGACGTTCGCGGCCGGTCACGAGAGTCGTTAGCGCGGTCAGCACCGATGGTCCACCGAAGAGCGCAGGGTTGATCCAGGCAGGCTTCGGATACTCGACGAGCTTCACGCGTGCGTTTGGTTTCAGCTTCGCATCGGACTTCGCACGGGCAATGGCCGCCTCCATGCCGCCGATCTCATCAACCAGACCGTTCTCCAACGCGCGTTTACCGCTCCAGACGCGACCCTGACCAATGGAATCCACATAGCTCGCGGTAAGCAGCCGACCGTCCGCGACTTTCTCCGTGAATTGCTTGTACATGCCGCGAATCAAGCGCTCCACGCGCAAATGCTCGGTGCTGTCGAGATTGCGTTCGGGTACGGTCAGACCCAAGAACGGCAGGGTGATGCCGAAACCGACTTCCGCGTGCTGACCGACCTTAACGTAATCCGAAGTGAATCCGGTCTTACTGCCGAGGCCGTCATTCCATAGCCAGCCGCCGATCACCCCGATGGAGCCGGTAACCGTAAACGGCGAACTGTAAATGCGGTCGGCGTTCATGCTGATCCAGTAGCCTCCGGAGCCCGCGACTCCGCCCTGCGTGACGATCATCGGCTTGGAATCGCTGATGTTGTCCATCTCCGCCGCGACCAGATCGGAAGGCAACGCATCGCCGCCGGGAGAATCCGCGCGCAGTACCACGGCCTTGACGTGCTTGTTGTTGGCGAGCTTGCGCAACGTGCGCGAGGTGCTACGACCCTTGATGCCGGTGTCCATGGCGCACTCGCCGACTGCGTACACGACTGCGATTTCCGGCGGCTTGCCCCAATCCGGATCGGCATTGCGCGCCTTCTTTAACTCCGCGACGGAGAGCGTGCCGGGTTTGTCTCCGGTCAGGAGTTCGGCGAAATCCTTCACATCATCCCAGCGGCCCACCGTGTCCACAAGTCCGCCGGCCAGCGCCTCGTCGGGCGTGAAAATGCCCATCGTGTCCACGCCCGCTTCGATCTGCTCGCGAGTCAAACCGCGGGATGCCGCAATATCCGCCAGCCATTGCTCGTAGAAATCGGTGATCATCGTCAGCCGCTGCTCCTTGTCGGCGGCGGACATGTCCTTTCGGGAGAACGCTTCGAAGGCGGATTTGTAGGTGAAGAAACGCCACTCCTCCACGCCGAGGCCGATCTTCTCGAAGAAGCCCTTCCAGAACGTGCGGCCGGCGACGAAACCGGGAATCACGATACCGCCCTGCGGATCGATCCAGACGTAGTCGGCCACGCTGGCCAGATAATAGCCCGTCATCCCGACATTGTCAAAATAGATGTAAACCTGCTTCCCCGCCGACTTGAAATCGACCAACTTCTCGCGCAGCTCCCAAACCAGCTCGCGACCACCGTTGAAGCCGGAAAGATTGAGCGCGATGCCGCCGACCGTGGGATTCCGTTTGGCCTGTTCGATCGTTTGCAGCGTGGGCCAGAGCGGGATCTTGTAAGGCGCACCGATCTTCTCTTTCTGATACGTCAACACGCCCTTCATACCGACCGTAACGAGTTTGTCATCCTTGGCGAAGTACTTTGCCGGGTCGATGGTGGGTTCCTGCTCGCCCACGCGCGCGACGTAGCTGGTCGAGATGTGCTCCTGATCCTTATCGAAGTGCGGAACGACATTGAAGCCGAGGCCGTCGATCGACGCGCCGATACTCAGCGACAGTAGTTTGTCCTGCGACTCGGCATAGGGCTTCGACATTTTCAGCGCGGCGCGGAGGCCATTGAGCGGCTGCACTTCGACGCCGACGCCGTACTGCATCCGTTCGGGCGTGTTGAATTCGAAATGCCCCGCGGCCACGTCACCGAAAAAGGTGACACGATGATTGGAAAATGGCCGCAAGCCCACGTCGGCGGTCGCGTTGTAATCCAGTTTATCGAGCGTCAATGACGACGTGCCGCCCACGGAAACGAAGGGGAAGGGTCGATAGATGGAGCCCACCGTCAAATAGTGATCGCGGACTTCCTGATACGATCCGCCCTTGGACCAGTTGTACGAAAGACCCCAGTAGTTATCGGGGTCGCCGCCGCCCACGCCGAGCGAATAATCGTTCAGGCGATCAAAGAGCAGCGAATTGCGCGGATGCGGCGTGTATGTGCTGCGCATGGCGAAGCCGATCCCGTCCGTGCCCAGCGCGAGCGACCAGTCGTCGAGGCGCTTGGGATGTACATTCCGGTCACTCCACGAGAGCGCGGCCTCCCATCCGCCCATGGCGCCCCACGCCGCGGGATTCCAGAACGCGCCCAGCGCGCCGCCGTATGTTCCCGGTGTGGACGCGAGAGCGTTCACGCCCGCTGAATAATCGGGAAGATAGGATGATTGGAGTTGCGCGAAGGCTGCCGTCGTCAGCAGCAGCGCGGCGAGGAGGATGAGGATGCGATTCATGGCAGTCGTAGGTTCGGGTACTGAAATTGCGAAGTTTGTACGGGCGGAATCAAACGTGGGCCTGATGCGGAAGTGATCTTGCCGAGACACTCGGTCAGGGTGCCCGGACTGTGAGTAGAAAGTTACATGCTCGATGAAAATCGAAGCGCCACTTGCTCCGATTCCGGCCAGGCGAGGACGCCCGGCTCGGCGAGCGAAGCGACCCCCCTGCCCCCCTGTGAACGGAGGAGGGACCCGACGCAGATTCCGGCGGACTGAGGGCGGTCCGCTCGGCGAAACGCTTACGGCAGAGTCAGCACGACGTCAATGCGACGATTGCGAGCACGGCCTTCCTTGGTGGCGTTGTCGGCAATCGGTTTGCTCTCGCCGAAACCCATCGCCGTCAAGGTGTCTGCCCGGACCTTCAAGGCATCGGCCAGCGCGGCGCCGACCGCCAGCGCGCGTTGTTCGGACAGCGTCTGGTTCACTTCCTCCTTGCCGTCGGAGTCCGTGTGACCTTCGACCGTGATCTTGGCGCCGGGAAACTTCTGCACCGCCGTCGCGACCTTGCCGATGATCTTGAGCTGTGATTTCTCAACGTCGCTCTGGCCGGCGGCGAAGTTGACCGCGTACACGCGAATGACCACGCGCCCCCGCTCATCCTGCAGGATCACCGCTTCACCGGGCTTGAACAGCTCCTGGGCCTGCGCAATGAGCTGCGTAAGCTCCGTGTTCTTCTGCAACGCGCCTTTCGACTCCGAGTGTTGACTCTCCAGCGTCTTGATCCGCTGCTCGAGTTGAATGATCCGGTTCTGTGCGTCGGCGAGGCTGGTTTGCGCCTCCTGTAATGAGGCTTCAAGCGACGCATTCGTCGTCGCGAACTGCGCGGCCACGGCCTGTACGGAGTCGGTCGTCCGCGAGATCATCGTCTCGAATTGATCGTAGGTAGCTGCGCCGCCATGCGAAAAATCAAGCGTGCCGCCCAGTCTGCGCGCGATGCGCTCGAGCAGATCATCATAGGGGAGCAGCGCCGTCTCCCACGAGTTCTTCTGCCGCTCCGCGGTGTCCACATAACCCATCAGACCGGTGATGTGGTCGGCGACACCCGTGGCCAGGGTCGCATCGGTGCGGGCCTGATCCAAATTCTCCTGCGCCAGCGCGGCCTCCGCTCGACCCAGCGCTTGATGCGCGCGCAGCACGAGCGTGGGAACGAGCTTCTCCGCACCGCGCTGCTGCGCCGTCTCGATCCGCGAGCGGGATTCACCGAGAATCTGGGTGCGCATGGCCTCGCGGCGCAGCGCCCGATAGGCACCGGCGATCTCCTGGATCTCGCCGTCAGGAATCGACTCGACTCCGCGCTCAATGTCGCGAACCGCGGCATACAGCTTGTCGTCCGCGCGCTTCCAGCCGTCCGGATTGAGCTGATCGGCATGGACGTCCGCCGCGGCCGTTCGTTCCGCAATGGCGGGACCCAGTTTCGAGCGAACGACCTTGGCGGACTCCCGCGCTTCCTTGACCTCGTCAAGGCAGCTCATGAGCTTGATGCGAATCAGCTCGCGTTCGCGCTTGCGCTCGATCAGCGAGCGAGCCTCGTCCAGCGCGTCCGCCGCGCGACCAAAATGCTTCGGCGAATACACGTCGAGTTGATCGGCGCGGCCTTTCTCAACGGCCTGCTCCGCTTGCCCGAGCAACTCCTCCTGGGTCTGGTCCGACGAGGCAGTCTGGGCGATTGCCGGGGCGTTCGGTCCCGTGGCGAAAAGGCACAGCGCCAGCGTTAGCAAGCCGGCACGCAAAATGAAGCGTGCCGCAGGACCGGTTTCAGCCACCCGGCGAAAGCTCAGCCCGGTGCGGTAGCAAACTTGAATCCGCGTGAGTCTCAATATGTTAGATTTCATGGAATACCAAATGTTTCAACGAACGGGCAGCAGGACCGGTGCCAGACGGCGCGCGGGAATCCAGGCGGCGCGAAAGCCGACTTTTGCTCCAATAGTGTCAAAGCCGATCAGGGTCAGCGGAGTATCCGTCAGATCCCCTTCGAGATACGCACCTTTGCTCGGAACGCGAACGCGTGCGAAACAGGGCTTTTCACAGCCCCAGTCGGTTTGCGTCCAGAGGGAGGAATCGGCGACCCACTGGCGCGGATCAACGTATGCCTCCACGCCGTCCGGCGAGCCGACCTCGACCCAGTCCTTGATCCACGCTTTCACAATCGTCGGGCGGCCCTTCGGTATCGAAAGAAAGCGCACGGTGTCACCCAGGCCCGGCGCCGTGAACTTGCGCAGGTAGAGCCAATCGGACTGGAGGGGAGCATACGTTCGCGTCGTCCAGGCGACCGTCTTCGTGGGCCGGTGAACGGCAACCGCTTCATCGGTACTCAGCACGATCAAGCCATGCCATTGCTGCATGGCGATGATGACCTCGCCCGGAATCCCGTTTTGGGCAAGATCAATCTCGAACAACTCGGGCGCGGTGGCGGAGCAACGAATCCATTTCGTCTTGACACGTTCACCCTGGCGCGTTTGCTCAAAGAGCGCATGAATTGTATCGCCAATGGCCGCGATCCAGACCGGCTTCAGTCCTTGCAAGGCCGGTGTGTAGATGCGCGCGAGTTGTTGCGTGGCCGGGTCGATCCAACCGATGCCGCCGGTCATCGCACCGGAACTGCGATCCCGCAATTGCAGGCCGAAGAACACGCGCGAGCGGGCGGCCGTGATGGGACCGGTCAGTTCGACCGGATCCAGGGCGGGACGATCCTCCGCGCTGACGAGTTCACTGAGCAATCGCATCGACTCCAAACCCGGGCTAAGCAGCGTGTAGGCAGAATCCGGAGCGGGAGGATGAATCAACAGAATCTCGCTGCCGCGAGCCACGTACTCTTCGCCGTTCAGCAGCACGCTGACGATCTCCGTGGGGGGGAGCGGAGGCGGCGAGACGGAGTCACGGGGCACGGTCAGCATCGCCTCCAAGCCGACGCTTAGGTAACCGCACCATCGCTCGCCACAAAAATAGACGTGGCGGTCATCGTAGGAAATCTCGGGAAAGCGGAGAATCCACGGTTCGGCGGCCAGCGCGGGCCGAAGGGCGAATAAAACCAATAGCGAGCGGAGGAATCGATGCACGGGGAACGGGGGGCGAAACTTGAAACTTGGAACTTGGAACTCAAAAACCAATGCAGGTGAGGCGGGCGAGCTCAGCATTCCTCCGGGGGGCGCGTATGGCGGAAGGAAAGCCAGAGCAGGATATCGTAAGTAATCTTCATGCCCGCGCCGAAGAATAACGGCGCACCGAGTGTTAGCGATTGCATGCACGCCCCCGCGAAGGAGGGTGCCGCCGCCCACGCGCCGAGGCGTACCAGATGGGTGACACCGGAGGCGGTGGCGCGCTCCGCGGGTTTCACTACCGCCATCACATAGCTTTGGCGGGTGGGAACGTCCATCTCAACCAAGCCCTCGCGAAGCAAAAAGAGCACGGCGGCGATGGGAAAGGTCGGAGCAATCGCGACGGTGACCAGGAGCAGACTCGAAGGAATGTGCGTGAACACCATGGTGTTCACGAGTCCGATGCGCTTCGCGAGCCAGGCCGCGCCGAGATGCGAAACCGCGTTCAGCCCGCGCGCGGCGAAGAACAGCCCGCCGATGAGCTGCTCGTTGATGCCGAAGCGCTCGTAGAAAAAATACGAAACGAGCGAAGCCGTGAGAAAACCACCGCCCAGCCCGTCGAGCGCAAAGAGCGCCGAGATGCGAACCAGAATCCGGCGCGATTCCGGCGAGAGCCGCACACGAGTCGGCACGGGTGCGCTAACCGCCGCCGAGAGCCGCAGGTAGAGCAAACTGGAAATCAGCAGCAGGCAGGCGGCAGCGGCAAGCGCAAAACGAAGCGAGGTCAGTTCATCGAAATCGAAGAGCAATCGAAGCAGCGAGGGCAGTCCCGCGAACAGGCTGCCGAGCGCGTGGCCGACGTCCTGATAGACGTTGTACCAGGCGAAGAGCTTCGTGCGACCGCGGTCATCCGTCGCCGAGGGCAGCGCCGCCTGCTCGACAATCAGCGCGGCGCCGCGATCGCGGCCCATGCCGTTCAGCATGCCGATAAAGGCCGCGACAGCAATCAGACCGGGCTGCGAACCGAATGCAACCGCGATACCACCGACCGCTCCGAGCAGCGAGAGCGAGACCAGAAAACGGCGCGCACCGATGGTCCCGGCGGCCAGCGTCGCAAGCAGCGCCGCAACCGCGGCCCCGGCGAGTCCGCAGGCAATGAGCAGCCCGATCGTGGACGCGCCGAGACCGATCCGCGCGAAGTAAATCCCCAGCAACACGCCGACCATGCCCGTGGACATCGCACGGAGAAACGCGGTCGCGAGGAAGATGCGGCGGTCAGTCACGCCGCGAATCAGCTAAACATGGCCGGGCCCGGGGGAACCGCGAAGGCGCGCTCCAGAATCGAGCGCAAGACGAAGACCAGCACCGCGGCGAGAATCGTGCGAAAGAAGCCGATGCCGAGACCAACCCAGAGCACGAACAAGTTGAACATGAACAGGATTCCGCTCGTGAGCCAGAAGTCACCGATGACGTACTTGACGCCGCCGGAGACGAACGCCATGAGCAGGACCACGAGGAAGATGCGGATCAGGCCCGGAGCTTCCTCGCGACGCTTGGCGACAAAGCTGCAGGCCAGATAATAGAGCAGCGCTTCGACGATGAGTTGAAGGAAGGGCATGGGAATAGAAATACGGAAATGGAGAAACGCAGAAATGCGGAAATCCGACTCCAACAGGATCGAGGGACCCTGTACGGCGGCAGCTCGCGATTCCGGCAGAGACCGAAGGCTCCGTTCGGGGCGCGCGGAGCGGAAACGTTCCTACGGCAGGTAGAGCAACTTGGTGGTTGTGCTGAGTGCTGCGCCGTGCAGCCGGGCAAAATAGACGCCCGAAGCGAGGCCGCTGAAGTCGAGCATCGTCGTCGTCAAGGCGCTCATAAACCGGTGCTCACTGCTCACGATGCGTCCGGTGAGATCGAATACATCTAGCGCGTAATCGCCCGGGACCGGCACCGACAATGTGAGCGTCACGCTGGGGTTGAACGGATTCGGAAACGCTTGCAGCGAGAGAGATTGCGGCAGCGTGGAATGCGGGTTGTCGTCAACCACGAGCGGAGTGTAAGCGAAGATCGATAACCCTGCGGAGGTCGATGCCACAACCAGCGGCTGTCCGCCGCCGTGCGCGAGCGTCAGTCCGGTGGATGTGGAGGGCAGACCCGCCGCCGCCACAAACTCGGGCGTGTCACCGCGCTGATCGAGATACTGCAAACTGCCCGTGGCCAGTGCCACGAACGAAAAGCCGTTGCCACCCGCGACCGCCCGAATCGCCGAAGGAACCGAGTGAATTCCGGCCAGTGAGTAGTTTGACGCGCGAACAGCAACCGCGTCCGCGCCGCGAGCATAGGTAACGTAACTCCCGGCGATATCATGCGGAGTCATTTCCTGCGAGCCGTACTCGCCCGCCGCCGTCAACCGATAGCGCGTCGCGCCCGCGCTGTCATAATGCTGCACGCTGAGGGCGAAGGCGCCGGTTTGACTGCCCACGTAGAGCTTTGTGCCTTGCGGATCCCAGCGGACCGAGCTCGAGATGCGACCGAAAGTGGTCAGGAGATGCGGCTGCAGCGGGTTGCGGACGCCGATCAGCGAAACGTTGGCCGACGTCGCCACGGCCACGAGGGTGTCGAGGACGACCGCGTCACGGACTTGCCCGGCGAGGGCCAGATTCGTGCGCCAGACCGGATCGGAGGGATCCGTTGATTCAATAATCACCAACCCGGTGGCACCGCCTGCGCAATAGGCAAAGCCGCCGCTGACATCCACGGTGGCGAGGGCGGGGACGCCCGGCGCAACCTGGCCGATAATCATGGGCGAGGCCGGATCGCTGACATCCACGACGGCGAAATTGTTGTTTCCTACGCAATACACCCGGTCTGCGACCCCCCGCAACCCGGTTCGCGGGGTCATGTTCAGGCTGCCCAAGGGCTCCAGCGGCTGCGCAACTGCGAACTGAAGTGCGGTCGTCAGGGCCAGAACTCCGGTCAACAACAGGCGATTGTGGGCGATTCTCCGCGGCATTAGGGGACTCCGTTCGACTACCGGAAACGTACTCATTTCTGACGCGAAATGCAAGCGTAAGGGGTGTGCTCTGCTGAGTTTGCAGCTTGCATGCCGTCACAGCTTTTCGTATATTCGGCATCACAATGGTGCCTATCCACCGCAAATCAGCAATTCCCAAGCCACTCCGACGGCGCCTCGTGACCAGTCCGATGCCGAGCTGTGCGTGAGTCCGAGCGCGCCCGTGCCGCGCTGCTCCCGGCCGTGATGGCGGTCTCTTCGGCCGCGATCTTCGTGCGGATGGCCGATGCCCCGGCGATGGCGACGGCGTTCTGGCGAGGTGCGATCGCGGGGGCATGCTTTCTACCGTTATTGCTGCTGCCGAAGTTCCGCGCGGAACTCAGAAATCTGCCGGGGAAGACCGCGGGACAAATTGCGGCCGCGACCATGGTCATCGCGCTGCATCAAATTTGCTTCATCTCGAGCCTGAAGTTCACTTCCGTCGCCGCGGCCACGTTTTTGACCTCCATGCAGCCGATGTTCACCGCGTTCTTCGGTTGGGTGTTGCTGAAGGAGGCCGTGAGCGCGCGGGCGCTGCTGGCGATCTGCGGCGCGTTGGGCGGTGTGGCGCTGATCGCGCTGTCGAGCGGCGGCGAATTCGCCATGACGGGAAATCTGTTAGCGATCGCGGCGGCGATCCTCGCATCGCTGTACTCGATTGCCGCGAGAAAGCTGCGCCAGAACACGCCACTCGTCCCGTACATGACGACGGTACACATTTCAGGAACCCTCTTCCTGTTCGTGCTCACACAGCTGTTCGCGATTCCGCTGACCGGGTTCAGCAACGCGAGCTGGACGAGCCTGGCGCTGCTAGGATTGGTGCCGACGCTGATCGGACATTCGCTGCTCACGTATTCGATCGGGCATCTGCGGGCCTTTGTGGTCAACGCCGCCGTGCTGGGCGAACCGGTGGGGGCGACAATTCTGGCGGCGATCTTCATGCGTGAAATACCGCCGCTGCTGACGCTGCTCGGCGGGGCCGTCATTGTCGGCTGCATTCTCTGGATCGTGCTCGAAAAGGACGTCCCGGTCGTGGAAACGCAGATGGACTGAAACGTGAACGAGACCAAATCCATCATTGAGATTGAAGAACTGACCTTTCGCTACGGCGAGGCTGCCGTGCTGCGGGAGGTCTCCCTGCGCGTGGAAGCGGGTGAATTCCTCGGGATCATCGGCCCCAACGGCGGTGGGAAGACGACGCTCCTGAGAATTCTGCTGGGACTCGAGACGGAATACGACGGTCGAGTCGAGATGTTCGGCGAGACTCCGCACCGAAGTTTCGGTTGGCGCGCGCGGACCGGCGTGGTGCCGCAAACGCGCGAATTGCCGCCGCGATATCCCGCGCTGGTGCGTGACGTCGTGGAAATGGGAACCACCTCGCGGAAATCGCCCGCGCTCTCACGTGGCGAACGCCGCGAGCGAGTTGACGAGGCGCTGACGCTCGTGGGGATCGAGTCGCTCGCCAACCGGCCGCTGTGGGAACTCTCCGGAGGTCAACGACAACGTGTGTTTATTGCGCGGGCGCTGGCGTGCCGGCCCCAACTGCTGCTGCTCGACGAGCCGACCGTGGGCGTGGATCAACAAGGGCAAGACCTGCTGCTCTCGTGGATCGCGAAGTGGAGAAGCGAACACGGCATGGCGGTCGTACTCGTGTCTCACGATGTCGGCGTAATCGCACCGCTGGCGGATCGACTGGCCTGCCTCAATATTCTATTGCACTTCCATGATCGCCCGGACAAACTGACGGGCGAGGCGATCGAAAAAGCCTACGGCTGTCCTGCCGAAGTGATCTTCCACGATCACGGTGTTCCCCATCGCGTGCTGCGGAAGCATCGACACTGATGAGTCCGATGGCCATGCTCACACTGCCCTTCGTGCAGCGCGCCTTGTTGGCCGCGACGTTGATGGCCTTGACGGGCGGACTGCTGTCCTTCTTCGTCGTGCAGCGCAAACTGGCCTTCATGGGCCACGGGATCGCGCACTCGATGATTGCGGGCGTGGCGATCGGGCTGGTGTTCGATCTGCCGGTAGTTTGGCCCGCCCTGGCGGTGGCGTTAATCTGTGCTGCCGGAATCGGCTGGGTTGCCAGAAACGCGAAGGTCTCCGAGGACAGCGCGATCGGCATACTGCTCTCGGCGGCGTTGGCCGGTGGACTGCTGCTGATTTCGCTCCGACGCGGATTCCTGACGCATCTCGAAAGCTACCTGTTCGGCAGCATCGTCGCGGTCATGCCCGGCGACCTGCTGGTGCTGGGTCTGCTGGCCGCGGTTACGATCGGTATCCTGGGTAAATACTGGCGAATCATCTCATTCTATGCGTTTGATCCGGAAGGCGCGCAAGTCGCCGGATATCCGGTCGAGTTGTTCCGGTACGCGCTGCTGGTCTTGTTGGCGGTGACGATTGCCGTGGTCATGAAGATTGTGGGAATTCTGCTGGTGGGAGCGTTTCTGGTGATTCCCGCCGCGGCGGCGGCCTATTGGTCCCCGCGCGCGATAAGTGTCGTGCTGATTTCCGCCGGGATCGCCCTGGTCTGCGCCGTGGGGGGGATGTTCGCCGCGATTGCATTCAATCTCGCCGCCGGCCCGGCCATCGTCGCCGCGTTGGTTGCCGGGTTTGCCGTGAGCCGGCTGGTGGGACGGTATCGCTGACGACGATGGGCTGGATTTTCAAACGGCTGATCTGGCTGATCGCGATAATGGCGGTGCTGGGGATTGTCGTGACTACATTACAGGTGGCCTTGCTGAAGGTGCAAAATCCGCGCAGTACGGCGTGGATGAGAATGCGGGCCCGGGAAGCGAAACATGACAATAAGCCGCTCGAAATCAAGCAAACGTGGGTGTCGCTGACGGAGATTCCCAAGGTAGTGCAACTGGCGGTTGTCGCGGCGGAGGACGACCGCTTCTATGCGCATTCCGGCTTCGACTGGGAGGCGATCCGCACGGCGCTGAAACACAACGAAAAGAACGGCAAGGTCAAACGCGGCGGCAGCACAATTACCCAACAACTGGCCAAGAATCTGTTTCTGTCGCCGAGTCGCAGCTATCTGAGAAAAGCTCGCGAAGCGCTAATCACCTTCAATCTCGAACTGCTGCTGTCGAAGGACCGGATCCTCGAGCTCTATTTGAATGTGATTGAGTTTGGACCGGGCGTCTTTGGAATCGAGGAAGCGGCGCAGTATCATTACCATGTCCACGCGCGGCAGCTTGCACTCGATCAGGCCTGTCGATTGGCGGCGATCATCCCCTCGCCACGGCGATACAAGGTCAATGGACCCTATGTGGCAAGACGGGCCGCGATCATCCGCCGGATCGTTGGCGGACCGGATGAAGACCAAGGACAGAAATCAGAAATGAGGAATGAGAAAGCGGAGGCGGAGAACCAGGTACCGACGGTCATTCAGTAAATTGCAGTTGAGTGCTGATTCCGGCGGGGTGGGGGCACCAAGCTCGGCAGAAATTAGAAGACCCGGTCGATCGACCGGGCCTTTACGCATCTTGGCAACGCGGGTTCGGTGAACCTCAGTAGCGCGCGCGAACGGTGTAGAAACCCATCGGCGCGGGAGTTGGTTCCGTGAATTCGGTTGCCGCGGAGCTGCCGATTTGCACCGGCGTTGACGTCAGATCGGTGGAGCGGTAGATCGAGTAATCGCCGGCACCAAAGGCCGGGGACCAGCGAAGCGTGATGGCGCCGCCAAGGGCGGATATCGTGAGCGAATCCGGCAGCAGGTTGATGACAGCCCATTCGCCGGACTCCACATTGCCATTAGGAAGAACCGCCGCCGGGGCCTGTCCGGTGAGCGCACCGCCGTCGGGGGAATTGTAACTTACCGCGGCGACGTGAATCCGCGGGGGCAAGGCTCCAAGTTCACTGCTGACATTGATCGTGCATTCGAGCACGGCCCCCGCCGCGCTGCCCACGCTGCCGGTGGCGTCAAACCAGCCGCGCCAACCGTTGCTTGATTCCTCGGCGAGATAGGCGGCCCAATCGGCGACCTGTCCGGCTTTCGCCCACGGCGCCGCGCGGAGTGAACCCGGAGTTTGCGCGAAGAGCAAGAAGCGGTCGGAACCCGTGCCCAGCGCGCGCTCGGTGGCGAGATAGAGATCGTTGCCGTCGAAATCTGCCCAGAGCGTGACGGCGCCATTCGTCGCCACCTGAACCGCGCTCGAATCCAGCGCTCCGTCGAGCGCAAATCCTGAGGAGCCGGCGGTCACGGAAATGCGCCAGTCCTGCCCGCCGTTGTTGTCCCACAGCGGTGCCGCCGTGCGGAACACAAAATCCACGGACGTCGCCGAGAGTGGAATAACATAAGTGTAAGTCCAGCGCGCCAGCGAACTATCGTACGACATCGCGGGATCCGGCGTCACGACTTGCTGCCAGCCGGAGTGTCCGACATGAATGTACACGGGGTCGGTCGCGGGCGGAAGCGGACTCGCGGCCAGATCGTAGAGAATCGTGACCGGATCGCCGCCGACTGGACTCTGCGGTGACCAACTCACGCGATCACCCGGCGTCGAGCCACCACTGCCCGTGCCGACGTACGTGTGGTAAATGTCCGAGCGGGCGATGTTCCCCAGCGAATCCAGCGCTTCGACATAGTAATCCACCAAGACATCGCCGGAGTCGGTGACTTCGCCGTCGGTGAGGTGGTAATAATACTCTTCGGCGATGTAGGTCGGCAGGACGTCAAAGTAAACCCCAGCTTCATTGTACACATTGCCGGCGGGAAAAACGCGACGGGTCATCGCGCGCGAACGCCACGAGGTCACCTCGCCGCCTCCGGCGAAGGTCTCGTTCTGTGCCGATGCCAGCGGGTTGTCACCATTCAAATCCAGGCGGTAGTTCAGCGTCACGGTTTCGACGCCGGAGACATCGTGGATAAATGTCCAGACCCAGAAATCGCGGGCCTGCGGACGTTGCTGGTATCCGTAGAGCGGGCCGAAACCGACGCCGCCGGGATTGTGCGGAAGCTGCTGCAAGGCCCAGATCGTCGGCGGTATGGGATCGCCACCCTGAGCCAGCACGGCATCGGCGTGCGAGACGGCCGCATTGCAGGCCACCGTGGCCTTGACTTCCATGTCGAGCGCATTGCCGTAATACATGAAGCCGGAATTCAACGATCCGAGCAGGAAATGCCAGGCCAATTCGGCGTCGTCCGCGGGATTCACCGACGGATCCTGCACCGCACCGAGGGTTACGCCCCCTGCGAGGGCCTCGGCGGTGACCACACGATTAGTGGCGGCGGTGATGATCGCCCAATTGCGAATATCCAGCGCCCAGCCGCCCGCGATGTCGAACTGCCCGGAGGAATTGTACGGCGGCCAGTTCCAGTTGATGAAATCGGGATCACCAAAATCGCCGTCCGCATTGATCCACGCGCCGTCTTCAACATGCACCAGATCGCTCCCGGCGAGCGGGTGATCGGCGAGAAATTCGGGAACGGTGGTGGGCTCATAGCCCGCGCTCACGGCCTGACTGGTCAATGACGGCACGCTCTCCATATAATAGGAGTAACCGCCGCCGAACGCATTGTCGCCGTCATGTCCCAGAGTCACGAGCATCGGGTGCGCGGGGTCATTCTGCGAGGCGATTGCATTGATATCGCCGACACCATAGGACTGATAACCGTCCATCCAGCTCATCGCCATGGCGACGGGTACGACAATCACTTGCGCCGCCACTCCGGTGGCGGGGTTGATATGCTGTGCGCGATGCGGCTGGAACCCAAAGGGCACCGCATCCGTGGGCGTGCAGCCGCGACTGATCGTCAATGAAAACCAATTCGACGACGCCGGATTGACCTGATCGGCAGGATTGGGTGGATTGCAATTCTCGCCGCCGGTCCCGTACACCATCGGGAAATTGGAACACGCTCGCGACAGGTGGTTGGATGGGACAAAGCACCAGCTGAGCCCGCACTCCGCGAGCACAGGAATGATCCGCTCACTGAAGGCCAGTTCCGGCGGGAAGAAGCCCGTGGATGGCGCCGGTGTCGAGCCCCATACGAACGGGTAGAGATACTGGTAGATCTGAATCTCTTTCTTCAGTACTTCGCGGTCAACGAGCGGAGCCAGCGCATGATGATACGGAATCACGGTCAACTCGAGACGCGACCGGCCGCCGCTGGTCTGCCAATCGCGCGCCTGATCGAAGGAACTGCTCCAGCCCGGGCTGTAGCCGAGCTGATTGGCCGAACCGAGGCTTGCGACGTTTCGAATGAGGCCGCCGGAATAGGTGACCTGCGCCCCGGCATCAACGCCTGACATCGTCGCAATCGAAGCAGCCGGCCGACTCTGGTAAGCGGCCACGCGGTCGGCGACTGAGAAGATCTCCGTAAGATCATTCTGGGGATGCGAGGCTCCTGCATTGCGATGCTGAATCGACTCCCAGGCGGTCTCATAGCCGGCATATAGCTGGGACGGAGCCGGCCAATAGACCGGCTGTTCGAGGTGCCAGAGGTAAGTCGTATGCACCGGCGCCGCCATAGCGCAAGCCATACCGAAGAGCAAAACGGATAGTATGATCTTCATCGATTCAAGTGAGGCATGAGGGGGTATCCACTGTACAATTTAGTCAATTGGTCGCGGATACGCAATGCCGAAGTGAACCGGACCCCCGCGGGGACCGTCAACGAGGTTGGCCTCCAAAATGGCGATGAACGGCATTCCCGAGGCTGCCGCCACTGGACCTACGGAGGGTACTAAATGGCTGATATTCGACATGTTATAGTTTATCGCAAATGGTAAGGTGAACAGATATTCGGCTTGACATTGTGACATGATTTACGATAAATTAGGTTCGACGCTCTACTTATCTCTGACTCATGTCTCGTTGCGCCCGCTCGTTCCGGCGCGATGACACTGTGATGCTCTCCTACCCGCTCCGATGACTATACTTCCGCGACATTTTGTCCTGCTTTTTGTGACCGCAATTATCACGTGCTTTTGCGGCCTTGGCGCCGTCACGTATGCGGCTGAGTTCTCGCCGGAGTTGGACTCTCAACTCTCCTCGCGTGGCGCTGATGACTGGGTCAGCGCCATTGTCGTATTGGAAAGCCCACTCGACATCCGCGCGCTGGACGAGCGACTGCATGCGGAGCAGGCGCCATTAGCCAAGCGGCATCGGGAGGTCCTGGAGGCCCTGCGGTACAACGCGGCGACCACGCAACCGGCGTTCCTGCGCGAACTCGAGGCGGCCAAGTCCACGGGCGATGTGATCGGTTTCACGACGTACTGGATCGAAAACCTGATCGTAGTCCGAGCGCGTCCGGCTTTCCTGAATGCATGGCGCGGCCGCGCGGACATTCGCTTCGCAACGGAGAACTTTATCCCCGAGTTGATCGAGGATGAGGTCATCTCGAGCGGGAGATCCCGGCGCGCGCGGCGCGAAACCCTCGACAGCAACGAAACCACGAGCGGGCTGGACGCGATCGGCGCGACGCGGGTCTTCAGCGAGTTGGGAATCAGCGGCGAGGGTGTACTGGTGGCCACCGTTGATGGCGGAGTGGATGTCACCCATCCGGCCCTGAATTCCCGATGGCGCGGCTGGAGTGCGCCGTTGAATGAGTGCTGGTTCGATGCCCTGGGCGCGAGTCCCAACATTCCCGCCGATGTGCAGGGGCACGGCACCCATGTCATGGGTACCCTGTGCGGACGGGAGTTCCTCGCGGGCGATACGCTGACGGTCGGTGTCGCGCCCAATGCGCAGTGGATCGCCACCAACGCGGTGGGTCAGACCGGAGGCGAGGAATTGGATAATGACATCCTGGCGGCGTTTCAATGGCTGGCCGATCCCGACGGTAATTCGCTGACAACGGCCGACGTTCCCGACGTGATCCAGAATTCCTGGGGCGTGAACGGTGCGCTGGGATATTCACAGTGTTTCGACTTCTGGAACAGCGCGATCCTGAATTGCGAGGCCGCCGGACCCGTCGTCGTCTTCAGTGCGGGGAATGACGGGACCTCGGGTTTACGCAGCCCGGCTACTTATGAAATCAGCGAAACCCAAATGTTCGCGGTGGGCGCCGTGGATGTTGAGCATTACCCCGCGCCGTATCCACTGGCCAGCTTCTCCAGTCAGGGACCGACGCCGTGCCAGCCGAATCCGGGCGCGATCAAGCCGGAAATCGTCGCTCCGGGTGTCAACGTGTATTCGTCCGATCTGTTCGGACAGTACCAGCAGCGCAGCGGGACCTCGATGGCCGGACCCCATGTGGCGGGAACCATCGCGTTGATGCGCGAGGCCTGCCCCGAATGCGACCATACGACGCTCAAACAGCTCTTGATGAATACCGCGCTGGATGACGGATACGGCGCGATGGGTCCGGACAACCAGTTCGGGGCCGGATTTCTCGATGCGTATGCCGCGGTCGTCGCGACGCTCGGATACGGTCGTGTTCAGGGATATGTGCGGACCGCGTTCGGACAGCCGATCGCCGGCGCGCTGGTAAGAAACCCCGCCGGGACGGAGAATTCTTATAGCCAAACGGCCGGCGACTATAGCATCGCGTTGCCGCCGGGAGACTACGCGCTGGAGTTCTCGCACTTCGGTTTTGAAACGCTAACCGGCCCGTCGGTCAACGTGGTCAGTGGCTTAACCACGGATCTGGACGTCACGCTGGTTGGGCTGCCGACGTTTCTTGTGTTCGGAACCGTCACTTGCTACGAGTACCCGGCCGCGGGCGCCATCGTGGAAGTGATGAATCAGGCGGCGGTCCGCGACACGACCGATTCGCTCGGTCAGTATCAATTGCAACTGCCCGCCGGAGTGTACGACTTTCGGGCGTGGGCGGCGGGGTGCGACACCATGCTGCTCGCCAATGTGCCGCTCGGCGGCGGAAGTCTGCCGCTGGATTTTCCGCTGCAACACGATCCGCAATACAGCTGCTCGGCAGCGGACACCGCCGGATACTCGGTATGTGAAGACGGCGACTTTGGCGGTCCGATTTTCAGCTGGCTGGAAATTTCGCCGATGGCCGGCGGCCCGGGGACGCCGACCGGACTGGTCGGCGATGACCAGGCCTTCGGATTTGCGCTGCCGTTTACCTTCCGCATCTACGGACAGGATTTCGAGACGGTTTACATTTCGACCAACGGAATCCTCAGCTTTGATTCCTCCTCGATTCTGCACAACAACCGGCCGTTGCCGGTGGCCGACCTCGGCCATGCCTGCGTGGTCTATTGGGATGATTTCTACCCGTTGAGCGGGGGCGGCGATATCAGCTACTACTATTTCTCCGCCGCGAACGCCTTCATCGTCGAGTGGTACAATCTCGAACACTTCCCGGGCGGACCGCCTCGCGAGACGTTTCAGGTGTGGCTCTATAACGTTGCCACGAATCCGGGACCGAATGGCGACAGTCAAGTCCGCTACCAGTATGCGACCGTCGATGCGGCCAGCTCAACGACAATCGGGCTGCAGAACGGCACGACCCTCGCGAATCAATACTCGCACCTGGGTGAGCTGCAGGTGAATGCTCAGGGC
Source organism: candidate division KSB1 bacterium (assembly GCA_016214895.1). Taxonomy (NCBI): domain Bacteria; kingdom Pseudomonadati; species Candidatus Zhuqueibacterota bacterium. Next base: position 95,325 of record JACRMR010000002.1, read on the forward strand.
GTGCGGAGTGGACGTGTGCTGACGTTCGGCGGATTCCAGCCGATCGGCGGTACCATTCAAGGTATCGTGCAAGATTGCTTCGGTGCGGCTGCGGACTCCGCCATCGTCGTCTTTCCGGGTTCGAGCTTCGGCCCCGTGACCTGCGACGCATTCGGATTCTATTCGATCGGATTGTCACCCGATATCTATCAGGTACGCGCCCTGAAGCCGCCGTGCTCCAGTGCCTTGGTCAGTGATGTCCCGGTCAACTCCGCGCAAACGGTCACCGTGAACCTGATCTTGAATCCGCCACCGGTGATTCAGGGGATGGTGACGGACTGTCAGGGCGGACCGGCCGCGTTTGCCAGCGTCACATTGCCGGGAACGGAATACCCGGTCGCGATCACGGATACACTCGGCTTCTATTCATTTTCGGTGGCCACGGGTGTGTACGTCGTCCGGGCCGACAACGCCTTCTGCTCGTTTGCCCTATCGGACACGACCGTGCTCGATGACGGCCAAACGACGACGATCAACCTCAGCTTGGAGGCGCCACCGCGGATTCAGGGACAGGTCTGGCATTGTGCGGGAGGTCCGGCGGTCAGCGCCGTCGTGTCACTGCCCGGATTCGGCTACATGGATGTGGCAACCGACAGCAGTGGTGCCTATGCATTCACCGTCGCAAACGGTTCCTATCTGGTCCGCGCCGACAACCCCATTTGTTCACCGACGCAATCCGCGGATTTCTCGATTCAGGATCGCGACACGATAACCATCGACCTGACGTTGGCGCCGCCGCCGGCGCTGGCGGGCACGGTCACGGATTGCTTCGGAATGCCCGCCGCCTATGCCACGGTCACGTTTCCGGGCAGCGAGTTCTTCGGGGTCATCGCCGATAGTCTCGGACAATGGCAGGTCGAAGTGCTGCCGGACACGTATCGCGTGAAGGCGGACAACGACGCGTGCTCGTCCGTCCTGTCCGGTGATGTCGTCGCCGTTGACGGAGACACTGCGGTCGTCAATCTCATCTTGAGACCGCCTCCGGCCATTGCCGGTTTTGTCAACGATTGCCGAGGCGGACCGGCTACCGGCTGCTCCGTCGCGATTTCCGGTACGCTGGCATCGTCCGCGTCCACCGACGCTAACGGATACTTCTTCCTGCCGGTGACGGACGATACGTTCACCATTGCGGCGGACAACGCCTGGTGCTCAGTCTCGCAGCTCGAAGGCGTGATCGCGTTCGACAATGACACGACACTCGTGGGCATTACGCTGCGCAACCCGGCGGGGATCGGCGGTGCGATTCTCGATTGCGCGGGTGGTCCTGCCGCGAACGCGGCCGTCGAAATCGTCGCGGATTCGACGGTTTACGCCCTGACCGATAGCGCCGGCCTGTTCTACGCTGCGCTCTATCCGGGACGTTATGTGGTGACGGCAGACAACGCCGTGTGTTCAAGAATCACTTCGGATACCCTCCTGCTGCAAGACGGTGATTCGCTTCGCGTAGATCTCACGCTCGCTCCGCCGCCGAGAATCCAGGGGACGATTAGTCTCTGCACCGGCGGACCGGCGGCAAACGCAACGGTGAGTCTGATGGACACCAGCTTGCCCGTCATCATGACCAATGTGGCTGGCTTCTATTTCTTCGAAGTACTTCCGGATTCCTACGCGGTCGTCGCGGAGAACACTACGTGCTCGGCGGTCGAAGCCGCGGCCGTGTATGTTGCCGACGGAAGCACGACCACCGTGGACCTCGTCCTCGAACCGGCCGCGACGATCGACGGCTATGTGCTGGGCTGCGACGGCCTGCCCGCGGATGGTGCGAACGTCGATTTGAATACCAGTCCACCGCGAAACCTGCTGACTGACTACGCCGGATATTTCAGTTTCGCGCAAATTCCCGCGGGAAATTACCGGGTGTTCGCGCAGATGGCGGGCTGTCGGCCGGATTCCGTCGCGGGTCTATTGGTAAGTCCCGGACAGACATTGAGCACGCAGATTACGCTGGTCGTGGATTCCGGATATCAGTGCTACACTCCCGGCCTGCCCGGTTACGAGGTCTGCGAAGATGTCGATCCCGAGGGGCCGGTATTTAACTGGCGCGCGATTACCCCGGCCGAAGGCGGCGCGGGAACGCTTGTGGCCGGACTCACCGACGACAACTACGCGGGGCCAATCCCGCTCCCCTTTGCATTCAAGCTCTATGGCACAAGTCATACGCAATGCTATGTCGGATCAAACGGCGTCGTGTCGTTTGGCAGCGGAGTGAGCTTCGCTTATGATAATTGCCTGCCCCAGCCCGCGCTCGCGGCGGGTCTCTATGCCTGTTGGGACGATCTCGATCCGACGGTGGGCAGCCCGCAGGTTGCCACCCGGTACGATGCGACGGAACATGTCTTTGTCATCGAATACTATCGGGTCTCGCGTTGCTGCGACAGCACGGCGCCCCGGACGTTCGAAATCGTACTGTTTGACGAGGCGGTCTATCCGACGGCGACTGGCGATAACGACATATTGTTCCAATACAATTCGCCGCTGAGTTTCCCGGAGTCGATTACGGCGGGCATTCAGAACGCCGGAGGAGCGCAGTCGTTTACGCACCTGTGCACGGGTGTGCCCGGGTCGCGCGCCGCCGGAATCGCGCCCGGCCGGGCCATCCGGTTTTCCACCGGCCCCGGGTTTGCGGATGTGGATATTTCAGTCAGCCCGCTCGACATCTCGCAGGCCGTGCCGCTCGGCGGAGCCGCGAATCAAGTCGTGCAAGTCTGTAATCTCGGTTCGGCAACGCCGCTGACCTGGACGCTGAACTTCTATCAGCACGAGCCGCCGGTCGTGCTGACGATTCCCGTGCACGAGCCGATTCGCGAGGCCGAGCGCGGGTCGCGGACGATCGACAATCAGGGCGGACCGGACGGCGGTGGCTATTCGTGGAAAGACTCTAATGAGCCGGACGGACCGGTCTATCACTGGGTCGAATTGCGCAACCGGGGCGTGAACACCGGACTGCACGACAACAACGCCTACGTGTCCGTGCCGCTCCCATGGCCCTTCCCGCTCTACAACGATGTCTTCACGACTGCGTACATCTCCACGAACGGAAACGTGCACTTCGCGAATGCATCGACGGAGGCGTTGAATCGCCCGCTGCCGACAGCGGCAAGCCCGAACGCGCTGCTGGCGGTATTCTGGGACGATCTCTCGGACTCGACGTTCGGTCGGATCTGGTATCTGAATGATTCGTTGAACAACCGCTTCATTGTCGAGTGGGATTCCATCGGCCGGGACCGGCAGGCCGGCGCGTACACCTTTGAGTGCATGCTCTACCGGAACGGGCAAATCGTGTATCAATACAAGTCGCTGGCTGGTTCCGTGACTTCCGCGTCGATCGGTATCGAAGACCGGTTCGGAACCACCGGGACACAGATTGCTCACAACCAGGCCTACGTGACGGCGAATCTGGCCATTCGTCTGGCAACGTTCGCGCAGTGGTTGCGCATCCCCGGTTCGAACAGCGGAACACTGCAACCGGGGCAGTGCGTCGATGTTGCACTGGATTTCCGCGCGGGGACGCTGCCTGCGAACGTGTACACCGGCGAGGCCGTGGTCGAAAGCAATGATCCGGATGAAAATCCCATCGTGATTCCGATCGAGTTTGCGGTTGGCGCGCTGCCCGTACCGGACCGACTGACTATTTCACGCGAAGCAGCGACCGGCCAGATCAGCTTGCGCTGGCAATCAACGACCGCTCCTTACTACCGCGTGTTTTCAGCGGCAATGCCGGATGGGCCGTTTGACACGATTGAGGGAACCACGACTTCTACGACCATGACGTTGCCGGATCCGGGAGCCGCAATTCGCTTCTACATTGTCGTCTCGCGGGATCAGCCGTAGAATTCGCTACTATTTGAGAGGAACAAAGGCCGCAGCGTCGCTGCGGCCTTTGTCTTATCGTCACCCACGATCTGAGTCAGCGTTCGAGCAGTGCAAGCACTTCAATTGATGCCGTCTGCGGAAAGAAGTCGAACGGCGTAATCTCGACGGGGTGAAAGCCGCTGGAAGTCAGGACCCGCAGATCACGCCCAAGTCGCGCGGGGTTGCAGGAAAGATAGCAGATGCGCCGGACCGGTGACTTGAGCAGGCGCTCGAGGATCGCGGGATGCACGCCGCTGGCCGGTGGGTCGAGAATCACGAGATCGCCGCCGCCAATGCGAGCGGCAAAGGAGTTAATGGTGTCGCGGAGATCACCGGGCACGAAATCGGGACCGGTGATTCCCCGCCGCTCCGCGAATTCCATGAATGCCGTCCGGGAGTGAGCAGACTGCTCGGCAACGGTGACTGGACAGCGTCCGGCGGATGCGGCAATCCCGAGCGCGCCGTACCCGCCGTAGAGGTCCCAAATGCGTGAAAGCCGTTCCGTTGTGAAGCGCTCCGCGATGCGCGCATGAACCAACTCCGCGGCGGCAGCATTGACCTGACAGAAAGCGAGGGGCGGCAGCTCGATCGGGTCGGCGCCGTGGCGCGTGAGCATCGGGTGCGAGCGCCCGGGCGTGAAACCGGCAAGCGATGAATTCGGAATGCCCGCGGAATTCCCGCGAACCGTCCAGATTCCTCCGGACAGCTCCGGCAATTCGAGCCGCGACTCCCACGCGCGATGCGATCGCGCATCGCATCCGCCGGGGAAGACCAGCACCGCCCCGGCGCCGTCCCGCGTGGCGTGAATCTGGATCCGCTTCGGTGTCGATTCAAGTCTCGCCGGATCGAGTTCGCGCAATCTCGCGGCGAGCGCCGACAACGCGCGCGATACCGCGGGCAGCGCCAGGCTGCACTCCGCAAGCGCGACGCCGCGAGTCGCGCGTGCCTCCGCGCGAAAGCCGACCGCAAGCCGCCCCTCGTCCAGCCAAATCGCGGGTGTGATTCGCTGACGGTAGCCCCACCGCTGCGGACTCGGAACCGTCGGCCGAATCTCGACTTCGCCCATCAGTTTTCGTAATGTGCGGTGAACCAGATCGCGCTTCTGCTCAAGCTGAATCGTGTACTCGAGTCCGCCCCACGGAGAAGCATTGCACTCGTGGTGGTGCGGGCACGGATGAGCGACGCGATGCGGAGACGGCTGAACCAGCCGCAGGAGCTTCGCGTTCGCGCCCCGCTGACCGGGCGTGTACTCAATCGCAACGCGATCTCCCGGCAGCGCTCCCGATATGAAGACCGCGCCGGATGTTGTGTGCGCGACGCCGTCTCCCGTGGTGGCCAGCGCGTCCACTTCGACTTCCAATTCACGACTCGAATCCGGAGTAGTGCCGGTCCGCGATTGTCGGTAAAATGCGTTCGCCGATGCGAACGCGCCGGCCAGCGTTGACTCCGTGGCGGAAAGCCGAGCGCCGAATTCGCGCAGCGCCGTGTCAATCTCCAGGCGATTGTGCTGATAGATGTCGCGCCAGAGTTCCCAATCGCTGCCGGCGAGCCGCGTCATGGACTCAAGTCCGGTGCCGCTCAATCCTCGTGCGAGTCCGGCGTCCAACGATTGCAGTTGCGCTGCCAGCAGCGTGGAAAGTACTTGCGGGAGGTGACTCGTGCGAGCGACGATAGAATCGTGCAGACCGAGCGGAATCTCGCGCACGACGGCGCCGAGCTCGCTGATCCACTGCGTTACCGCTTGCGCGCGCTCCTTGTCGGCTGCGTCGTGCCCGCAAATGACCCAATTGCGCCCGCGAAATAGTTCGGCCTCGGCATTCGCGATTCCGCCGACCTCTTTTCCGGACATCGGATGCGTGAGGATCAGACGGTGCGCGGCGGCTTCCGCGGTCAGCGGCAAGAGCGACGCCTTCACGCTGGCCACATCCACTATCGTCGCCGCGGCGTGCAACCGGAGAAACTCGCGGGTCACCTCAGCGGCCTGACGCAACGGAACCGCGACAACGATCAGTTCGGTTCGCAACTCCGCCAGCGAAGCGACCACGCAATGCACGGCACCGCGCTCCAGCGCCGCTTGCATTACCGCGCTCGAAATATCAAAGCCAAGGCATTCGACACGCGGCAGCTGCTTGCGCACGGCAAGACCGATCGATCCGCCGATCAGACCAAGTCCCGCGATGCCGACCGACTGGATGCGACTCACTCGGCCCCCGCGAGGCGCCGCCCGGTCGCTGAAGCGATGATGCGAAGCTCCACCATCATCCGCGAAAACTGATCGAAAGTCAGACTCTGTGGACCGTCCGAAATCGCATGGTCGGGATCGGGATGCACCTCGACCAACAAACCGTGCGCCCCGGCCGCGATGGCCGCGCGGGACATGGCCGGAACTTTGCTGCGCAACCCCGTGCCGTGCGAAGGATCGGCGAAGATCGGCAGATGGGACAGGGATTGAATCACGGGAATCGCGGCAATGTCCATGGTGTTGCGCGTGTAAGTCTCGAAGGTGCGAATTCCGCGTTCGCAGAGAATGACCTGCTCATTTCCCCCGGCGAGTAAGTACTCGGCGGCCATCAGCCATTCCTCGTAGGTCGCGGAGTTCCCGCGCTTCAAAAGCACCGGCTTGCGAATCTGCCCGAGCGCCCGCAGCAAATTGTAGTTCTGCATGTTGCGCATGCCGACTTGCAGAATGTCACAGTAGCTCGCGACCAACTCGATCTGGGAAATCTCCATGACTTCCGTGACCGAGAACATGTCGTGCTCCCGCGCCGCGTCACGCAAGAAGCAAAGCCCCTGCTCAGCAAGTCCGGTAAACGCATAGGGAGACGTGCGCGGCTTGAAGGCACCGCCACGCAAACCAACCGCTCCGAGCGCTTTCAGAGCTTTCGCGGTGGCGTGAATCATCTCCTCGTTCTCGATGGAGCACGGCCCCGCGATCACGGCTACTTCGTCGCCGCCGAGCGCGGTGTTGCCGACGTGAAGCACCGTCCCGGAAGGGTGGAACTCGCGGGCCGCGAGCTTGTACGGCTTCGAGACCCGAATCACCTTGTCAACACCGCCCAGCAGTTCGACTTCGCGCGAGTCAATGCTCTCGGTCTTGCCGATGACCCCGAGGACGGTCGTGGACTGCCCGGTCGAACGATGCACGGTAAAACCGCGCTTGCTCAACTCCTCAATAATCTGACCGACTTGCGCGTCGCCCGCGCCATGTTGCATGACGATAATCATCAGGACTCTCCTTGCCCGGTAGGATGCTCTTCGTACCCTTGCAGCAGCCGCATCTCGTCGATAATCCGCTCGTAGATGCGGCGCAGGGCGGCGGTCTCAAGCGGTCCGCGATTAGCGCCGCCCAGCTGAGAGTAAATCTGCTGCTCACGCTCCAAATCCACGATCGGCAAGCCGCCCTGCCGCTTGAGGTAGCCGATCATGCGGGCGCAGCGCGCGCGCTCATTCAGGAGCCGCACCATGGTCCCGTCGATCGCGTCGATCTGTTTTCTCCAGTGATCCATGCTCATCGGAATGGGAGTTGGCGAAGGGACCGGCATTGAACATCCGGCCCAGCGTGACTCGGATTGACCTCGAACTTACCACATAACATAGGGAAATCCGCGGTGGATGTCAAGCGGCTGCCGACACCGACGCGGATTTCCTCAACGATCGCCGCTCGCGCAGCGCTTAGACGCGGACCAGCGAAGGTTGGCGCCGAGGCGCCCGTGGCGCGAGTGCCGCCGGTGCAGTTCGCCGCGACATGAATTCGGTCAGGTACATAGCCGTTTTGTCGGCGACTCTTGTCCAGGTGAAGCGCCGGTAATTGCGCCGTCCGCGCTCAATCAACTGGTTGCGCAACTTCGAATCGGAGAGCACAGCGATCGCGGCCCGGGCGATATCCTCGACATCCTCGGCGTTGACGAGCATGGCCGCGTCGCCCGCGACTTCGAGCTGAGAAGAGTTGTTGCCCGCGACCACTGGGCACCCGGCGGACATCGCCTCCACGATCGGAAGTCCGAAGCCCTCGTACAAACTGGGGAACAACAGCAGGCGCGACTTCCGGTAAAGCGCCGTGAGATCGTCGTCGACGACGTGCCCGGGATAGATCACCGCGCCTGGCGGCAGGCCGACGGTGCGCTCGAGTCCGGAGAGCGCGTTCAGCATGCTGGACGGAAGGTCTCCCGCGATGACCAGCTTGACGTCACGCTGCAAGACCTCTCGAATGACGTGCAGCGAGTACAGCATGCCGGGCGCGTTCTTGCGCGGGTCAGGGACGCCGACGAACAGCAGGTGCTCGGCCGACGATGTGACAATTTCGCGCACCGTGACATTGGACGGTTGTGCGACCGGCGCCGTCGCATGCCGCTCCGTAACGCCCGCGTGGATGACCCGCAGTCGCTCGAGTTTCACGCCGAGCACACGGCGAATGTCCTCAGCGGTCGCCTGCGAAATGCACAGAAAGAGATCGCACTCACGGTTCAGCAGCGTCAATTGCTGCGTATAGCGCTGCTTGCCGACGGGATCGTGATTCAAATAGGCCGGAGCGAACAGCGCGGGGATGAGATCGTAAAACGTGCAGGCCAGCGGCACATCCAACTCGCGGGAATGCTGAACCAGCAGCGGCGTCGTCGGACTTAGCGGGTGAGGACTGTAAACCAGATCGGGGCGAAGCAGCGCGAGGTCCTGATAGGCGCAAGCGCTTACATCACGAAGTCCCAAATCATGGTCCACCGCCGCGCGAGTGCTCTCCGCGTCGGGTCCGACGAACGTGAACCGCCAATCCGGAAGGCGATGCAGCAACGCGGTGAAATGGTCAATCGTGTAACGCCCGATCCCGCGATTCCGTGTCGCGGTTTCAAGCAGCGCGTTTGCATCAACGGCCAAATGCAATTTGTCGGGCCAGGCGCGGCGATGGGCGCGGATGTCGGCGGCGGCCGGCGTCTCGCGTGCCGCGGATCGGCGCTTGCCAGCGCTGACATCGAGGAGGTAGAACTCGCCGCCCGATGACACATCAATCTCATAATCTGTTGCCCCGGCCTCGCGCAGCAGCGTTTCCACGGCAGCGCGCGTCACCAGCCAACGATGCTCAAGATTATGCACGAGTTCGGGATCGTAATCAGGCTTATCGGAGCTGGGAAGTGTGACCAGGACGCGCCGCCCCACGCGCATGCACTCGCGCAGGGCGCGGATTGCGTCCTCGAAATCGACATGCTCAAAGATTTCCGGTGCCATGACGCAGTCGAACCGGCCTGATTCATAGGGCAGACCCGCAACCACGTCCCCATAGTTGAATTGAATTTGCGGTCGAACCGCGCGGCAGACGTCCAACCGGCCACGGAAAATATCCGCGGCGTGGGTCGCGCCCGTGTAAGCGGCGACGTAGCCGTTGGCCGGGCCGATCTCCAGGATGTTCCCCGCCGCACGCTGTTTCAACCAACGTACGCGCTCACGCTGCAACGGCTCGGCGTAAATCTGATCCGGGTGCGTCGCATAGTAGCGCATGAGATCAGTCGTGGGCTGCTGCTCGGCAGCCTTGACTTTTTGATACACTGCCGACATTTGCTGGCCGACTAATGTCCAACTGAACGCACTTGCATACACGCGGACGTTGTCCGCGATGACGCGGGAGATCACCGGATTCGTCAATACATGGCTGATTGCCGCGGCCAGCGGAAAGGATTCGGTCGTCCGCAAGGAAACCGCAAACGGCGTATCGAGCGCGGGCGAATCCGACGTGACGACCGGCCGACCGCACGAGAGCGCGGTAACCAGCGCGGCGGACGCCTCATAGCGGCGGCTCTGGTAGTTCAAGACCACGACGTCCGACGCGCGCAGGAAGTTATCGCGCTGCTCGTCCGTCAGGTAGGTGTCCGCGAAGCGAACGGCAGCTCCCAAGCCCAGCTCTTCCGCGCGGGCCTTGCACTGTGATTCATAGGCAGGGCCGGCAGGATTGTGCGGATGGGGCCGGCCCAGAATCATGAGGCGGGAGTTCGGATGGGCCTTACGCACATCGGCGAACGCTTCAATCAACTCGACAATCCCCTTATGCGGGTCCAGAAATCCAACCGTCGAGACTATCTGGATCGCCGGGTCGATGCCGAGCGCAAGCTTGCTCTCAAATATGTCGGCGACCTTGAGCTCGGGAATTGCCATCGGAATCCAGTCCGTGCGATCCGGCGCGCCGCCCAACGCGACGAGCTGCAGCTCATTCTGGGGATGGTGAACGATACAACGATCAGAAAGCCGCTGGCGCTCGCCCATTTCGGTCACGGTCGAGTCGGTGGCGTGGAAGGTCGTCACGATCCGTGTCCCGAACTTGCGCACTTCGATCATCAGGGGGGTTAGCCAACTATCCGCCGAAAACATCCCGCCGTGGTTGATGTGCAAAACGTCAAAGCGCTCACGACGCAGGATCTCGTAGAGCTCACGATACCCGTCTTTGTCCCGGGTCCAACAACGAACTACGCCCGACTCATCACCACCATGGATGTCGGTCGCCCGTTCGGCAAGTACGGTGGGAGAAATCCCCGCCTTCCGCAGTGCGGCGACCAGCGATTCCGCGTACATGGCAAGTCCGCAGGTCTGCCGGTACGTTGTGAGCAGCGCGATACGAAGCGAGGTGGGCGCGGTAATGGTCTGTTCTGGCACGGGAGTCTCCATAGTGGTCGTCGGTTGTGCGATAACCGGCTTGCCGTGAGCCGTGAGCATTTCAGCGGCCGCAAAACCGTCGGCAGCGAAGTATTGCAGATCGTCCTGCTTGAGTTTGGACCGCCAGCGAGCCATAAAGCGCTCATGATTAGGCCCTTGCTTCGCGTGCCCGCTCACGGTCTTCGACTCAAAGTGCCGGATGCGGCTTTCCGCGCAGTACCAGACCTGCTTACCGGCCTCGCGCGCGCGCAGGCAAAGATCCGCGTCCTCGTAGGAATTGTGAAAGCCCTCGTCGAAGCCGCCCAACTGCTCGAATAAGTTGCGGACGATCATCAGGCAACTGCCCGCAACGAATTGGAAGGCGCGGCTGTGCGAGACCGCCGTGTGTGTCGCAGGCAGAAGATCATGATAAATACTGTAGAAATTCCCATCCGCACCCACCACATTGCCCGCTTGTTGAACGCGATCCGTGTCGGGAAAGACTTGGAGGTTGCCGACGATGCCGATCGACTTGTCGCCGCGCGCGCAATTGAGCATGGCGTCCAGCCAGCCGGGTTCAACCACCGTGTCGTTGTTCAGGAAGACGATGAATTCGCCGTTGGCTTTCGCCGCGCCGGTGTTGCAGGCAATGGCGAAACCGCGATTGCACCCCAGCGAAATAGCCGTGACGCGGCCGCCGAGCGAGGGCAAGTACTCCGTGGTACCGTCCGTGGAGCCATCGTCCACGACGATCACTTCATACGCTGCGGCACCGGGGGTGGTGAAAATCGATTGCAGGCACTGCTTGGTGAACTCGAGATTGTTCAAGACGGGAATTACAATCGAAACGTCACAGGCTGGCGAAGCGGAGATTCGAGGTGGAGGAACTGACACCTGCGCCTTAAGGCTGCCCGTGAATATAAACTGCTGCGCGGTCAGTTCGTTCAAGTCGGCCGGTGCGACCTGCCGCAAGACGAGACCGCCCAAGTCCAGATCGAGCGCCGTTTCCGGCGGTGTCTGCATCGACTTCTCAAACAGCGGATCGCGCACGGTCTCGACCAGTGTCGCCTCGATGCCCGCGCTCTCAAAGAGCCTGTACATGTCCTTCAGCGCAAAAAACCGCAAATGCGTGCTGTCGAGAATGCCCCACTCCTCATAGGTCCATGAGCCTTCGAGTAACTTGCCGATAATCCCCAGGTTCCGAATATTCGGGATGCTGGCAATCACGGTCCCGTGCGGTGCCAGACCCGTCGCGAGCTTTTTCAGCGTCGCCCAGGGATCGATCAGGTGTTCAAGCACGTCGGCAAGGATGATGCAATCCGCGGATCCCGCCGGAATCGGCAGCGGCATGCGCTCAATGTCACCCACGAAAACCTCGTCGAGGCATTCGCGCGCGATCTCCGCGACTTCCGGCTGAATCTCGATGCCGATCACGCGCGCGGTTCCGCGCGACTTCAACAGCGCGCCGAGCGCTCCGCGACCGCAGCCGACATCCAGCACCGTCTTCGCCGTGGTGGGTACTAAGTCAGCAAGATTTGCTCGCGCATTCGCGTAATAATAATCTGGCTTCAATGCCTGTTTGCGCGGCGCTGCGGAGTGTTCCGGTGTGGATCGCTGGTCGTTGGTCATGGCTACGGTACGTCAGGGTTCAGGTTTCGGGGTACGTTTCCCCTCGTCCGGCGGCGGAGAGAGTCCATTCCCGACCTGATAACGCAATTCGCATACCAAGCTGCTATGGCGATTAAGTCCCTATATAACCTAACCTATCGAGCCCGCTCTGGTACTGGTGCGGCACGTTCTTTCCCCGACACGAGCGAAAAAAATGCCCCTTCGCAAGTGTCGAAAGGGCACGAAATCCGGCGATGTATGCGGTCGCGACCTACCGCTTGAACACGCGATATCCCCACGGTTCAATGACTAATGCGGTGGCAGCCTGAATCCGAAGGGGGCTGCCCGTGAAAGCGTTTACGTAGTCCCCGTCGGCTTCGCGGTCGGTTAGCTTTGCCTGGACCAGTCCCGAGCTGAGGTTCAGCAACACCAGTACCGACGCGCCGTCCTGCTCGCGGCTGTAAGCGAAGATGCTGGAATCCGCGAGCGTGTGAATTCGCTTGAACCGACCGCCCCGCGCGCCGTTTGCCAGTGCCGGATGTGAACGCTTGAGCTGGAGTAGCGAGGTGTAGAACGACTCCAGCGGCAGCTTGGACCAATCGACGGAGTCCTTGTCAAAAAACTTCAGGCTGCGATCGAGTCCCGCCTCCTGACCCGTATAGACCAGCGGCATTCCGGGTGCCGTTGCCGTCAGCACGGCGAACGGCTTGACCGCACGTTGCATGCGCTCTGTAACCGCCGCATTCCACGAGTTCTCATCGTGGTTGTCCGTGAATAGCATGCGGAACGCGTCGCGCGGATAGGCCGCGGAGTCCGCGGGAAAATAGCGATCAAGATCCGCCACCGCCTTCCGGCCGTGCGCGATATCGCGCATCAAGTGATGCAGCGACCACGCATAGGTCATGTCGAAGGCATGCTCGTGACAGAGCGGATTCTCGTCCTCCGCAAGCATGAACACCGGCTTGATCCGGTTCAACTCGCGTCGCGCATGATCCCAGAAATCCGACGGTACCATGCCCGCCACGTCGCAACGATAGCCGTCGATACCGCATTCCGTTACCCAGTACTTCAGCGCGTCGGTCATGTAGCTCCGTAGCCCCGGCGAAGCGTAGTTCAGGTCCACCACGTCCGACCAGTCGGCTACCGGCGGAAGCGGCTGGCCCGTAGAGTCGCGCGTAAACCAATCCGGATGTTCGGCAAGCAGCGGATTGTCCCACGCGCAATGATTCGCTACCCAGTCGAGAATCACGTACATGCCCAGTTCGTGGGCGCGGTTCACGAGCGCGGTCAAATCCGCGATCGTGCCGAACTCCGGGTTGACCGCGCGATAGTCGCGCACGGAATAATAGCTGCCGAGCGAACCCTTGCGATTCTGCTCGCCAATCGGATTAACGGGCATCAGCCAGAGGATCGAAACGCCCATCTGCTGCAAGCGCGGCAGGTGCCGCGCAAATGCATTTAGCGTGCCCTCCGGTGTGTATTGGCGAATGTTGACTTCATAGATCGTGGCCTGGTACGACCAGTCCGGGTGTACGACATCGCTGGCCGCCGGCGCCGCGCCCAGCAGCCGGGCCAGACCCAACAGCGAACCCACAACCAGCGGCGGCCAGGTCGCCGCGCGGCGCAGGCGGCGGGATGTTGACTTGAAAAAGAACTCAAGCATGTTCACGATCATCAGGCTCCCGCTTTTTCCAGTTCACTTAGCCGGTCGAATTCCTGCTTTACCGCGCGCATCACCGGTGCCACCGTCTGCTCCGTGAAGTCGAAGCGAATCCCCGCGGCCTCGAACAGCTGCGGCAACGGACGGGAACCGCCGAGCGCAAGTGCCCGCTTGTAGGCAGCCACCGTCCCGCGCGTGTCACGGCGCGAGTTCAGCCAGAGTTGCAGCGCGCCAAGCTGCGCGATGCCGTACTCAATGTAGTAAAACGGGTACTGAAAAATGTGCAACTTCTCCTGCCAGCGATATTCATTGTAAATCTCATAGCCGGAGTAGTCCACGTCGCCATAAAAGCGGCGCCGCAGGTCCAGCCACGCCGCGCGCCGCTGCTCCCGCGTGTGCCCCGGATGCGTATAGATCCAATGCTGAAAGGCGTCGATCGACGCGCACCAAGGGAGAAACAACAGAATGCGCGTGAGGTTGTCAAGCCGCGCGCGCGCGGCGTTCGCGGGCGAATAGAAGACCTGCAGATGCTCCGAGGCGAGCTGCTCCATGCCCATCGACGCGACCTCGCAAAACTCGATCGGCGCCCCGCGATAGAAGGCCAACGGTTCGCCGCGCGCGGCGAACGCGTGAAACGCATGACCGCCCTCGTGCAACAACGTGTACAAGTCATCGTTACTGCCGACCGCATTCATGAAGATAAACGGCAAGCGCAGCTCCGACAGGTCGTGTTGATAACCACCGGGCGCTTTACCCTTGCGACTGTTGAGATCAAGCAGATCCAGTTCCGCCATGCGCGTAAAATAGGCGCCCAGCTCCTCGTCCACGCGTCCGAACATCTCGCGACAACCCGCGATCAACCGGTCACTCTGCTCGTACGGCCGCAGCGGCGGCTGTCCGGTCGTGTCGCATTCCGTGTCCCACGGGCATAGTCGGTCAAGGTGCAACTCCGCTTTGCGCCTGGCCATAATCTCGCGCTGCATCGGTACCACCTGCGTCTCCACCGCGCGATGAAACCGCTCGCAGTCGGCCGGCGTGTAGTCAAACCGCTCGTTCCGGCGAAAGATGTAGTCGCGGAAATTGTCGAAACCGGCATTGTTCGCGACCTGACCGCGCAATTCGACCATCTGGTCGAACACGTCCTCGATCGCATCCTTGTCCTGCAACCGCCGCGCCCAAATGGCCTCCCACGCGCGTTGCCGTAGCGCGCGGTCCGCCTCTTCGAGTTGCAGCGCCAGGCGTTGCAGCGTGCACTCTTGCCCGTCCCACAGCACCGACATCGCGCCGTTCAGCTTCTGATACTGCTGCGAGAGCTTCTCCAGCTCCGTTTCGAGCGGAATGTTCTGCTCGCGAAACAACTCGATGGAATTGCGGAAAGATCGCAGCAGGATCTCATAGCGCGGCCGGGGCATCCCCTGACAGGCGGGCGCGTCCACCACCTTGCGCGCGAGTTTGTCGCTCCAGGGTTTGATCCGCGGTTCGATCTGCTCGACGAAATGGAGGTAACTCCGCTCGAGTTCCGGATCGTCCGTCGCGCAGGTCATGCTGATATAGCGTCGCGCGCTCTCCTCAGATAGCACGGATTGAAGCTCGCCCCAGTCAAGCAACAGAGCTTCGATGTCCGCGACCGAGTCCAACGAGCGAGCGGCCAGCGCGCTGAACAATTGCTCAAGCGCGGACCAGTTGTCGAGGTCAAGCGAGTTGGGGACGGAACGGCGCGGAAATTCGCGCGACGGTCGCGCCAGATGATCTAATCGTGTCGCCATGGGATGCTGAAAATGAGTGAACGAAGAGGATTTCGCAAACAGCAGGCCGCCAGGTCAGAGCGTCGGAGGTCCCATGTCGCGCAGCCGCCGCGCCATGGCCGGCGTGAGCGCGGAGCCGCGCCGCAGGTAGTGATGCCAGCCGAGCGGCTCGACAAATTGCAGATCGATGGCCAGCCAGTCAGGCACCGTGCAAAGCACATCGATCCGGTCGAGGTCGGCGTGACCCAGCCAATACGGTGCGCGCGATGACTCCGCGCCAAGCAGCAGCCGGATGCGCGCAGGATCAAAACCCATCACGTGCGTCAGCACCGTATCGACCGCCACCGGATCGGTGCTCGCGGCCAGCACGCCGGCGGGCCGGGTCGTCGGCTTCACCGGCCCGTTGCCTTCGCCCGCGATGATGCCGTCCACGAGCGACAGATAGGCTCGTCGCTGCGTCGAAAAGGCGCCGCCGGGACGACCGTAGAATAGCACGCGGTTAAGATCAACCAAGGTCCGCCACAGCGTATCGTTGCCGTACCAGCCGCCGTGAATGACCGTCTTGTCTTTCCGTCCGATCGCGCGCGAGCCCGCATGCTTAAGGTACGCACCCGCGCGGATCAACTGGCGGCCGCCGGGAATTAACGCTATCTGCTTCAGAATCCGCTCCCGGTTGCGCAAGACCGCGCCCGGATCAACCGGGTACTCATCGCCCAGCGGCGGAAATCCGCTGCGGTGATGCGGCATCCACCGGCGATAGTGCGTAATTCCCATCAAGTTCTTCAGCGACAGCGTCACGCCGGTCTTCAAATGCGACTTCAGCTTGGGTACGTTGATGAATAGATCGCAGCCGAGAATCGTATTCGGAATGCAGAACTCGTGCTTGCCCCGGTGGTGATGCCGTTGGGGTTCACCGCGCTGCTCACTGTGATCCGCCAGCGTGAAATAGCGCGCCGGGGGATCCGTGTCCAGCGGCGCCAACGCACTGCGGTCCTCGAGATCGAGCACGCTGTTCCCCAGTGGATCACCCTCCAACTTGCGATAGTCACCGGACCAGCGCGCGAAAAACTCTTCCCGCAGATCGCGTAGCTCGACCGGATAACCGCGTTCGCGGAGCTGGGTGACCATCGCCCGGATCCCCGCCTGCTCGACAACGCCGTCAAAATCCGCGTGCACGAGCGGCGCATCCGCGATGACGATCAGGCCCTCCGGGCCGACCGCCTTGAAGGCATAATCCGTCAAGGGCCGCAGCACCGATGCGTGCGTGACCATGTCCAGCACGCGTTCGCCGCCGAGCGCAATCCAACCCTGCTTCAGGTCCACCAGATTCGGCTTGATCACGACGCGTCCGCCGGCGCCGACCAATTCACGCAGCGGATTCCATTCTGCTGTGCCGCAATGCGCGGCATCCAGCCCGAGCTGCGCCAGCGTCCAGCGCACCGCATCATAAACGCGATTCTCCGCGAGCTGCGTCGTTGCCGACGGCCGCTCCGGATAGGCTACCGACGGATCGAACGGCGGATCGTGCGGATAGGTCAGCAGCGTCGGATCGTAATACAGCGCGACCGGTGACTTCGTACTAATCGCGGGAAGCATCGTCATTGCGCAATCCGACAAATCACAAACTGCCGCTTGCCCAACGCGCCAACGGGAATCTCCGTTACCAACTCCACGCGAATTCGCACTCCCGGGCCCACACGATCGCTCATCAATCGCGTGATTTCCGCGAGCTGACCGCCGGGCGGAGGTCCGACCGGAACGATATTCACGACAATTTCCTCCGGCACGTCCTGCACAATCTGAAACTCCTTCACCCACGGCGTTTCCCAGAAGACGTGCGAGAAGAACTCGCCGTGAATCTGCTTTCCTCCCGCACCGATCAGGAAGCCGGAGATCCGTCCCAGCACGGAAGCAATCAGCGGCAGCCCGCGGCCGCAGGCACAAAGGGTCGCGGTGGCGTAACTCGCGACGTCACCCACGCGATAGCGAATGATCGGCATGGCATAGCTGAACAAGTCCGTCGCGATCACGTCGCCGCTTGTACCGGCCGGCACCGGCCCCGACTCGTCACAGACTTCCACGACGGCGTTCTCCACGGCCAGGTGCAGCCCCTGATGCTGCTCGCATTCGAACGCGCTGATGCCGCCGTCGCGACAACCCCATTGATCGAAGACACGCGTGTGCAATGCCGACTCAATCTGCTTTCGTTGATCGGGGAAGAGCGTCTCCGCTGTCGTGAACACCGCACGTACGCTGCCCTGCCAGTCCCGGGCTTCGGCATGCCGCGCCAGCGTATGAATCGACGACGCGTAGCCGCGCAAAAATGCCGCTCCGCGCTCGGCGGCGAGCTTCGTGAGTAGGCGATTCATCGCGGAATCGGTCAGGTCGAAGGCCGTATAATCCTCAAAATGATTCAGCCGCGAATAAAGCTTCGCTTTAGCGCCGGAGACACGTCGCGGACGCAGCGCCGCTCCCGCCACGACGTACTGCTTCTCGCCGACTGACCAACCGCCCGCCGACCACCAGCGATACATGTCCCCCCAGGCGACCGAATGCCGTGCGCGGTCCATCTGAATCACGAGCGGCTCCCCCGTCGTGCCGGCGGATCGATGCGGCCGCGGCTGAAACTGCGCGGCATTGTCCGCGAGCAACCGATCGCCCGCACGGCGAATAACGTCCTTGGTCAGCAGCGGAATAACCGCGATGTCGGCGAGCGTGTTGCACCGCTGCGCGTCGAATCCGCAAGTCCCGAATAGCTCGCGGTAATAGGGCACGTGCGTCTGCGCATGGATCAGCAGTAGCTTCAATCGCTCAAATTGCAACGTCGCAAGTCGTTCTGGCGACCACCATTGACTTGCGTCGAGTTCGCGAAACGCGCGAAGGCTCTCGGTCCGGCGGGCGAGGTCAACGATCGGAATTGCGAGGTGTCGATAGAGGAAAGCGGAGCCGCTCATCGGCTGCGGAGCGAAGTATACGCGGCGAGGAGATTGCGGGTACTGTGTTCCCAGCTCAGTTCATTGTGCAGGCGCTCGTACCCCTGGCGGCCCAGTTCCCGACCACGCTCCGGAGCAGCAAGCAGCTCGATGATCTTGCGCGCGAAATCCGTTTCGTCATTATCGGCGGCGAAGACTGCCGCGGGGCCCGCGGAGTAGGCGGATTCGACCAGGCGATAGGAGACAATCGGTTTCGACATCGCCATGTATTCGAGAATCTTGTTCATCGTAGAGACGTTGTTCAGCGGGCTGACCGGGTCAGGCGCCACGCAGACGTCTGCCGTCGAGAGCGTCTCGCACACCACTTCATTAGAGACGCGTCCGGTGAACAGCACGTCGTCGCCGAGTCCCAGATCGGCGGCAAGCTGCTTCAGATTCGGCAAATTCTCGCCGCCGCCCAGCAGCGTGAACTGAATGTCGGTCCGACCCCATTCGCGCGTGATCACCTTGATCGAGCGCAAGAGATAGTCAATGCCGTCCTGTTGGCCCATCGTGCCCAGATAGCTCACAAGATAAGCCTTGCCCCGCTTCAACGCCGGATTCGGCGCCGTGGCGACGAACCGTTTGAGATCCGGCGCGCTGCGCACCACCCAAATCCGGTCCGGTTGGACGCCGCCGCGCTCGCGGGCGACTCGTTGGTACGACTCATTCGTCGCGAGCACGGCACTGGCAGATTGGTAGGTCAGCCGTTCCAACCAATTGAGCAGCTTTAGCATCGCGCCGCCGCGCCCGGGAAACTTGGACTGAAACGTCTCCGGACCGAGGTCGTGCTGATCGAACAGAAACTTCACTCCCACCAACCGAAACGGCAGCGCGACCAGAAAAAACAAGTCCGGCGGATTGCAGCCGTGAATCACATGGAAACCGCGGCGGAAAAACACGTACACCGCGTAAACAAATGTGAACAACATCGCCCACGGATATTCGACGGCGTAGCCGAGCGCGCCGCGCGCGGTATAGGGCAACGGGTAACGATAGATCGACACGCCGCTCAATTGCTCATACGGCTTCCGGTCCATCATCCGCGGACAAATTACCGAGACCTGCCACCCGGCCGCGGCCAGCGTCGTCGATTCCTGCCACACCCGGCGATCGAACGGCACCGACAGATTCTCGACCAGAATCAGAACCTTACCAGCAGAAGCCATGGTAATTCAGGGTCTGCCGTAGCGGCGGCGGCGGCAGCCGCACCAGGTCGAACACGATCTTGTCGCACGGCACCTGCTCCAGAATCGGAATGAAGTCGCGGTCATGATTGCAGATCACGATCACTTCCGCGTGAGCCACCAATTCCTCCGCCGACGGGCTGAGCAACTCCGCGAGATGCGGAAGTGAATTCTCGATAAAGGCTCGATTGGAACCCACGAGCTTCGCCAGCGAAACATTCTTGTCCAGAATCTTGATTGAATACCCTTTGCCCAAGAGCGTCTCCACCAGTTCGACGGTCGGGCTTTCGCGCAAATCATCGGTGCCGGCCTTGAACGAGAGCCCGAGGAAACCGAGCTTCTTCTTGCCGAACCCCGCAATCGACTTCACCGCGCGCTGCACGTGCTCGCGATTGGCGTCCATCAGTGAAAACAGCAGTGGAGTCTTCACGTTCACGTCGCGCGCGCACCAGCTCAGCGCGCGGACGTCCTTCGGCAAACAGGAGCCGCCGAAGGCAAATCCGGGCTTGAGGTAGTATGGCGACAGGTTCAGCTTCGTGTCGCTGACAAAGATCTCCATCACGCGATGACTGTCCACGCCCAGGGGCTTGGCGATCGCGCCGATCTCGTTGGCGAATACGATCTTCACCGCATGAAAAACATTGTCCGCGAACTTCACGATTTCCGCCTCTTCGATCGCCGTCAGAAATACGGGCGCGGATATGCCCTCATAGATCTTCGCGACATTTTCGGCGGTCCGCTCATTCAGCGCCCCGACGACGGTCTTGGGCGGATCATAGAAATCGTGAATCGCGGAGCCTTCCCGCAGGAACTCCGGATTGTAGCCCAGGTGAAACCCCGCGCCCTCTTGCTTGCCCGATTCGGCTTCGAGGCGCGGTAGAATCTCCCGGCGAGTCGTGCCCGGCAGCAGCGTGCTGCGCACCACGACGGTGTGCGGGTGGGGGGCCGTCTTCAGCGCGCGCCCGATCTCCACGGAGACGCGCCGAATGTACTCCAGATTTGGGCCGCCGGATTCCAATGACGGCGTACCGACGCAGATCAGGCTGTAGTCCGTGTGATGAATCGCTTCGGCGACGTCTGAGGTCGCCCGAAGTTTGCCGACATCCGCGTATTTCTTAATCAGGACGTCGAGGTCCTTTTCGATGATCGGGCTTTGTCCGCGACGAATGAAATCGACCTTCCCGGGGTCAACATCGACGCCCCAGACTTCGTGTCCGAGATCGCAGAAGCAGGCTGCCGACACGCAGCCCACATACCCTAAGCCAAAAACGGATATTCGCATGTGGAGTTCTGTAACTCGTTCAGTAGTTAGTCTTGGAATCAGCGGGAGCATCCGCAAACCCGGTGCCGCGCCACAGGCACAGCCGCGGACAGGCGGCAGCAATTTGCTCCAGCGATAAATATAACAAAATCAGGTTATACGGTGCAAGCCGGGCCGCCTCCGGAGGCTCTTGCATTTGCCACCACCTGCTACGTTGTGTTCAATCGCCGCCCTGTTTCCAAATCCCAACCCGGCTGGCAGCCGCCCACGGCACGTCGAACCGATACCCTTGATTGCAATCTCCCAGTGCATTATATTACATAGCTTGTCTGAACCTGAACCTAATATGGAGTACCAGATATGACAGTCCGATTCCTATTCCTGCTCGTTGTCGCTGCACTTGTCGCATTTGACGCGAAAACATTTGCAATTGAAATGACAACCACCGATAATGAGCAACTTGCGTTCCTGACCTGCGGCGCCAGCAAACGCGACAGCGACGGTGACGGCCTCCTTGATCGGGCGGAAAAGAAACTCGGGACCGACCCCAGGAACGCCGACACGGACGGCGACGGCCTGAGCGACGGCGCTGAAGTAAATCAGTACAAGACCGATCCGCTGCAGGCCGATACTGACGGCGACGGCCTGAGTGACGGTGCCGAAGTCAATACCTATCACACGAATCCGCTCGACAAGGACACTGACGACGATGGCCTGGAGGATGGGGCTGAAGTCGGCCTGGACACGCCCGGCACGATTGATGTGCTGAAAGCGGTCCACACCGATCCAGCCAAAGCGGATACCGATGGCGATGGCTTGAACGACGGCGATGAAGTGAACAACCGGAAGACCGATCCCACCAAAGCAGATACCGATGGCGACACCCTGAGCGACGGCGCCGAAGTCAACACGCACAAGACCGATCCGCTTGTCACCGATACGGATAAGGGTAGTGTCGATGACGGCAAGGAGGTCGCCGCCAAAACGAACCCGCTGGACGGCAGCGATGACGTGCCGAAGATCATCATCCCGGAAGTCGGCAAGTCGATTACGCTCGAAGGCATCGTGTTCGACGTCAGCAAGGCTACGATCAAACCGGAGTCCGAGGAGATTATGACACGGGCCTACAACACACTGAAGCAGAATCCGGACCTTGAAGTGCGTATCGAAGGTCACACCGACAACAGCGGCAAGCGTGCCACCAACATGAGACTGTCCGAGGACCGCGCCAAGGCCGTCAAGGATTGGCTGGTCGCCAAAGGTATCGACGGCAAGCGCATCTCGACCAAAGGTTACGGTCCGGACAAGCCGCTCGCCGCGAACGACACACCGGAGAATAAGCAGAAGAATCGCCGTATCGAGTTTGCGCGCACGAAATAACGCGCCGATCGGTGTGAAACTTGGTTGAAGACGGAGGCCCGCAGATGGGCAAACAGAAACCGGAGATGAAGCGGCATCACCGCCGCAAGCTGAAGCGTCGCAGAGCCAAAATCAAGGCGGCCCGCGCCGCCAAAGCTTAGCGGCAATGGTTGACGGAACGAAGCGCAGGGTTAGCCGCGGTGGCTAACCCTGCGTCACGTGGAGAGATGTTCTTCGTCAAGGAGCTACCGATGATCATACCAAGGCCGGACCAGGGGATTCCGCTGTCGCCGTTCACGCTCTGCCTGCTCACGGCTTTCGTGGCGGTGCCGTCGATCAGCGATGTGTTGGGAACTCCCCGCCCGCCGGTCCCTGCCCCTCCTTCGATCTGCTTCGTGGCCAACGAGGGGCAGTGGGACGAGCCGTTTGCCTTCAAGCTGAGTACCGGTGGCACGACGGTCTGGGTGACGGAGGCGGGGTTGACGATTGACATTCAAGAAAATCGAAAATCGAAAATTGAAAATCGAAATGCCGAAGTCCGAGACCGATTCCGGCCAGGCGGGGACGCACGGCTCGGCGAGCTGTACCCCCCCTACCCCCCCAATCGAGTTGGGGGGGAGAAGTCGGGTCTCCCCCCATATTCTCTGGGGGGATTAAGGGGGGAAAAGGAGCCCCAGCCAGCAAAGGTTCGTGGTCACGTCTTGAAAATGAACTTTGTGAATCGGCTCTCCCCCCACTCTGTGGGGGGACTAAGGGGGGTTGACAAGTTGCCCAGCTACTCGAACTACTTCTTGGGCCGCGACTCGTGCAAGTGGCGGAGCAGAGTCGGGCATTACCAGCGCGTGATCGCCGAGAATGTGTGGAATGGAATCGATGTGGAGTTCGTTGCCGTAGGGGCCGTGTCCGCGACCGGCCCGGGCATCAAGACGAACTACCATGTTCATCCCGGTGCCGATGTTTCGCAGATTCAGATCGAGTATGAGGGTCTCGACGCGCCGCTGCGAGTTGACGGTTCAGGCAATCTCGTGCTCGCAACATCACTGGGTGATCTGCAGGAGCAAGCGCCATGGGCCTATCAGATCGATGGCCGTCAGCAGCGCGATGTGGGCGTGCAGTTCGCTGTGCTTGACGCGAATCGGTACGGCGTGATTGCTTCGTTGGTCGACGCGAGCAAGGAATTGGTGATTGACCCGTTACTTTACGGGAGCTACTTCGGCGGATTCGGACCGGATTCTGGTTACAACATTGAAGTCGGCCCACGAGGATCTATCTTCGTCGGCGGGCAATCAAGTTCGGACAATTTTCCCACCACTCCGGGCGCTTACGAAGGGACGAACCCGCATGGAGCCGCGTGCTTTGTGAGCAAGTTCACTGGTGATTTGGATACGCTCATTTACTCAACGTACGTGGGAGCACAAGTTGGTCCCGGCGGCACGCCCGAGTCATTTCAGACTGCGCTGGTTGTCGACAGCAATGGCAGGGTGTGGGGCGGTGGCGGGACGTCCTCATGGGGCTGGCCGGTCACAACCGATGCCTATGACTCGACGTTTGCAGATGTCTACCGTGAAGGTTACTTATACCGATTGAATGAGAGCGGAAGCGCGCTGGAGTATTGTTCGTATCTGGGCGGGTCAGGCCTGGACGAAATCATCAGTTTGGCTTTGGATCCGTCGGGTCAAACTTTGTGGATTGCCGCCGACGCGGCGGTTTCACCGGACTTCCCCGTGACCGAAAACGCATTGTATCCTAATCCACCGGGAGAAAACGATGTCATTGTCGGGAGATTTGGCGTGTCAACTCTGTCAATGGAGTACCTGAGTTACCTCGGTGGCGAGAATCAGGACGCGCCAACAGGGATACTGCCACTTACTTCAGAATCGGCTTGGATTTGGGGATGGAGCCAGAGCGCGGACTTCCCTACGACGCCGAATGCCATTCGTACCGAGGCGGCCGGTCATGATGGATTCGTAACCTTGTGGAATACCGCAGCAAATGAGCTGGTGTACAGCTCGTTGGTTGGTGGTGCGGCCTATGATATTGCGTGGGCGCTGTCCCCATTTGACGACGGGCGACTGGCGATTGTCGGGCAAACCTCTTCGCCGGACTTTCCGATTACGGCCAATGCGCCCGATACAACACTCAATCAGACGGCAAACGCGTTCGTCCTGGTACTTAACCCTGAGATTGGAATCACGGGCTCCACACTGCTGTCCGGCACAGCGGCCAATGGAGGGGATCTCGCGCGCGCAGTTCGGGTGACGGACGACGAAATCACCGTAATCGGCGAGACGTACGATTCTGATTTTCCGGTGACCCCCGGTGCCGAAGACACCGTCCTGAACAATTCGGGAAACTCGGGATTAAGCGATCTGTTCTTTGCGCGCTTGAACGTCGATGTGACTGAGCTACAGTACTCCACATTTTTCGGCGGTAACCACGTCGAGTATTACGGCAATGCATATTTCGTGACCGCCGACACATTCTGGGTAACAGGACAGACCGGCTCCACCGATTTTCCGTGTTCGCCTAACGCATATCAATCAGAGGGTGGTCCGTTGGGCGACGTGTTCATCATGAAATACGCGTTTCCGCCGTCCGACGCTGTGTCGGAACGACCCTATCCTGCAATCCTGAGCGATCTGAATCTGCTTGTTTATCCCAACCCGTTTAACGGTCAGGCACAGATTGCGTATGGTCTATCGCAGAGCCAGAACGCAAACATAGTCGTTTATGACCTGCTGGGCCGACGGGTGAATTCCGTGAACATGGGCTGGCAGTCGGCCGGAACGCATCATACATCCCTGTCATTGAAATCAGAACCTTCGGGTATCTACACCATCCGACTTCAAGCAGGCACCCAGGCGGCAATCCAGAAGGCCGTCTTGGTCCGATGAGCAGTACGAACATCCCGACTTTCAAAGACTCAGGCCGCCTCATGTGTCAACACATGACCCGCTCGAAAGAATGATTGGCACTGGCTGAGGTATGGCTGTAAGCGCTTTGCGAATACCGATCTATAGCAAACAGGGTTAGCCACTCCGGCTAACCCTGCTTAATTCCTATGCGACCCTATGACTCGGCCCGACGCTACTGAACGATCGGCGCCATCGCCAGACGATCAGCCGCCGGCGTGAGTAACATCGCTTTGCGGCCGGAGTTGTTGCACTTCGTACCGTTCCCGCAAGCTCCGCCCGAAGGACAGCCCGGGCACTGCGCGCATGGGCCGTCGCAGTTCATTGACTTCGCACCTTGCATCGAACAGCCGCTCTTCGCCGTCGCCGTCGCCGTCGGCTGGACGGTAACGGAAGTGGTTCCGAGCTGGCTGCTGGCGCGGACTTTCGACGTCGAGCAACCGGCACCGCCGGGACAGGCTCCGCAGCCGCCGGTCGGACACGAGGCGCAACTGCCGCACGCGGACTGCAACGACTTCGTCGCGGCGGGTGACGCCGTCCGATCCGCCGCCGACGAGCCGCCGATGAATAGCAACAGTGTGACCATGACGGCCGCCGAGATACACATTTTCAGTTTCATGTAGGTCTCCTTTGTGAGAATGAAGGGGGTGGATTCTATGGTTTGAGATGAGTTTCAGGTGTGCATGATTCGATCATGCAGCAGCGGCCGCCCGTAGCCATGCAAAACTTGATCGCCGAATCAACCAGTGCACTGTCGGCGCCGCGCAAATCGCAGATGACCGCTCCGAGCATGCCGGATTGTGCATTGCAGGCTCCCGCAAACCGCCGTGCGGCGCCCCGGTCAGTCGGATTGCAGGCCTGAATCTCGCAAAGCGTGAGTCCATTCTCCTGAATCAGTTCTCTGACCGTGCGGCTGTCAAAGCGACCCAGGCGGGCCGTGAGCACCGCTTCATGCAAGCGGGCTTCCGAGCGGCGCATGCGCAGATTGCAACGGGCCTGCGGATCGGTGGTTACCATCAGACAAACACGTTCCGTAGCGCGCTTGACAGGATAGAGTACATCACCGGGCAAACTTCGCTTGGACAAGTTGACCGAGCCCCACGCGCTGAAGCACAGCACAAACATCGCCGCGCCGACCCACGCCCAGCGATGCGAGTGCACACCCCATCGCGGGCGATCGACCGCCGCGGGTCGCGCCGCTTGTTCAATGGCCTGCAAGCAAGCCACCATCGCGGCCGGATGAGGTTCCTGAACGGGCAACGCGCGCAACTGTTCGGCGAGATCAGCCAGTTGCTGGACCGCGAGATCCGCGGATGAAGCTCCGGGACTCTGCAACGAGTGTTCGAGGTCGTCAGGCGCGCTCATGTTTAGTGCTCTTTGGTGTTTCCATGATGAACTCCCGCAGTGAGACCAATCCGCGATGCTGCAATGACTTCACGGCCGCGATTGACTTTCCCAGTTGCGCGGCGACTTCTTCGAGCGCATAGCCTTCAATGAATCGCAGCATGATCACCTGATACTGCTCTCCGGTTAGCCGACGAAGTCCGTTGACCAGATCAATCCCGGTAAGTTCTCGATCTGCGCGCGGGTCGGGATCGATCAGCAGCTCAACTTCAGCGTCCCGATCAATCAGGCGCGCGCGGCGCTGGCGGGATCGATAGTAGTCGATAATTAGATTCTCGGCGACCTTGTAGCACAGCGCTAATGCCGACAGACGCATGGGGCTTCGATAACCCAGCAGCCGCAAGAACACCTCGCTGCTCAGATCCTCCGCGTCCTCCCGCGAGGCGAGGCGATAGGCCACATAGCGATACACGCGGGGATAGTAGTCCCGGCAGAGCGCGGCCACCACATCGGGCTTGAGTCGCTGAAACAACACGAATTCTAAGATTTGAGCTTGGTCACGTCCGCCATGAATCTAAGACGTTTGAACCGGCCAAAGGATTCTGTGCCAACAGGAAAAGGGTCAGCGAATCAGGCTAACCCTTTGTTTTTATTCTTGTAGCGCGTGCGGGATTCGAACCCGTGTTGCCAACTTGAAAGGTCCACAAAAATGGCCTTCTAAACCATTGATAATACTAACCTGCTCGCGCACGGTGCGACTGCTGGGTCAAATCTGGGTCACGCAAGTGCCGACAAATGCCGACCAAAATGTGACCCAGTCTTCCCCAAATGGGTCAGGGAATGGCTGTTTATGTGGACGGGTTACCCACTGGCGCGCTCGCAGGGTCGGGGAGAGGAATAGCTTGGTCGCACCGGACGATAGTCAGGATCCCGATTGCTGAGGAGCCTGCCTACTCGAAAGCAGGCGAACGCCTTACGGATGTATGAGCTCGCGCATCTTCATCCAAGCAATCTGTCCGCGCAGGAAGTACTGGTGCGCGCCGTTGGGCAGGGCGGAAGCGCCGATCGTGAGCGGCATTTCGTTGTTCGGCGAACTGAATAGCAGCCGTCCGGCGGCGACGACGGTCCCATCGACCAGCATCAATGACTCGTCGCCGCTGATGATCAGTGTCGCCGTTAACCACTCGCCGAGCATGATCGGTACGACGGATCGCAGCTGATTCCAGCTGTTGCCGTTCCATGCCATTGCGACGAGCTTTCCATCCGGCTCGATCCGCCACGAGAAGCCTCCGTTCAGTGGAGCATAGCGCGAGTTGCCGATGATGTACGACGGCGAGCCCGCCGGGAGCTCGTCAATCTTCATGTGCGCGTCAATCTGCAGCGGCGCCATGTAGAACATATCGTGGTTGGCAACATCCGCCCATTTGTTGTTGCCGAAGCCAAGCCCGAAGCACATGTGGCTATCGACACTGTACTCATACCAGTCGGCGTTGTGCAGCGTGGCCTCATGCCCGTTGCCGGAAACGTCCCAAGCGGTTACACCGCTGCCTTCCTCCATCACCCAGTACGCCAGCAAGTCGGTCTGGTCAGGTTGCAGGGTCTCACTTACCGCGCGCTTGGCAATGATTTGGTAGAACCCGCGCGGTGATCCGGTGAGGATGCCGGGCGACTCGACCCACGACGTATCGAAGCTGGTTTCAACGGGTTCGAATTGATCAAACTGCTGGCCGCGAAGAATCTGGTAGAAGTCAGCACCCGGCACGCGCGTCCATTGCAGACGCAATCCGCTCGCGGTCATCGGCGCGGTCAGCGTTGGCGGAAGCAGCGCGGTGGCCGTGTACGTTTGCGGGGACTGGTCGTTGCAGCTGTTTTCGGCTGGCGGAACGATATCAATGTGATGGCCGCCTTGCGAATCAGAAGCCAACTGGAACGGAATCTCGACGGTCCGCCCGATCCACATGGGTCCCTCGGTATAGAATTGTTCGCGCTCGGCGGATTCTGAAGTTCGCATGGTCAGATGGTACATGCCCGCTGCAGTCCCTTCCAGCACAATCCGGTATTGCCCATCCTCGGGTTCATAGAGATTGAGCCACTGGGAGTCGGCGTAAGCGAAATAGAACGAGTTTCCGGTTTCGTCGATCGTGTTGCCTTCGACATTGCCGACTCGTCTGCCCGTTCCATCGACGACGCTTAGGCGGGCGGGGGATCCGAGTGCGAGATCGACCACGAAGAGCGGGTGTATCCCGAAGTCACCGAACGGTAGAGGTCTCGGAACGATGAGAAGAAACATCGGATTGCTGTACTCCCATTGGGAAATAGGCCCTCTCGGTCCGTTGTAGAACGGTCCATGGCCCGCGACAAGGTAAGAGCCCCAGTGTCCTCGCCAGCGCGCCCAGCCGCGAGATTCGTCAAATGGCACTAGATTGTACTGATCGGGTGAATGCTGGCTGTTGTCACTAATCTGGTCAAGGGGTGCTGTTCGGCTGAACGCATCCCAGAGATCGACAAGCGGTTGAGGCAGGTCGTTTTCTACCGCTCTTACCAAATGGTTCAGCCCTTCATGGCCGAGCATGACAATCACCTTTGCAATCAGCAACTTCGCTTGGGCCGCAGAGACTGCTATTCCTACTCGAGCCAGAGTAGCGGCAACCCCCGCACCTACCGTGGCCGGCACCCCGTACGCAATTAGAATCGTGGTAGCTACAGCATCTGGAATGAAGTTGCCGACAGATAGGGGGCAGGTGTTTGTCAGATAAGATGCGTGACTTCCAGTTGCCACCCACACATTAGGATGAGTCCCAGTCCATGTGATGTCTGCAGGCTGTTTCTGGTTGAAGAACCAGTGGACACCGGTGACGACATTGAGCACTTGTTGACCAGACTGATCAAGCTCGACCTCGACGAACTCCCAATCGCCTTCATGGTCCATATCAAATACTGCCGCGAAATAGTAGTCGTTGTAAGGATAGAACAAATAGTACTGAAGCACTATGTTCGACCCGTCCCACTTCTGGGTCCGTCGGCAATAAACGGTCGGCGTGTAGTCTGCCGCGCTGGAGTTCTCTGGATCACGCATAACAAGCCACTGATGATCATCGTCGCCATCGCGCACAAGCGAACTCGGCGAGGGACTTGAGTTGATCACGTCGCAGCTAAGTGGAATCGGATTCCAGCGCGGACACTGTTCGAGTTCTGACGCATCTGTCATCATCTGGACTTCCGTTGGTATCCAACCATGGTCAAGGTCAGTATTACTGTAATGCAGAATGGGCGCGTACAGGGCCAACAACGGATCGATCGGCGGAGCGTCCGGATGCATCATGAGCCCCAGATATGGTGTCTGGCCGCAGTCAATCTGCCAATTGGGTTGGTTGATGGTCTGGTAACCCGCCATTTGCACGATGATTGTGTAAGTCCCGGCGATCACGCTTGGGAAACTGTAATCGCCGCTCCCATTCGTTTGAACGTTGTAATCGGTCCCCGGTTGATCGGTGCGATGCAGCGTCACATCCGCTCCTACCAGCCGTTGATGCAGTTCATTCTCGACAAAACCACTCATCGAGCCATTGGGACAGTCACCCCCGATGCACAGGATCGGCATATGCAAGCCCATCCACGAGCCGAGGGTAATGTGGTTGTTGTCGATGTTTGCATGAATCAGATACCACGGATTCGGGATATGATCGAAGCGTGTGGCGTAATAGTGTCGGTTTCCGCCGCCATAGAAATGCTGACCATCCCGAGTAACAATCAGTGAGTTCTCCTCGCCTAACTGCCACGAAATCGAGCTGATGAAATCGTCCACCGAATGGCTTGCGCAGTAGGCAACAATGTCGTTCCAGTCGGCAATGCGGTAGTTGCTACCGAATTCGTTTGACACCGCCTGCTCGAGATTCTCGGTTTCGGTGTGAGTTCCGGACGTCACTCGAAATGGCGATACAATTGAGGTCGTCACCACCAACGTGCCCGTATAGGTCCCGAAATTGTCGTAGTAGAACCAAGCATGATCGTTGATCCCCAGCATGAGACTCTGGTCGGGATGCAGAACCCGCGATCCACCGCAGCCGATGTTCCAAGTGCCACCGTCGGGATCAATTCGCGCACCCAGCGACATGCAATTGCAGCCTTCTATGTTCTGAATACCGCAGGGGCCTAAGTTGTCCCCATTTGGATAGGGGCACGGTGGATTGTTGATGAAGTAGCCACACGGGTCCTGAAGACAATCATCGTTCGGTGAGTTTGACCAGTAGTGAAGAGCTCCCCCGAGATTCGCGACCGCCACCGTAACATCGGCACCAGTTGAATTGGTGTAGATCGGCGCAGCCATCCACGGTCGAGCTTCCTCGCCGGTTACCGCAAAAGGAATCTCCTCCGCGATCGCTTGCAGAGCGACCATCAGCGACAGAATCGCACAGGTGTCGAGTAATATTCGTTTCATCACAACCTCCGCGTTAGAGTGGATG
This sequence comes from candidate division KSB1 bacterium, assembly GCA_016214895.1. Lineage (NCBI taxonomy): Bacteria > Pseudomonadati > Candidatus Zhuqueibacterota bacterium. The sequence goes on from JACRMR010000002.1 coordinate 126,339, forward strand.
ACTAACAGACGTTTCAACAAATAATGTATAGAGGCATATACGAATTGTCAAGTGCGTGTCTCTGTCTCGTCAAATGGATAATTTCGTTTCAACCCGAGCCAAGTGAAGGTTAAACAGCAATTGAACCTGACAAGGTCTGATTACCTGTGATCGAAATGGCACTATGAAAAAGCCGCGATGCCTCGCGCACCAGTTGGTCTATGCTGGCTGATACCGCTCGTGAAACAGGCCCCCCATTGCTGAGGAGCCTGTCGAACTCTGTCACCAAAAGCTATTCCGCTCACACGAGCTATTGCGAGATGGCATTGGGCTTTCGCGCACGAACTTCTTCACCTCGATCACGGACTGTGTGATCGGTTCCAATCGCCTCATTCATTGCGACCAAGCAGCGCGATCGCGGTCTCGCGTGGAGTGTCCACTTCAATCCGCAAGACAGCCGACATCGAGCCGGAATAGGCCTCGACCTGATAGAACATGTTGCTCGCAAATCGGATCACACCATGATGCGCATAGGTGGTATCGCTCGTGTAACCGTGGAAGTAGAATGGACCTTCCACCTGAGGTGAATACCACACGAGGTAGGCGTCGACAACCGCTGGGCAGGCAGGATGTCCGGTTTGAGCGGGTGACCAGTGAATCTCCGCATCCATACCGTTTGGCAGCACCACGATCTCTGGCGGAAGTGGAGGGAAGGGAGTGCAATCGATGACTTCGACTTTGATCATGGCCGCCGGAACCCACCATGGGGTGTAGCCTTCCGGGAACTCGTACTGAGCCAGAGCCGCGTGATTCGCCAGCGTGAACAGGTATTTGTCTATTCCCCAATCGGCGATATCAAGGGCATCGTTCCAGTGCGGTTGCCCCACGCTCCAGTTGGTGAGTGAGGCGACCTGATCGCCGGTGAATTCTCCGGAATGAGCGACCGTAACGTAGTATGTTCCGGGTTCCTCCGGGGCCGTGAGACTCAAAGCGACGTCATGGGTGCTGAGACCAGTGGGAATCCAGTTGCTGATGGTCTGATAACTGGTCGAATTCTCGTCCCATCCCCACACCGCCACGAGCGGAACTACGGCGCTGCCGTTAAGCCAGTTGTCGGCCTCGACCGTGACAGTTCCGGTAATGGGATGTCCGGCACCGATTGTGATCTCGAGCACATTGTTCACCACCGGAGTACCATTGAGCTCCCCTCCTACAAGTTCTACCGTTCCATTCTCCATGGGATGAACCGCCACCAGTTCAACCGCTGAGGAATCGAGCGTCCCGCAGTTAACGATGGTGCTTCCTCCGCTGATGACCGTTGAACGGTGAATGCTCAGAACTCCCCCGACGCCCCCTTGGCCGGTGCAATTGAGGATCGCCGCGTTGCCGAAACCGCAGGGCGTCGCGACGCTGACCCGCATGTGCCTGAAGTATGCGGCGCCCTCGCTTTCGATGTTGATACCGCACGGGCAGTGAGGCCCGCAGTTCCCGGTAATCTGCTGAACGATCTGGGCCTGATTTGCGATAATGGTTCCGCCGGGACGAGCAACCAACCAGCCACCGGCCAGCAGCAGAACCGCTCCGGGTTCGATCCGCAACGTATCACCGGTGCGAACGTTGATGGCCAACTCCGGAATATACGGACTCATTTCGCGGGTTATCGTACCGCGGCAGCGCAAGCCTTGGCCTTCGGGATCGGGTTCGCAGACCAGCGGTGGCCCGGACTCTACTACGACTCTGATCATGCCTGCGGGAACCCAGCGCTCATGGTACCCATCGGTGAATTCGTACGGTGAGATCGCTGCCCCATGGAGTAACGTCTCCGCGTAGCGCACTGAGTCCCAATCCGCGATATCGGCGCCGTCATTCCAGTGGTCGTAGCCTACCGCCCAGTTCGTTAATGAGGCAACCTGCGAACTGGAGAACTCGCCCGAGTGTGCAAACGTCACATAATAGGTTCCCGGCGTCGTGGGAGCTGTCAGGTTCAGCGCGACTTCGTGCGTGCTCACCCCGGGAGGAATCCAGCCATTGATGACCGAGTGCGCCGTCTCGCGGGTGTCCCAATTCCAGATCATACAGAGCGGCACCACAGCACTCGCGTCCAGGTAATTGTCCGCTTCCACAGAGATTGAACCGTCAAGAAACTGTCCGGGCATCACCGTCAACTCGAGAACACCATCCTGCACCGGCGTGCCACTAACCGCACCTGACATCATCCTGACCGTGCCGTTCTCGTTGGCGTAGGCCCAGGCGTGCCCGATCGCATTCTGGTTGCCGCCACTACCAATGTTCCCGGTGTACCAGATTTCAAGTCGGTTGCCACGTGCAACGGTCGAACCACCAGTGACTTGATGCTGATCCCACGAGCCCGGCATGCCCGGTCCGACAATGGGATTCCCGGGGTCTTTTTCCCAGAGGAGACCATCGGTGGACGTCGCCAAGCCGATGCGGTCATTTTCGAATCCAGAGTCTCCAACATAGAGCATGTACCAACGATTGCCTGCGCGAACAACACAACCGGGCGTTACATCGTCCGCGTCCCATTCACCAGTCGCTCCACGCTGAAGTGCAGGTTGTGAATCCTCCGTCCAGTTCAGTCCGTCACTGGAAACTGCACGGTATATCTCTCCGTTCAAGGACTCCCATCCCCAGAACTGCGGTCCGTTTTGCAGCACAGCCAGCAGAATGCCCGTCACGCCAGATACGATTTGGCCGCCGGAGAAATTCTGAGCATCCGATGATGTAGTCAAGAAGACACCGGCGTTGGTCACGTACCACATCTTGTACACGCTTCCCTCTTTGATTACAGAACTGGCTCCGAGTTCAACTCCCGGCAGGTAGAGCGCGACTTGACCGCTGCTCCAATTGATGCCGTCAGTGGACTCGCTGTAGTAAATGTCTTCATCAACAATCGACCCTGCCATATACCACATCCGGTAGGTTCCGTTGTCGTAAATTACCCACGGCGCGCCCGTGTAGGGTCCGATCACGGGATTGCCTGAGTACTTCGTCCACGGGGCGGCGGAGACAGCGCCGCATGTGATTCCGACGATGAGAACCACCATCCATCGAGTCCAAGCTGATTTCATGAGAGGACCTTTCTATGCATTGAAGTTGGGGGGAGATTCTAACTACGCCTGTCGCGAGCGGGATTGCTGCATGAAGCACGTTGAGGTCGCGTTGATGGGTTGCCCAACGTGTCTGCTTAGCGTGAAGAGAGCAATGTCAGTATCTCGCCATCCGAGAGCACGTCAACTGGGCTTTGTGGATCACGCGGCAGGAGTCTGCCTGTTCGTTCGCTGTACAGTTCATAGGTCTCCATGACTACTGCCAGCGCAGCGGCGATGCGGCGACGAAGCTCGGCGATGTCAGCTCCTCTGGGGACTTCGACCGGAAACGTCCTGCCCGTGACAGGCTCCATGACGGTGATGTGAAGGAGTTCGTTCATGACACTGATTGATGTTATAGCAATTTCTTTGCCTCCTTGAAGCCATGGCATAAGTACCGCGAAAACATCGCGGCAACAGAATTCCCCACCGCTGGGCGATGGGGAATCGTGAGGAATGGTCGGGGAGTTTCGAGGAATGCCTACCAGCGAATCCCGTGGCGCTCGAGTTCTTTCAGAACTTCGGGCGGTGCTTGCTTCCGCCAGTTGACCAGCGTCTTGCGATCGACACCGAGATCGCCGGCGGTGTTCTCGCGATGCCCACGGTTGCGGATCAGGGCGTTCAAGATGACGTTCCACGCGAATCTCGAACCCAGAGGCCCACCCGTAACAGAGAGATCAGTCGGCTCGCTGGGGATTGAATCTGTCTCTGGCACAGTTGTGAGTCCGCTCACGTCACCCAGCTCTACAGTCCAACTGCGCCGAGCCAGAAGCCGTGCCCGGATCCGCAGCGCCAGGCCCTTCAGCTCGCGAACATTGCCCGGCCAGTCATGCTCCCTTAGCCGCGCCATTGCCCGTGTTGTAATGTCCAACGGTCGATCCGGCTTGATGAAGTGGTGGAGAAGGGCAACGATGTCGTCCTTATGTTCTTTCAGTGGAGGAACGGTGACGCGATAGCTGTTCTCCAAGCGAAACCGAAGGTCCTCCCGGAGTATTCCCTGCGCGTGCAGGTCAACGGGTTCGGATTGGGTGACATACAATAACCTGATATCCGGACTACGACGGGCACGGTCACCGATGCGCTGAATCTCGCCGGCCTCAAGGGCGCGCAATACCTTCGCCTGTGCAGGCAGGGAAAGATCACCCACTTCATCAAGGATAAGACTGGAACCTTCCGCGGATTCGAACCAACCGGGTAAGTCGTGCGTGGCCCCGGTGAAACAGCCCTTGACAAAGCCGAACAGTTCCGCTTCCACAAGCGAATCGGGAAGGGACGCGCAATTGAGGACCAACGGTTCGTGCCTTGATCTCCGCGACACTCGATGAACGGCGTGGGCTGCGAGTTCTTTTCCTGACCCCGTCGATCCGATGATCAAAACCGGCTCATCTCCGGCTGCCGCGGTTTCGATTTGCGTCCACAAGCGTTGCATGGCCGGTCCGTGACCGACGAGACCGTATGCGTGCCATGGTTCAGTTGGGTCATGCCGGACGGACCGGAGTATATGCGCGAGGCGCGCTCCATCGAAAAGATCTCCAGCTGAACGTTTCTCGATGAAATCCACACAGCCAGCGCGCTCAAACCGTTCAACAATGCGCCAGTCCGCGAGGCTGGAAATCGCAACGCACGGCGTGCCGCGGGCGGAACAGGCCGCCGCCAGCGCGAGGCTGTCGCTGTTGTCGGGAGTACCTGGCCGCAAGAATACGTCGAGCAGTACGAGATCGATGCCGGCATGATTTAAGGCCAGGTGCGCGCGCGCCACTGTGTCGGCAACTGCCACGTTGGCGCCGAGGCGTTCCAGTTCAAGGCGGGTTTCTTCGCCATGAGCGGGATCATCATCCACCACCAGCACATGAAGCGGTCCCATCATGAATCCTCATGCCGTGAGTTGTTGGAAATAGATGCGAACGACTGTACCGGCACTCGTTGATGTCCAAACAAGGCCGGCGGCATGCGCATCCACGATCTTCCGCACATCGAGCAACCCGTGCCCCCGAGTGTCTCCTTTCGAGCTGATCGGCTTGGCAAAAGCCAGACTGAGCATTTCTGGAGGCATGCCCGGTCCGTTGTCAGCCACCTCAAGAGCAACTGCCGGCTGCTCCAGCGTCGGCCGACTCGGATCAAACCGGTAGCAATCGTTGTTAACAGAAATCGTAACTACGGACTCGTCCTGTTCGGCCAAAGCCTCGGCGGCATTATGAAGGAGCACAGAAAGGAGTCGCTTGATCAGGCGTTCATCCCCATAGACAACTCCCTGACAGTCACCGCCGATCACCCAAGTGACCTGCGGGAATACCGCTCTAATCTTTGTTACAACCGCTTCTACTGTGCAGGGCAGATCGATGGGGTCTTGGCGCGGATTGAGGATCTGCCCGAGTTTCATCACTTCGGACAGTGACTCGGTAATCTCCTGGAGTTCAGGGACAACATGAGCGAGGGACGCCCGTTCCATACCCTTCTTCTCGAAAGCCCTCGCCAATGTCCCGAGTCGGGCCTTCAGATCATGTAGAACGGAGAAGGTTTCATCCTTCAGTCGGCGCCAACTCCGGTTCTCCGGGGACAAGTACAGAATGCGCTGCACCCGTGATCGTGGATCGGCCACCAGTTTCCCGCGCGCCAGCATGATCCACTCGTCACTGCGGTCTGTCAAGACAAAGGATCGCTCAAAGTCGCTCTGACTGCTCTGTAGAGTGGCAATTGCCTTCGCGAGGCCCGTGAACGTTGGCAGAATTACTTCATGCCAATGGCCCCTTCGCCGACCACGTCCGACCTCGCAAAACCGCCGGGCAATGCCAAGGCAAACAAGCAACTTGCCATCGCGGGAGAACCCGAGTGCACCCTGCTCATCGAGGCCACGAAATGCGGCAACGTACTGCATCATTCCACGCGCCCGCCGTTGTTGCAGGACGACCACGACTGCCAACACGACCAGAATCACCAATCCACTGGCCCCAATTGCGCGGTACGGTGGGATGCGTGTCAACGTCGCATAGGCGATCAAGCCGGCGTTTCGACTTTGGGGACCGTAACCGACAAGGAACCACCTGCCTTCCTCGTTGTCGATCGGTGGCAGCGGCGACGCCCTGCAAACGGTGAGTGGGGGAATAGATGCGGTGGAACCCGCCTTGGCCTTCCGATCCAGCCACAGAAGTTCGTTGCTACCTTTGAGGACCGGACGATATGGCTGATCGATGGCCGATCTCGGGATGCGAATGTCGTGCAGCGGACCCCCTAATCGAACGGCTCGCACGGTACTCAGCATCGAATCCAGAACGCTGATCCCTCCACTGTCCGGGAAGGCTAGAATCTGTATGTCTGATTCACCTGTGGTGCCGAACACGATCAACCCTCTGATCTTGTTCACAAAATTGCGTTGGGAGATCACATCTCCCCGCGCCGGTGCCAGCAGGTAGAGGGTTGATTGCAAGGAGTCACGTTCGTTTTGGTGGCTGATCAGTCCAATGGCCAAGTCATCTCGTCCGGGTACCGGATAGAGCCGTCCGCCCGAGGCGAATCCCCCCACAACGATACTCCAGATCATCACGCCGGCGGTATCGTAAGCGCTGATGTAGCCGTTGATCGAATCTGGCACCTGATTGCCCAGCACAAGCGTACCCTCCCCGAGGTAGAGCGCATCACTGATATTGGCATCTACCAAGATGGGATCATGGCAGAAGATCATGCGAAAGGGATCAACGACGTACACATGCCCCGGTCCGCGATGGTCGGGACCGCTGACATAGACGACAACATTCCGAGACATGGAATCGCCCGCAAAGGAGATCCAACGATTGCGGGACGCAAGATCCTGCCGCGAATCAATGCCGTCTTCGAGCTGGCACCGTCCAAGCTCCTCGATTCTAGACGGTCCTTTGGGGTCTTTCCGCTCCACGCCGTAGAGCACTAGATCGAATCCACCATCTACCTGTTCGAGAGCGACCCAGCGGTCCTTTCCAATCCTCGAATCATGCCATACAGTGAGCTGATCAGCATAAGGCCCGTGAAGCCTCTCGCAAACGACTCGGGCCAGATCCCCCTCCAGGACCGCCACATGGTTTGAATCCTGGAATACTACTTCTCTCTGCCCTCGACCGGTGAAGTCACCAAACCCCGAATGCCAATCGTCGATGCTCCATCCGGAGATGCTCAAGTTGCACGCATGCGATTGACTCCACCATTCAGGTCGTTGATGATCACAACCCATGCCTGTGATCATCAATCCAACGATAAGGACCAAGACCTGCATTTTGCAGAGAGTATTCAATTTCATGCCAAATCTAAGTGCCTGATCTGCGGCATCGCACGCTGCGCGCAATTTGCTGGCGATGAGGGCCATGTAGTTGGGTGGGCGAAGTCAAGACAAGTCGTTCCTATGTTCCGATTCTCGCCGCGCCGTGACCTTCACAATGATGGTGATGGCGGTAGCGGCTGAAGGCAGGCAGCAGCGTCGCCGCCGCGATTCCGACAATCGCCGTTATGCTGGCCATGATAGTGTGAAGATAGCCGGCTCATCACCAATGTCAATTGTATTCCGGATTCCCCGGCTTGATCTTGTCCATGCAGCACTGTTTGAACTTCTTACCACTACCACAGGGACAGGGATCATTGCGGCCAATACGAACTACGCCTTGCGCCTTGTAACGATTCACTCGATCTAAGTGAAGCTGGTGGCTGACGAACCGCATCAGGCGAGTCGTGCTCTTGCCGCGCGCCTCCAGGTCAGAGTTCAGCTTGTCAATCTCCTTGCTCGTGTAAGGCTTTCGTTTGAGACTGACACGACGAATGATCAACTTTATGTTGTCCTGCTCATCCGCAAGTTCGTCATAAGCGTTGCGGGCTGCCTTCGGGAAGTCACCCTCCGCGTAAGTCCCAAGACTTAGCCCTTTCCTGAATCCATACACTTCCCGCCACAAATCCGACGCCCACAGCAGCGGACCTTCCTTGTCCTGCCCGAAGCCGGTTCGGCGCACGCTCAACGGCAAGTTGTCTTCAATAGTCTCCGCCAACTGGTTGTGCAACGAGTGCAACACCGTAAGTACTCGATCCGCGGTCGCCGGGTCGGGCAGTTCCAATTTGAAACCTAACATGTGCGGCAGATACACAGAGGGTGGAACCAGGTACGGCGCACACACTTCCGTACATGACACCGACACAAAACGCGGCCGGAAAGGCCAGCTCAATCGGCTACAAGGCATCCTCGAGCTCCTCGAAGTTCACAGGCCTCGGCCGGGGCGTGATGTTAAGGAAGTCCGGTGGCAGTGATAGGCGGTCAGGCAATCACAGAGAGTTATCTTGGTCTGTCGGCGTGCGGATGACGGTGAGGAAGGGAGGAAGCTCAGGCGCCACCGTCTTTCAGTTCAACGCTGATGACGTGCAAAACCTTGTCGCCAACATTCACGACATAATGCGGTGGCAGCGGTGCGGACCATAGCACTTTCGGTGGTGTTCGAAACGCTTCTGCAGACCGTGAATCAAGTAGGAGTTCGCCCTTGTCGTCGTAACGAACGAAACCACTCCAGCTCAAGATGTATAGTACAGCAGGCCAGCGATGAGAATGAATGGGCGGCATCTCTCCAGCGTAAATGCAAGTGTCGAGAACTTGCACCTTGTCGTTTACCAGTATTTCGCGGTGGTGACTTGGTGTTGCGATAAGTGCGTCTATGGAATCAGTCATGGCTGCTCTTGGTGTGCTGGGCGTGAGTGAGCACCATCGGTGTGTCACACTCGCCACTGCTTCGATGGTGAAGCAGCCGGACGCGGAGTGGGCGGGCGACCATGCCTATGTTAATGTGGTAATCGAGCGGATCGATCTCGCATGCGTGTCACACCCCGATGGGCGAGTCCTTCCCCAGCTACTTGATGTAGACCGCCTTCTGCCAATGCGAAATCCCACTGGCATTTAGCCGAATGAGGTAGATCCCTGAGGCAGCGGCGCGAGGCATCCAATAGGCGAGATGTCGCCCCGGTGCTTGCGTTTCCTCAACTATCGCTGACACCAACCTGCCCTGCGTGTCATAGATGGCCAGCCACACATAGGCAGTATGGTCAAGGACATAATCGATCGTGGCTTGGCTGTTGAACGGATTCGGGTACACGCTGTGCAGTTCCAGTCGCACCGGTGCCGCGGAAGACGCGTCCGGCACGGTGCCTTGCCCCGCCAATGAGAAGACGGTCATGACCCCCAGATGGTCCGACGTGAAATGAGATCCATCATAGGTGCTGTCCATGACGATGCGCGAACTGTCGGCGAGTAGCAGACCCGGGCTCCTTTGAAAGATGTAATCAATGCGCGATGTTGGAGTCTCCGCCGGAATCGTGAAGCCGCTCTGCCCGGGGTTCATTTCGGCGAAACTATCGAAGAAGACAGTGTCGGTGGCGGATTCCACCAGCAGCAGGATGGCAGCCGATCCGGGCACTGAATTGAAGTCGCCTGCGAGTAGCGCACCAACCGATGAGTAGATCTGCTCGATCTCGCTTATGTACGCCATGACGCCCTGCACCTGCTGAAACGCGGCGTCGCCGCTGAGGTGCGTCGAGAAGGCGTTGACAATTCCCAGCGGCGTGTCTACGCGGTTCCATGCCACTTTTCGCGGGAAGTCTCCACGGGGAAGTGAGCGCGCCCCCTCTTCCAGAACCGGATACTTGGTGACAAATCCCACTCCCTCCGCGAACTGTTCCCAGCCGATGTGCGTCTGCGTGAAATAGTAATGGTATTCGATACCGAAATGGGCGCTCAACGCCTCCGCGACTGTTCGCGCCATATTGTCCTCGCCGTTTCCCCCCAGCGTCTGATTGATCTCCTGTAGACAAATGATGTCCGGATCCAGTTGTTCAAAGAACTGGATCATAAAGAACAGGCGCACTTGCCAATTGCTGCCTGGTCTCATCCCCTGCATATTGTAGGTCACCAATCTCAAGGACTCCTGAGCGAAGAGTCCTGAAGAACACAGCAAGAACATGACAAACCCGATGCCTGCTCTGCAGTGTCTGATCGCTCGTGCCACACAAGGTCTCATGCGCATTTCCTTAAGCAGGGCAAACCCCGCCGGTAAATCTGACGAGAAGGTCCGTGCGCCGTGACAACAAAGGGCACAGGTCGCTCCGCAGGGACAATTGGTGACGTGAGCTACCGTAGGCGATACAGCCGTACTAACGCTCCGCTGCCGGCTTCACCATGATCTTCGCGAAGATGGTTGGGGCGAACAACCCAGGGGCTGCATCAACGTCGCCGAATAGCCCACTCAAAACACAACGACAGTAACACCTCGGTTGTCCTTGGCATAGTACGTACTTCGCGCGAGGGATAGAAGGTGCTCGATCGCTGCCTGAGTCGTCTCGTCGAACATGGAGAACTTCTCTCCCCAAATCACAAACCTGATCTTGCCTGGATTCCGCAGTCGTGCCAGTGTCTTTCTAAGCTCTGGACCAAGCTTGCCACATTGACTGAAAGACGTGTAACCATGGACGATAACCTCGATCTTTGGTTTCGAACTGAGCCTATGGCGTTCAGGCCGACCAGCATTCGCTGACGAGCCTGCGCGACTGTTGGCGTACCCGATTCCACGTTGATGGCGACTGAGGCACTCATGGTAGTTGGATCAGCCGCAAATGCGGTAATGATCTGGCCTGCCTACTGCCTTGTCGGTTTCCTGCTTATGGTTTGCGTAGCTTCGGAATGATCTCCACCGGTCGATATCATGCACTTCGTTCAACCGAAGCGCAAACCACAAGAACAGCACACTCCGACATCAATTGTGACACTACTCTTTGAAGTTGAACCAAGGCCATTCGTGACACAAAAGGACTCGATTGTGTCAAGCCGTCTCACTATCCGCAGTGGAGGAGGCCACCCTGAAGGGTGCTAAGCCTCACTCTTGTCGTGCTTGAATAGCCAATGCCAGGCGATTAGTCCAGACAACAGTGCCACCAACAACACCGAGATCGGGAAGATCCACTCGTTCAGTGGCTCGACAAAGAACGTGTCGAAGCCTTGCCGGAGACGTGCATTGTCGGCAAATGCCATGTGGTACAGGTGCGCGCAGTAGACAGAGAGGACAAATACCTCAATGTACTCCACCATCGATTGAACGCGAGCGATGACGTCAAGATTTTCTGCTGCCTGCATGCTGTTCATCGCCTCCAGAATCGCGCCCATGCTCGTCGCGTCGAAGAACTGGACTGAACCCCATTTTTTGGACACGGCATCCAAGTAAGCTAGGCGGCGGGGAGGGTTTGATTGTATTGAAGTTCACATTCTTCCGGCGGTCGGTAGCCGAGGCTCGAGTGCAGCCGGATGCGATTGTAGTTGTGCTCTAAGAAGTGACCGATTTTGTGCCGTGCCTCTTCGACGGTACGGTACTCGTTCAGATAGACTTCTTCTTTTTTCAGCGTCTTCATGAAGCTTTCCAGGGCCGCATTGTCGTAGGGGTTGCCCTTACGGCTCATGCTGATCTGAAAGCCGTGCTGCTTCAGGAGATCGGTGTAGGCTGGGCAGGCATACTGCACCCCGCGATCACTGTGGTGGATCAGACCGGGTGCCGGTCGTCGTTGCTTCAAAGCCATCTCCAGCGCGGTGATCACCAGACGGGCTTCCAGAGATTTCTCCAGGGCCCAGCCGATCACCCGCCGGGCATAGAGATCGAGGATCGCGGCCAGATAGCAGAAGCCCAGCGGCAGGCGGACATAGGTGATGTCAGCAGCCCAGATCTGATTCGGCGCGGACGGCCACGGGTTTTGATACAGGTTCGGATAGAACGGGAAGGCGTGTTTGCTGTCCGTGGTGATCACGAAGCCGCGTAAGGGCCGCACCAGCAGGTCCGATGCCCGCATGATCTTCAACACCGTCTTGTGGTTGACGAGCTGTCCGTCCCGGTGCAGCGCCGCCGTGATGCGCCGATAGCCATAACTCGTATTGTCCAGGGCGAGTTCTTCAATGCGGTCCTGCAGATCCAGCTCTTGCTGCAACCGTGCTTCGTCCGCAGAAGAACGATAGTAGAACGTACTGCGTGGCAGGCTCATCAACGCGCACCCTTGCCGGATCGTGAGCCGGCCCCGATCTTCCGCAATGCAGCGGCGGCGGTCTGCTGTTCCTTCAGGCGGGCCGTTCTTTTTAGAAAGGTGATCTCATCTTCCTTCTGGCCGACGATCCGTTGCAGTTCGGCGATGTGGGCTTCATCGGCCCGCGTCTGCACCAGCAGCCGTTGCACATCCGGGCCGCCGGTTCCTTCTCCCCCCAAGGAACCGGCACGGTAGGCCTTCGTCCATTCCAAAATACTGTTGGCGGAAACCGAGTGTCTCCTCGCCACCGCGGCCTGACTCTCTCCGGCCAGCACTTCCTGCACCACTCCGAGCCTAAACTCCTCGGTAAATCTCCGTTTCGTACGCGGCATCCACGACTCCTCCTTGTCCTCCCCTTAAGATAACCTTTCTTGGAGACCGTGTCCAGCCTAAGGGGTGCAGCACAGTTTGTGCAAGCAAAAGTGTGCAACAGAAAACAGATAATTGGATTGTGAAGACCATGACTATATTCTTCATGTCTGATTCCTCAAAAAGAATGTGATTCGTCCCTTTTCCTAAGCCAGAATCGACTCTTGATATTCTTACAGACAGGAGAGACCCCTGGCGTTCGTTTAGTTGACCTGTCTGTTCCTACGCAGACGAAGCTCGCACCACACAAAGCACCGAAGCCTGAATCCCGAATCGTGAAACAGGCCAGTCTCGAAAGATATGTGTTTTGCGATCGAGATCACCCGTCAGCGTAGGTGCCCAAAGATACGAATCAGTGCGGGCGAAAGCAAACAAAACAGGTAGGTTAGAAGGGGTTGCGGCGTGGCCAGTGGAGTCTTTGAACGGGCCATTTCCATTGTGCTCGCGTAAGGCCCTGAAAAACAATGCAGAAAGCACGTGCGAAAGACGTGAAGCACATAAATATGACTCGCTCGGTCGCGTTCCCCGGATCCCCGAGAATAGCGCAGTTTCAGAACGGATTTCACCCTCTCGAAATACGCTGCTGATCCCCAGAACCAAGCATCAATACTGCGATTCAAGGCACTCGCGACTGACGACTTGCAATTCCAGTATACGTACAAGAGCAGGCTAACGACCTGCACTTCTATCTCTGGACAGCCGATCACAACCAGCGTCGTCGTAAGTTTCTGATTAGCCTCGCAAGCGCGTGTCCGGCTTCCCAGAGCGGCTCTGGAGGAATTCTATGGACTGTACCCCTCGGACTGGACAGTCAGGGGTTGATTTCGTAGATTAGGGGCGGGGCAACGAAGGAGTCCAGGATGGCACGTCAGAGAAGGGTCTTCAGTCCGGAGTTTAAGCGGCGGGTCGTGGAAGAACTGGAGTCGGGTCAGAGTCAGGCGGCGGTGGCCCGCAAGTATGAAGTGAGTCCACATCTGCTTATGCAGTGGCCGGACGTGGTGCAGGCCGGTCGCGTGGGGGGGGGGACCGGCGATGCGCCGCCAGCGGTGTTGCTGGCGGACCAGCTGATTAAGGGCGAGATCATCCGCAGCAGACGCAGCAGATTCACCTTTTGAGAAAAGGCTGTGACGTGATCGGGCTGGAGCATGGCACCTAACAGGATTTGGAATGAGCCTTGGTGCTACGCAATCCCGCGCCCGGCTGTATCCATCACAGCGATCAAGTCGTGTAGTATGCCTACCACGTCAACATCGATTTGCTCAAGGCGCGGGGCTTTCAGATCAGCATGTCCCGCAAAGGCAACCCGCGCGACAACGCCCAGGCCGAGAGCTTCATGGCCACGCTGAAAAAGGAAGAAGTCTACCTGTCCGACTACGACACGTTCGCAGAGGCACAGGCCCGCCTGCCGCACTTCATCGATCAGGTCTACAATCGCGATCGACGCCACTCGGCCCTCGGATATCTGTCCCCGGTCGAGTTCGAACTCAAATCAAAACAACCCCCAACACCCCATCTAACTCAACACACCTGACTGTCCAGTTTCTGGGGTACACTCCATACACTCCAGGTCCTCGGTAAGCGAAACTGTCGATGGCCCTCTCTACAGTCGTTCGCGCAGACTTCGCCCGCCCAATGCGCGAAGAGCGAGCAGATCATCAACGATCTTATGAAGTGGACCTCGTCTATCTAATCATGTGGGCACAACAACAGCCAAGGCATAAGCGACAATTCACAACATTGGGCTTTGTATGTGCAGAATTCGCCGCTCTGAATTGTGGGTCAATTCAATAGGATTTGCGAAGTGACCGTTGACTTTGGACCTCCTTGCAATTATATTAATTGAGCCGTCAGTGACCGACTTGAGGATTATATCTCGGCGCAGGCAAGTTCGGGGAGCGAATCCTCCGCTGATGTGAATGGCCGGGTGCGCGCGATCAAATTTGAGGCAACTCCCGAAACCAGTTTGTCATCGAGGAACACGATCATGAGCTATGCAAGACTGATGTTCAAGGAACTGTTCATCTGCGGAATCATGCTCTTAGTAGTTGGCACGATCACGACAGCTGCCGGGCTTCCGCATCCCCAATCCGTCCCGCAGATTCAAGACAGCTTGAGTTCGGCCGCGGGGGAGAGCGAGGAGGTGAAGCATGTGGATCTACTTGCGCAATGGCGCGAGTGGTTTCGGCAGCACGAGGCGGAAGCCAAGCCGATCCGCGTGCCTTTGATGCGAGAGAATCTCGGCGGCGAGACGCCCGACAATGAATTGATCTACTATGATCTTCTCACTCGCGAAACTCACACGATCGCTAACGCTTCAATCCCGTCTTTGCCGACCCCATCGATGCCTGGGTTTGCAGGACCAGATTACCCACGCCATGAGCGCGGCGAATCTCCGCTTGATGCATTCAATTACCCCATCGAGATTCAGGATCCTTCGCTCTGGCCCTGGCGGGTGAATTGTAAGATCTATATCTATGCTGAAGGTGGGCCGTACCAAGGTTCCGCGATCCTCATTGACGATCAGCATGTGCTCACCGCCGCACATTGCGTTTGGGATGGCGGTCATGATCAATGGGTGGATCAAATCGAAGTCATCCCCGCCTTCGATGAAGGAGATCGACCTTACGGAGACGCACTCTCCGTCGGCTTCATGACCTACGCGTCTTGGATCAATAATCCCAATTCCGAATGGGATCTCGCTGTCGTTGAACTCGATCGGCCCGTGGGCGCATTGACCGGTTGGTTTCCCACGAACTTCCGAACCGATCCGAATTTCTATTTGACCAACACGTTTCACAATGCGGCCTACGCTGCGCCGCCTCCTTTCGACGGTGTCCGGCTCGCCTATCGCTTCGGCCCCTATGATTCCGTAAGCACCCATGTCCTCTGGGAACTTGATACGACGGCTTTCGGTGGCATGAGTGGCGGCGGTGTGTATCAAATCGAAGGCGGGTATCGGCAGGTCTATGCCGTGGTGTCCGGCGGATACATTGGATATGGGACGTTTTGCCGGATTACCGGCACGAAGCAAACCGATATCACCAACTATATTGTCAGCCACCATCAGGAGGGAGCGGATCTGGGCGCGCTGGACTGTAATGTCAGCCCGGAATCCCTGCCATTAGGAACAACCCCTTCGGTGGTGGACTTCCTGCTTTACAACCACTCGCTCTCGGATACATTCACCGGAAGTGTCGACGCCACCCTCTATCTCTCAACCAATGACTTCATTTCCACCTCCGATCTGGCGCTCGATACTCGCACATTCAGCGTAGATCTTGAGCCTGCAACTTCGGCACGACTGAACTGGACCGATCCGCCACAGATCGCTTGCTACATCTCCCCGGGAACGCGCTGGATCGGCGTTGTACTCGGCCTCACCGATGCCAATTCCTCCAACAACAGCACGAGCGGCCAAGATGCGGCAGAAGTCAGCATCGTCAGCGCCCCTCCGTCGGCAGCCAATGATCCTGCGCCGGAGTCCGGGAATACCGGCGTATTACTCACAACAAATCTGGCGTGGACGGCTGGGACTTGCGCGCAGAGCCATGACGTGTATTTCGGCCATACCAATCCGCCGCCGCTGGTCGGGAATCAGAGCGGTGATGAGTATGATCCGCCCGGCAATCTGTGGTATGCTTCACAATACTACTGGCGGATTGATGAAGTGAACAGCACAGGGACTACACCTGGGCCGTTGTGGACCTTTACGACCGTGTTTCCACCGCTGCCGCCGCAAGCCGCACAACCAGATCCCGCGGATCAAGCAACGGCAGTGCCGGTCAATGTTGTCGTCTCCTGGTCGGCAGGTGCTGGTTATACGGAGACCTTCGACGTCTACTTCGGAACGACCAATCCTCCGCCGCTGGTTCTGACGAATACTCCGATTCAGAGCTACGATCCTCCGGGTGAACTGCCGTTTTTTACATCGCACTTCTGGCGGATTGATTCACGAAACGCCAGCGGTGTCACCCCAGGGACCGTCTGGCGGTTCACGACGTGGAGGGAGCCACCGGAAGCTGCCAGCAACCCGTCCCCTGTGAATGGTGCTTTGGAGGTTCCGGTGACGACGCTGCTATCGTGGACGGTGGGTGCCCGCACCACGTATAACTGGCTCTATCTGGGAACGACGAATCCGCCCCCTTTCGTGTCCACGCCCTACAATCCAAATTATGATCCGATTCTGAACTATGGCACGGCCTACTATTGGCGAATTGACGAAGTCAATAGTGGCGGAACCACGCCCGGTCCACTTTGGACTTTTACCACCGCCGTGTTCGTTGCGCCGCCCGGACTACCCACCAATCCTGATCCCGCTGATGGTGCTACTGGCGTCTCCATTTACACGGGTCTCGCCTTCACGCCCGGCGATGGGGCGTCCTCTCATGAACTGTGGGTCGAGGAAGAAGGGACATTCTATCTCTGGTCTTCCGTAGCTGACCCCGTCATCCCGTGGCCGGGTGTGGGTCCGTTGGAACCGTTTTCAACCTTCAATTGGCGGATCAGAGAAATCAACTCCGCCGGAGGGACTTGGGGACCGATTTGGAGCTTTACAGCCGGTGAGTTCGAACTCGCCGGGGCGCCATCGGAGTTGACCATCAAGATTCACGGATCTGTTGCAATTCTGCATTGGGCGCCGGCCGTTCATGATTGGTCGTACTATGTGCATCACTCAACGGATCCAGGCTTCGTTCCGGGACCGACCAATGTTGTCGCCACGGTGTGGGACACCACCTGGACCGACACAACCGTGTTTTCGACGCCGAGCGAACGGAGGTTCTACGCGATCTCAAATACCTACCCGTAGCATGGCCGAAGGGGTGCTAAAACTCTCGCTCAATGACTTCCTCTCTAGAGCTTATCTTAAAAATGTCGGAGGAGAATCAGGATGCAGGCGAGCTGGAGGAAGCCGAGATAGTTCTCGATCCAGTATTCGTAGCGCACGGGGATTCTGCGGAACTGCGTGAGCCAAGCGAAGAAACGTTCGACCTTCCAGCGGCGTTGGTAGCGGCGGAGCGGGCGACCATCCTGCGAACGTCGATTCCCTGCGCGATTCGGCGCAATCATCTCAATCCCATAGTTGCTCAGCAAGCGTTCGTCTAACGCGTTGCGTCATACGCTTTATCCCCGATCAGACGCTCCGGAACGTTGTCAAGGAAGCGGGCTTCCAGCGATTGCTCGACCAGCGTCACTTCATTCGGCGAAGCACTGGCTGTGCAAAGGGCGATCGGAAGACCAGCGCCATCTGTAATCGCCTTGATCTTTGTCCCCTTGCCCCGACGGGTGGGTCCCACCTGCCGCCCCCTTTTTTCGCCGGAGCAAAAGTTCCGTCGATAAACGACTCGGACAAGTCGAGTCCGCTCCGGTCGCGCAGATCTTCCGCGAGCGTTCGCAGCACCTGCTCGAAGACGCCGCTGCGGCAGTACTCCTGAAACCGCCGATGACACGTTTGGTACGGCGGATACTCGGGGGGCAGGTTGTGCCACGGCGAGCCACTGCGCAACACCAACAAGATGCCGTTCCAGACGTCGCGGGCTGGAAACCGGAGCCGGCCCCGACCATCGATCTTGCGACGCTTAATCCGAGGCTTATCAGCCACGAACAGAGCGATCAACGCCCACTGCTCGTCAGTCAAATCCATGGCGGTAACCTCCTGATAAAAGAGAGGTCACCAAAATACAAAACACCAAACTAACTGTCAACCGTTTTTGAGATGCGCTGTAGCGTTTCGGCGGCTGATCAAGGACATGGGAGATCTGCCACTATGCGAACTTTCTCAGGGCAGGATCGAGGAGTTCAAGGCAGGCAGATTGAAGACAGTTGCACCTGCGACCGTCAATATTGAGATCAAAGTGTTGAATACGGCGCCGAGCCAGGTCCGCGAAGCTGACTGACCGGACACTCCGTCCAAGTACTTCAAACAGATCCGCCGGCACGAACCGGAAGCGCCACAGTGGCTATCGCGGGAGCAGACAGAGCAGTTGCTGGCGGTCTGCAAAGATGATTACCACCGTCTCGCGATGTTCCTGCTTAACACAGGCTGTCGGTGTAATGAAGGGCTGGGGATGACGTGGGATGAGGTTGACCTTGGTCGACGCCAAGTCGTTGTCCGGTCGGCGGTGGGGAAGATGGGAAAGCGACGGACAATCCCGATCAATGACCAACTGGCGGCCGTGTTTCGCAATTGGCCCGGCGATCACACAAGTCGGCTATTCCCCAAGTTCGGACCCAATCAGGTTACTATGGGATTTCGACGGTTGCGTCGAGCCGCTGGCCTACCTGAAGGAATCAGTGTGCACTCGCTTCGCGCGACGTTTGCGCGTCATCTTATCGAACGCGGCGTGGACATCTCCACCGTCAGCCGCCTACTTGGGCACTCGTCCGTCAAAATGACTGAGAAGCACTACCTGGCGCTTGACCCCCAACATGTTCACTCGGCCGTCAATCAGCTGGACTTCACCAGTCCGCCACCAAGGCCGGATCCGACACAGTAAAAGCGGGCTTTCCCATCGAGGAGCCCGCTCAGATTGCTGACAAACCCCGTCATTTCTGGCGGGGTTTGTTTTGCAGGACTTGGTGACAGCTTTTGGCTATCTCATTTCACTCGGTTTGCTCTCAGAAGTTCTCGATTGGCGGGCCGGACACACCATCAAGATCGTGCTCATTTGTACCGAGGGACTTTGTCAACAGCCTGAGCGGGCTTTCCCATCGGGGAGCCCGCTTTTCGTCATGGAGAGGCGCGGTACCTGGCGACACCGTCAGCGGTTGTTTCGCCGACGCTGCGCCACATTGTCAGTCACTTCGACTCTGTGACCCAGATGTGACCCACGTGTGACCCAGCGCGAAAAGAGAGGGTTAGCCGAGAT
This sequence comes from candidate division KSB1 bacterium, assembly GCA_016214895.1. NCBI lineage: Bacteria > Pseudomonadati > Candidatus Zhuqueibacterota bacterium. Next base: position 145,714 of record JACRMR010000002.1, read on the forward strand.
GGCTAACCCTTTGATTTTATTGGTAGCGCGTACGGGATTCGAACCCGTGTTGCCAACGTGAGAGGCTGGAGTCCTAGACCCCTAGACGAACGCGCCAGAAACTACAGACCAATAATTTAGTAATTTCTGGCCTTTAAGTCAACTCACTGACCCCGCGCGATTTAGCCGCCCGCCCGACAGAGACGCAGCGCCAAATTCAGAATTCGGTTCGCCGCTTCGAAATAGCGCAGCGCCATCCGCGGCTCGCCCGCCTCCAGCGCCCGCAGACCATGATTGTATGCCTGTTGCGCGCCGTGAGCCAACCGCAGCAAACGCGGATTGTCGTTGCGCGCCATGCACTCCCGCAGCGCCCGCTGCTGTGCCTGCAAGTGAGCCACAATTCGGCGGAAGTTCACCCGGCCTTCGTCGTCCAGACGAGCGCGATCCACGATGGATGAGGCCGATTCACTGGTGGGCGTCTGGGTCAGGATCGGGTCGTCCGCGGAGACGGGGTCCGGCACCAGGATAGAAAGTGAGGCCAATTCCTGCAGCGCGGCGTCAACCGACTCCGGGCTGTCCTCGCCAATCACGTCGTAGCTCAGCCCGCCGGTCGAGGGATTGTCTTCCTGCTGATTCGAACAGCCCCAGCCGACAAATACCAAGGCTGCCAAGCTGATAACCAAGAACGTCCGCATATCTCCTCCTTGTCGATGCTCTTGCGAAAGCGATTACCGGATAATCTACTGCATCCGGTGCGAAAATGCAATGCAAAACTCCATCCAGAATCACCCTGCTCGCGGTGTTAAGCGTTCATGTCCGACCAGCGCTTCGCCATCCGCGAGAAGATGATCAGAGCGATCACCGCCGCAACACCAATCACGGCAAAGGGAATCCAGACGGCATACTGCGGCGAATAGGTGTCCCACAAGAGCTGAGTCGTTTGCACAGCATCCTTGCCGATCAGCTCTTGCAGCTTGGCGAAAGCTTGCGTCCGCTCCACGCCTAGCACGCTCGACAAGGTGTCAACGTCTCCGTTCCAGGACTTGCCTTCACCGAACGGAGTGTGCTCGAGAATGTACTTCTGAGCCAGTACCGCTTTCTCGCCGAAGTTGCCGTAAAGATATCCGGCGAGTTTTGACCCGACGAAGCCGCCGACACCGACCGGGATGTTCACGTAGCCGAGATAGAGTCCCTTCTTGCCTTCCGGCGCGATCAACCCGAGGTACTCGTTCTTCTTCGGACCGGTGAGCATTTCGCCCGCACTGAAAAAGACCACGCCCAGCAGGAAGACCCAACCGCTGCCGGTAAAGCCCGCGACGAGAATGCCGCAGGTCGCGATCAGCATGCCGATCACCATGGATTCAAGCGTCCGCAAGCGTCGCACGAGCCACGAGACGGGGATCATGCAGATGACGATCAACAATGAATTGAGCGCGAGCATGTTCTGCTGCAGGACCTGCATCCCGCGATCCGTGGCGCGGGACATGAACTCGGGCAAGATGCCGGCCACCCCCGAGCTGTCCACCCAATCGGTGAGAAAATTCGGATGCAGGTCCCAGAGCTGGTACATCATCAGCCAGAAACAGGACATGATGCCCAGCCAGGCGAGCAACCGTGGCTCAAAGATATTCTTGACCGTGCGAATGAAGACGTGGATCGGTCCTTCCGTCTTGTCCGCCTTGGAATCAAAGTCCTTGAACGTGAACAGCATGAAGTAGTTGCAAGCCGTGAACGCGGCTGAGCCGAGAAACACGGCCTTCCAGCCGATCCCGACTTGCAACACCCCGGCGAGGGGATGTGCGATGAACGCGCCGACATTCACGATCCAGTAAAAGATGCCCCAGCCAACGGACGAGTTGGTCTTGTTCAGATTTTGCGCGAGCGAGCCTTGAAGTCCCGGCTTGAAGAATGCGGTTCCGGTGGCAAGAATCAGCACGCCGCCGAAAAAGCCCCAGAACGTGCGCAAGTAGGCCATGGTTACGAATCCAAGAATGTTCATCGTCACGGAAAAGAAGATCGTCTTCTTGTAGCCGTAACGGTCAGCGTAACCGCCGGTGAACATCGGCAGCACCGATTGGAAGACAAACCACCAGGCGAAGATCGTGCCCTTGTCGGCGGCGGTGAAATGCAAGCCGCCGGGATCGTCGGCCTGCATGATGTACACCGCGACCACGCTGCGCACCGTGAAATAGGCGAGACGCTCGAACATCTCGATGATGCAGAGCATCCAGTAGCCTGAGCGAAAGCCGGCCAGCGTGCGGCCCGCGAGAGTTTCAGTTCCGGTCATTGTGGAAGATTCGGAAAATCGGAGAGGTGGATATTCGGAAAGAGTGAAGGCGATTCCGGCGGGGTCTGGAGACCCCGCTCGGGGGGCCGGGGGCCGGAGACCGCGGTCGGGTTGGCGCAGCGGTTCCGGGCGGGTAACGCGCGTGTCAAGATCAGAGGTGCTGTCAGTCTCAGAGCGCTAACCCGCCTCGGCGATGCAGGCTCGCGCGGGCTCAGCCGCGAAACGACCACTCGCCGGTTTGGTCGGAGAGCTCGTACTGCGATTCGTATCGCTTGCCGTTCTTGGAAATATGATCTACGGCTTCGAGCAGCACCTGAAATTCCTCTTCGCTGACGGTGGGGGAGAAGCCGATGCGGACCCAGCCGGGTTTCTCGCCAATGTGGCCTTCGTCGAGACGGCACCGGATTTCGGAAGAGTGTTGCTCGTCGATGTGGAGCAACAAGTGACCATACGGTCCGGCGCACATGCAACCGCCGCGGACCTGAATTCCGTATAGATCGTTAAAGAGCGTGGCCGCGAGATTGTGGTGAAGGCCCTGGAAGATCAAGGAAACCACACCCAGCCGTTTGGATTCGAGATTACCGAGCACGATTAGATTTTCATTGGGCAGCCACTGCCGCAACGCGCGCCGCAGATAATCCTGCTCGATGCGTTCGATCCGCTCGGCGCCGATGGCCGCCTTGAGATCAAAGGCGAGTCCGGCCTGAATCGACTGCAGAATCGGCGGCGTGCCGCCGGTCTCGCGATGCTCGATGGATGCGAGATAACGGTGATCCCACGGCGACGTGTAAAGCACGGTGCCGCCGCCCGGCTCCGCGGGAACACGATTGGTGAAGAGCTTGCGATTGGCGACGAGCAGACCCGGTGTGCGCGGGCCGCCGAGGAATTTGTGCACGGAAAAGAAGATCGCGTCAAAATAGCCGTCCGGATCCGCCAGCGGATGCATGTCAACATCCACGTACGGACCGGCGGCGGCGAAATCAAAGAAGGCCAGCGCGCTATGCTGATGCAGCACGCGGGCCAGGCCGTGGCAGTCATTGAGGATGCCCGTAACATTCGAGGCCGCGCTGAACGTGCCGATCTTCCACGGGTGATCGCGGTAGCGTTCCAGTTTCGCATCGAGGTCGCCGACACTGATGCAGCCGTGCTCGTCAAAATCGATGTACACCGTATCGCCGATGGTCTCGCGCCAGGCGATGTCATTTGAGTGGTGCTCCATCAGGGAGCGGAAGATCACCGGTCGATCCGTGGCGGGAATCCGGTCCGTCCACTGATAGCGCTCGTCAAGCTGATCGGGAACCCGAATGCCGAGCACGCGAATCATGCGGTTGATCGCACCCGTCGAGCCGCTCCCGACCGGAATCAGCACATCGTCCGCCGACGCGTGAAGATAGCCGGCGATGCGGGAGAAGGCGTTGTGATAGTACTCCGTCATCAGCCGCCCGCCGTAGGTGGACTCCGTGTGCGTATTCGCCATGTACGGCAAGACGCGCTCGTTCAGCTCGTCCTCGACATCGAGATGGCAGCGGCCGGAGGCGATGAAATCGAAGTAACGCAATGGACGCGGACCGAACGGTGTGGGGATTTCCACGTTGCTGCCGATTACGCGCTCGCGGATGTATTGCATGAACAGCGCTTCGCGGCGCGAGCTTGAGGTCTGGACAGCGGCGCGCGGAGTGCGGGAACTCACGTTTACCGTGCGCTGACTGGTGGCGAAGGGCGGAGTGAGCGTTTCGGGAACCACAGTGGGGCTTGACATGTTCACCAATCTATCAATGCGCGGACCATTGTCAAGGGCGGGTCACTGACCAAAAACTTTTTGACCAAACGAAATGGGGTAAAGTCAATAAGGAACAAGCAGCAAGCGGCGAATTTGCCCCGTCGCGATGCGGTGATTTGGGGGGCATTCCTTGAGCGTCCCCGGGGTGGGTCAGAAATAGGCATGACAGGATTACTGATGTCAATGGCAATATAATGCTAAAGACGGCCCATGTCAAGAGGAATGTTTATTATTATGCACGCAAACATTGAACATAGAGATATCGAGAGGCGGCGGACGATGTCCCGATTCCGGCCGGATTGCGAAGACTTAACCCGGCTCGGCGGCTAAGGCTGGATTTGTGAATCCCGATTCCGGCCGGGTTGCGAAGACTTAACCCGGCTCGGCGGCCAACGCACATAGGACTATTGAGAGGCAAAGAGGGGAGTATCCTGACCCTCCCTCTATCCGGTTTCGGTGGGGGTCGGCACTTGACCGGACAGACCGGTATTGCCGCGATCTTCCGCCGGGGCACTTGGAGACGCACGGCCGCACGGCGGTTGCACTTGGGAGGCAAAAGCAGTATTTTTATACGTTAGGCCGGGGTGGGGACGCCTCGAAGCAGAGCATCCCCCTTCGTCCTCCGCAGGCGGCGGGGGAGACCCGACTCGCCGGCGATGAATGTTCGTGGGTCTGGACTCGCGAAAGCGATTCAATCAAGAAAGATGACTACTTTCAGTTCTGGAACGGCATTTCCGGCGGGGGAGAGCTTAGCCCGCGAACTACGCGACGATCTCACTCGCCGAATTCTGGTCATGGATGGCGCGACGGGGACCGGCCTCGAAGCATTGCGCCCGACCACGGAGGATTTCGGCGGCGACGCGCTGGTGGGCTGCAACGAGGCGTTGCTCCTGCATGCGCCGCAAATCGTGCGCGCGCTGCACCAGCTCTATCTCGAGGCCGGGGCCGATATTCTGGAAACGAATACGTTCAACGGCTCGACCATTGTGCTCGCGGAATACGGGCTGCAGGATCAGACTTACGAGATTAATCGCTTAGCGGGCGAAAGCGCGCGCGCGGCGGCCGCGAAATTCGCCGCGAACCGGCGCGTGTATGTCGCGGGGTCGATGGGGCCGACGAACAAGGCGATCTCGATTACCGGCGGGATCACGTTTGACGAAATCGTGCGCTCCTACGCGCTGCAGTCCGCGGGATTGCTCGACGGCGGCGCGGACTATTTGCTGCTCGAAACGCAGCAGGATACGATCAACCTGAAGGCCGCGCTGCTGGGTTGCGACGAGGCGATGCGCAAGACCGGGCGGCAGGTGCCGCTGGCGGTGTCGGTGACGATCGAAGCGAACGGTTCGATGCTCGCCGGGCAGAATATCGAAGCGCTGTACTACACGCTCGCCGCGCGTGACCTGCTCTACATCGGCATGAACTGCGCGACCGGTCCGGAGAAGATGACGGATCACTTGCGCACGCTGGCGGGACTCTGCCATCTGCCGACGGCGTGTGTGCCGAATGCGGGACTGCCGAACACAGAAGGCAAGTACGACGAAGGGCCGGAGGTCTTTCACGATCTATTCGAGCGGTTCTGCGCGGAGCAGTTCGTAAATGTGATCGGCGGCTGCTGCGGCACATCGCCCGAGCATATTCGCGCATTGCGGAAGGTCGCCGATCATCATCGGCCGCGGAAACCGCAGGCGAAAGCGACGCGCCGCGCGCTGGCGGGGAGCGAGCCGCTGAAGCTTGACGAGTTCATCCGGCCCGCGTTTGTGGGCGAACGGACCAACGTGATCGGCTCGCGGAAGTTCAAACGGCTGATCGAGGAGGGGAAGTTTGAACTGGCGGCGGAGATCGGCCGCGAACAGGTCGTGCGCGGGGCGCACGTCGTCGATCTGTGCGCCGCGAATCCGGATCGCCATGAATTGTCGGATATGCTCGCGGTGCTGAAACCGCTGCTGCGGAAGGTGCGCGTACCGGTCATGATCGACTCGACCGACGAACACGTCGTCGAGCTCGCGCTGCAGAATATCGGCGGCAAGGCGGCGATCAATTCGATTAATTTCGAGGACGGGGAGCAGCGGCTCGAAAAGGTGTGCCCGATCGCGAGGAAGCACGGCGCGGCGGTCGTGTTCGGACTGATCGACGAAGACAAGCAGGCGGGGATGGCGGTGACGCTGGAGCGCAAGCTGGCGATCGCGGAGCGCGCGATGCACACGTTGACGCAAGTGTGGGGATTCGATCCGGGGGAGATCATCTTCGATCCGCTGGTGTTTCCGTGCGGAACCGGCGATCCGAACTACGTGGGCGCCGCGCGGGCGACGGTCGAGGGAATTCGCGAAATTCGCAAGCGCTTTCCCGAGGCGCTCACGATTTTGGGGATATCCAATGTGAGTTTCGGTCTGCCGCCGGCGGGCCGCGAGGCGCTGAACTCCGTGTTCCTGTATGATTGCACGCTGGCGGGGCTGGACATGGCAATCGTGAACACAGCCGGGATCGAGCGCTATGGAACACTCAGTCCGGAAGCGGTGGCGGTCTGCGAAAACGTGCTCTACAAGGGTGATGCGGAGTCGATCGCGGCGTTTGCGGCGTTTTACCGTGAAGCGAAGACCGCGGTGCGGGCGGATGAGCTGGCGCACCTGCCGGTCGCGGAACGCCTGGCGCGGTGCATCGTGGATGGAACCCGCGACGGCATCGAGCTGATGCTCGACGAGTTGCTGAAGGCACAGTCACCCCTCGAAATCATCAACGGTCCGCTGATGGCCGGGATGAAAGTGGTCGGCGAGTTGTTCGGCGCGAACAAGCTGATCGTGGCCGAAGTGCTGGAGTCCGCCGAAGTGATGAAAGTCGCGGTGGACTACCTCAAGCAGTTTCTGAAGCCGGGTGAACGATCGGCGGCGCGCGGACGCATGCTGCTGGCGACGGTGAAGGGCGACGTGCACGACATCGGCAAGAACCTGGTGGACATGATTCTGTCGAATAATGGCTACGAGGTGGTGAATCTGGGGATCAAGATTCCACCGGACACCTTGATTGAAGCCGTGCACCTCCACAAGCCGGACTTCATCGGGCTGTCCGGACTACTCGTGCGGTCGGCGCAGCAGATGGTGGTGACGGCAGAGGACTTAACGTCGGCGGGGATCGATCTGCCATTGATGGTCGGCGGCGCGGCGCTCACGAGGAATTTCACACTCACCCGCATCGCTCCGGCCTACACCGGGCCGGTGTTCTATGCCAATGAAGCAATGGATGGACTACAGCTCGCCAACCGCTTGACGGACGAGACGCTGCGACCGGGCCTGGAGAGCGAGTGGCGCACGATGGGCGAAAAGGCGATACGCAGTGTGAAGGAATCCGCACCGCAATTGCCGCCGGCGCCGTCGCAGTCGCTCTATGAAGAATGTCCCGTTCCGCCGCCGCCGGATCTTGAATTGCATATTGATCTCGAGATTCCGGCGCGGGAGGTCTTTCCCCTCGTTTCGCGCGCGATGTTGTACGGTAAACATCTCGGCTTGCGGCTGGCGTCTTCCCGACTCGATGATCCGAAGGACAAACAGGCGCAGGAATTGCGGAGACACGTTGAGCGCGTGTTTGAGATGGCCATCGAAGAAAAACTGATTGTACCGCGCGGGACGTGGCGCTGGTTCCCGGTCGCGAGCGAGCAGGAGACGGTGCGCGTATTCGACCCGGGGAGCACGCAGACCCTGGCGACGTGGACGTTCCCGCGCGAGCGCAGCGCACCGTTCCGCTGTGCGGCGGATTGGGTGCGGCCGCGACGGCTTGGCGGCCACGATTATCTCTGCCTGTTCGTGACCACGGCGGGTGACAGCGTGCAGGTGAAGGCGAAAGCGCTCCACGAGCAGGGGGAGCTGCTGTCCTCGCACATTCTGTCGGCATTGGCGATCGAAATGGCGGAGGCGACGGCGGAATGGCTGCATCGGCGGATTCGCGCGGGATGGGGATTCGCCGATCCGCCCGAGTTCACGTGGCAAGACCTGATTCGCACGACATATCGCGGCATCCGGTTGTCGTTCGGCTACCCCGCGTGTCCGAACTTGGAAGATCAAGTTCCGCTGTTCAAGCTGCTGACGCCGGAGCAATCCATCGGAGTGTCCCTGACCGATGAAATGATGATGGTGCCGGAGTCGAGTGTTTCGGCGCTGGTCTTTCATCATCCGAACGGGCAGTATTTCGCGGCGCAATAGGAGAGTGACTTCGGGATCGCGAAAGTCCTGAAAAGAGCGAGGGGCACATGAAGACATGTGCCGCCAATTACATGAGCGGCGAAGGTCATGAAGACATGTGCCGCCAATCACATGAGCGGCGAAAGTCCTGAAGAGTGCGAGGGGCACATGAAGACATGTGCCGCCAATCACATGAGCGGCGAAGGTCATGAAGACATCTGCCGCCAATAACGCCAAGATGCAAACGCGCGGGTCAGGACCCGCGCGCTTTCGTTTTTAGCACTATCGAGGAGGCGGTGGCGCGCGGAAGGGCGGAGGTTCCGTGTCCGCTGTGACCATGTAGAAGCGACGGCTAAGCGGCGAGAAGTTCAGGTCCTCAAACTGCGTGTCCACGGTGATTCCAATTTCATTGGCGGGAATCGGTTCCACCGCGATCGTATCCGACGCGTACACGTGATAACTTGCCGCGCGTTCGACGGACAGCCAGTGCAGCAGCAGACGACCGCCCTCCAAGTCACAGGTCAGATAGGGAACGGTGTCCGGCGGAATGGCCACCGTGTACTCATCCGCGCCGATATCCGGCGTCGCGGAGCGAAGCTCACCGTCGATATCGCTCGTCAGCGCGGCCAGCGCCAGCCCCAGTCCGTCCACCGCGACGGAGTCGGGGCGAATGTGGAGATCGGACGCGCTGATGAATCCGGGCTCGCGACTGTAGCCGTGCAAATCGTACGCGGCGGCTTGCCAGGCCGCGAAGGTCACAAAGGATTGGGTACCGAGCCGAGCGACGGAAAAGGCCGGAGCCGACCCGAAGATATCGTTGTAATCGCTCTGCAAGCCTTCGCCGGTGGCGTGCAGGATCGCGTAATTCGCGCTGCCGGTCTCCCGTGAGACCAGGATGTTGTTCTGCAGGGTATGGGTGCTGGAATTGGAAATGAACACGCACGCGATTTCGCCGGCCGGTGTTACTTCGTCGAGCAGGATACTGTTGTTGAACACGAGATTCGTGCCGGACGACAGGTAGATCGCGTTGATGCGCAACGACCAGACATCGGAAAAATCATAAATAAAGTTGTTGGTGATCGTGACGGCGGCGCCGGCGGCCGCCGCGGCATAGACGCCGACGGCGCGATTAGTCACGGAGAGCGAATGATCGCTGAAGCCATGAATCCGATTCGCGTTGATGACGGCGCTGCCGCCGTTGTCGAGGCTGGCGACGAACACGCCGTAACAGGGTGCCGCCATTTCCGTGGGGAATCCGGGTTCAATGTCGTTGCCTTCGACCAGGGCCGCCACCTGATTGTCGAGCGAGACGCCGTAGCGCACGGCGGTAATCGAGCAGCCGCGAATGCTGTTGCCAAAGGACTGCGCCACTGCGCCGCCCGAGAATCCGATCCCGGTATAGGTGCCCGAAATCACGCAAGCGACCACGGTGTTACTGTCATTGCGGTCCAGGTCGAAGTGAATGCCGATGGAGTTCGAGTTCGTGGAATCCGGCCCGCGCACGAGGCAATTCGACAATGTGTTGTGCGTGGCGGTCTGGTGCAGGAGGACCGCTTCCGTCGCGGAGAGACCGGCACGGATATCGAATCGAGAGAGCGTGACGTAAGAACACCCGCGAAGTTCAACCACGGCTTGTCCCGCCGGATTAGTTAGCACGGGCGGCGACGCGGAGTCGGCGGCCAGAAAGACGACCGGGTTCGCGGCCGATGCGCCGGGAATCGGCGTGAGCAGCAGGGACTCGAAATAGTTGCCGGCGGCCACGGCGAGCAGCACCGAATCGGCGACGCCGCGCAACGTCAGGTGTCGAGCGGCGACGCCGAGGTTCGCAAAGTCCGAAACAGAGCCGCCAACCTGATAGCTGCCCTCGAGCGGCGGTCCGACCACCGTGACCGGATAGGCGACACTGTCATTCAAAGGAATCGCGTCGCCGGGCAGGAACGCCTTGACCTTGAGACTTCCGTCCTGCAGGTCCGTGGACGGTGTCAACCACCACAGGCTGACGGTGTCGATCTCGCCGGGCGTCAACGAGATCACGAGTTCGTCCAGCGGAGCATCGTTGAAGAACAGGCGAACCGGAACTTCGAGCTGCGCTTGAGTTCCGGCGTTGCGCACGATGGCGACAACCTGGCCAACCGAGTCCGCAGGAATGGTCGGCAGCGGTTCCGCCCACTGTACGGAATAGTCGTTGGCGGCCGCTACATAATCGTATTCATCCGCGCCGATATCCGGCGGACTCTGGCGGTAGTCGAGGTCGATATCGAGGCTCAGTCCGGACAGGTCGAGGCCGCGGCCATCCGCCGTCGCAACATTCCGAAGGACGTGCAGATCCGTTTCATTCACGAAGCCGGCATCGCCGGATACACTGTGCGAATCCGCGGCGGTGCCCGCCGTCCAGGCCGCGAGCGACGGATAGAGCGTCGCGCCCGCGCGGCCCATGTAGAACGGCGCGCCCGCCGACAACCGCGAACCGTCGATGAGATTGTAATCCGAAACCAATGCTCCCGCGGCGCGAACCAGCGCATAGGAGTTGTTATCGGAGTCCGAGATACGGATGCTGTTGTTGCGAACGGCTGCCGGAGTCACCGAGGTGTCATAGATCGCGATGACGTCCCCCCCGGGCGGGATGTCGGACAGGCAGATACTATTGTGGTCAACCTGCGCAGCGCCGGAACGCAAACATACGGCGAAGACCGAGCCGCCGCTGGATGTCAGCCGCGAGATGAAGTTGTTGCAGATTTCCGCGAGACCCGTCCCCGCGTTGGAGTAGATGCCGTACTGCGTGCCGACGATGCCCGCGCCCGTGATGCGGTTTCGTTCGATGCGACAGACCTGCGCGGCCGTATGCGAGCCGATATAGAGCCCGGCGCAGGAGACGGTCGCGCCGGCATATCCGCAGGTGATCCGGTTGTCGGTGTACGCGGCCTGCTGCTGATAGTCCGCGCGCAGTCCGTAGCGGCAGTCGGAGATGTCCCCGTTGTCAAAGACATTCCCGCTATCCGCGAGACTGGCGGTGCCTTCGAGTCGCACGCCGATGTACGCGCCGCTGACGGCCAACGAGTGAAACGAGTTCCCGTCATTGCCGCCGCCATAGACGCGCAAGCCATAGGCGGTTGTCATGGTCTGCGACGAGCCACGGACGCTGCCGCCGGAAATCGTGTTACGGTCGGCGCCGTTGGTCAGAACCACGGAGGTCGTGGAGGGTAGCACCGCCTCGAAGTCGATTCCGTCAACGGCGACGAAATCGGCACCGTTCAGCGTCAGCGCGGGGTCGCCGCCGGCGGAGCGAAGCAGCGCGGCGCCCTCTTCCATGGGATCGCGATGAAAGAGGATGGCGTTGATCGCGGAAGCGCCTGGAATGGGCGGGATCGTGACAGCTTCGGTGTAGGTCAGGGCCGCCACGTCGAACATGACGGGACCCACGACGCCCCGACTCGCCAGGTCCGCAACCGCCGCCGAGAACGTCGGATACTCCGCGCCGATACCGCCGATGCGGTAGCTGCCATTCAGGGCCGGATTGACGACGGTGATCCAAATTCCGGTGGAATCGTTATCCGGCTCGGCGTCGAGCGGAAGATCGCTGCGAACGGTCAGATATCCCGCCGCGGGCGCGAGCGGAGTCGGCCAGCTAAATTCCAGGGTGTCCACCTCGAGCGCGGCGAGCGAGACCGGGAGGGTTGTGACCACAACATTCTGGTAAAGCAAACGCACGGGCACGGCCGTCTGCGGCGCCGAGCCGCGATTCAGCAGGACGGCGCGCACCGCAACGGAAGTCCCGACGACGGGCGCTCCCCACAATTGCGGAACGTCAATCACGGCGTAATCATGGCTCGGCGCGGAAAAGGCATACTCATCCGCGCCGCGATCCGGAGGCAGCGACCGCAGGTCGCCGTCGATGTCACGCGGAGCACACGGAACCACGTCGCCGTTCTGATGAGCAAGCGAACTGAGCGGCGTAAGGTGCAGATCCTGGTCGCTCGCAAACTGTGGATTGCCCTCCGCGCTGCATGTGTCATAGCCGAGCACGCGCCACGAAGTCAGCGCAGCATAGTCCACGCCGAGCCGGGCGAGGCGGTAGTTGGCGCCCGTGCCCTGAAAAACATTGTGATCCGATGCGAGGCCGGTCGTCGAATTGAGAAAGAACAGGTTGTATGCCGAGGCGGTCAGCTCACGGTTGGCAAGAATGTTGTTCAGAAATGAGACCGTACCGCCGCCAAGGTTCGCAACATAGACAGAGTAGGCCGAGCCGGTCGCCGGGACGTCGTTCAGCAGGATGCTGTTGTTCGCAAGTTCGCAGCGACCGGAGGAGACCAATACGCCCCTGGTCTGTGAGGTCCCGGTGTTCTGGAAACCGTAGATGAAATTGTTCACCAGCCGCACGACGGCGGCAGCGGAATCGGGTTTGACGCGGATACCGACCGCGAAGGGACCCGACGTGGTCATCCCATGAATCTTGTTCGCTGAAATCAACGTGGTATCCATGGGCAACATGGTGCCGAGCTGGATGCCGGCGACATCCTCAACCGAACCGGCGTTCACACTGATGTCGTTGCCGGAGACGAGGCCGGCCCGCACCCGTGCAAGATATACCCCGCGACGAACGGAGTCAATCCGACAGCCAGTCACGGAGACTGAGTCGAGAACGGTGGTCCCGGATTCGATATGAACGCCGTCGGCGAAGCGGCGGATCGTCAGGCTGTCCAGTTGGATGTTGGCGCAATCCGATCCGCGAATGCGCACGCCGTCGGAATTGTTATTGGTGGCCGTGTAGCCGCGGATCGTCATGCCGCGGAGCACGACGTCCCGGCAGTTCGCATCGAGCAACACGCCATGCACGACGTTGGCTGCTTCCGCCCGGACGTCGAACCCGGTCAGCGTGATCGCCGCGCAATCGTGGAGACGTATCACGCTGGAATCGGACGAACCCGCATAGCGGATGACCACGGAATCGGCGTCGGTAGCGCGAGTGATTTCGAGCGGACTTGAAATACCGGTGCCGGGAATGGCAGGGATCGTGAGCTGTTCGGTGTAGGTGCCGGCGGCGACCCGGATCTCGGAGGGAGCCTCAATTCCGTTGGCGGCGAGATAGCCGATCGCACCGGCAAACGAATTGAAGTCCCCATCCGCACCGCCGAGCTTGTACTCCCCGGCGAGCGGGCCGTTCCCCACGCTGAAACTCCAAACCGGGCCGATCGATTGGCCGACGCCGTTGCCGCACACGACACGCCAGTACCACGTCTGGCCGCCGACGTAATTGGACGGCGGATCGTAGTCCGAGAATGCCGATCCCGCGGCGACGAGCGCGGTCGGCTGGAGCGTACTCACGTCGGACAGTGATTGCGACAGGTAGAGATCGGTAGCGACGGTCCAGCTGCCGTTGGTCCACAGCAAGGTCGTGGCTGTGGCGACTCCCGATGCGCCATCGGCAGGCTCGGGACTTGCCGGTAGTTGCGCGGCGGCCGCGACCTCGGGACCGCGAACGCTATCCACATACACGTTGTTATCAGCGGAGGCCCAGTCCGATGAGACGAACGCGAGGCGAATAACATCTCCGGAAAACGGAGTGAGATCGACGCTGAAGTGCCGATACGTGGACGCGAAGTCTCCACCGGTGCCCGGTTTCAGAGTAAGCAACGTCGTCGAGAAGTCGGTGACCGTATTTCCGCCGTGACTCAGCAGTAGGCGCAGAGTGTCGTCGGTTGATTCCGCATTCAGGGCCGGGAACTGCGTTCGCGCATAGAATTGAAGGAGGTCTGATCCGATCGTCGGCTGAAGCGGCGGAGTTACCAGCCAGCGTCGGGAAACATCTGATGGCCCAAGATTTTCGGCCGGGGAGTAGCCGCTCCAGCCCCAGCCGGACTCGAAGCGCGGGGAGCGCGTCCAGGTGGCGTTTCCAGAGTCGGACTGAAAGGTGGACCATCCCGCAGGAGGGAAGACAATCGAGAAGTTCTCGCCAAGGGGGGTCGCTTGAGCTATGGCGACCGTGATCGCCAGGCAAACCCAAGCACGAATTCCCCACCCGGCCGAGCGAATGGTTCGTCGGGCGTGGGGGGCGCTTGGCCGGGAGCGTTGAGGACTTCGAATCTGCATGGAGGTACACTATCTCTAACTTAACAAGATAATACTGCAAGCGCCGCTTGACAAGCCTAAGGCGGTGAATTCTTGGATTCGTGCAAGTTATTGGTGGCCCGGCAGAGTCCGAAATCATTGAACTTGTGGGATTTTTCGTGTATCTTAGCCTAACATACCTCTACGCAAGGCGCACAGATTGGCTACACCAAAGACACTCAGGATCGCGGTCATCGGCGGCGGGAAGATCGGCGAGGCGCTGCTCGGCGGCCTACTTAAGTCTAAGTTTATCAAGACTGATACGGTTGTCGTGACGACCGCCCATGGCGAGACGGCCCTGGCCGTCGGTCGGCGGCTGGGGGTGAAGGCCCACACTGATAATCTCAGGGCGGTTCATCAGGCTCAAGTCGTGATTATCGCGACCAAGCCGAAGCAGCTTCCGACCGTTTGCGCGTCGATTCGCGGTCGTGTCGCCAAATCGGCGCTGGTGGTTTCGCTCGCGACGGGGGTTTCCACCGAGGCGATCGAACGGGCACTGGGCGGGCGAGTGGCCGTGGTGCGGGCGATGCCGAATACTCCCATCGCGATCGGAAAGGGGATGACGGTACTCTGTCGCGGCCGGTATGCGACGGACGCGCAGCTGGAACTGACGAACCAGATCTTCTCCACCGTCGGGCAGGTGGCCACGGTTGATGAAGAACTGATGAACGCTTCGACCGGCCTCAGCGCCTCGGGACCGGCGTATGTGTTCGTCATCATCGAATCGCTGGCCGAAGCCGGCGTGAAAGTCGGCCTGCCGCGCGAACTTGCGACCCGCTTGGCGGCGCAAGCCGTGCTCGGAGCCGCCGCGATGGTGCTGGAGAGCGGCAAACATCCCGCCCTGCTGAAAGACAGTGTCACCACTCCGGCCGGAGTGACGATCGACGGGCTGATGGAGCTTGAGCAGGGAGGCCTGCGCGTCGCGCTGATCAAGGCCATCATGATGAGTACCCGGCGCGCCGCGGAGATTCAAGCGTCGATACCGGTGCAGGTGAAGAGGAAGCGGAAAGTCTGATAGGAATCCCGAAAACGCGCACCCGATGCTCCGCGTTGCGTTGGGGGAGGCAAGCGCGGGATTCCGGCGGGGACACAGTCCCCGCTCGGCGAGGCCGAACATTGAACGGGCGACCCGAGAGGCCGCCCGTAGAGAAAGTCCGGAATAGAATCTTGGCGGCGCTACTTCAGCAGGATCAGGCGAGCGGAAGCGTTGTCGAGTCGGCAGAAATACATTCCTGAGGGTAGCATCACGGCCGTCCAGCGCGCCGCGGTCGTGTGCGGCGGAACGACCAGCCGATCGACAAGCTGTCCGGTCAGATTGAACACATACAGCTCACGACGGACTGGCTGCGAAATAAACGTCAGCGTGGTCGAGGCGTTGAACGGATTGGGATACGCGGCCAGGAACTGATGGCGGTCGGCTATTGGTGGTCGCTCGCCCGGCACCGAGAAGTCGGGCGGCGCGGTCAACCACGGCTCGAAATCCACATTGCCGAAGATGCGGTCGCCAAGTCCGTTGGGGTTCAGTTCAGAGTTGTACGGACCGCTGGGATCGCCCCAGTAGTTCGAATCGAGGTCGATGGTCTCCGAGTCGCCGTAGAGATCGGAGAATGCCGCACCAGTGTTGCCGCGAAAGAGACTGTTGACAATCCGATAGCTGTCCCCGTTGGTTGCGCTAATGGCCGCTGTGGTATCCCAAGCGCCGGACGTGATGTTCCCGACGAACTCAGAATTGCGGATGGTGACTGCGCCATTCGACGTGATGCAGCTCCAGCGTGTTGATTGGTTATGCTCGAAAGTGCAGCCGTCAATTTCGTACGCGCCGTAGCCCAGACTGAGCGCGGCGGGTGGAAAGCCGCTAACGTTATCGGAGAAGATGCAGTCGCGAAGAATGAGGCTCTCGTTGAAAGCAACGATCGGCGACAGGTACCCGCTGTTGCCGACAAACTGGCAACGCTCGAAGGTCGCTGCGCTATCCTGAGTTCCGCCGACCGAGTGGCCCATTCCCTCCATCTCCGTCAAGTTACCCACGAACCGGCAATCCGTGAAGCGGGCGGGAGAGCGAAGTACGGCCATCGCCTCGCGGATGACACCCTGCTCCGCCCCGTTGGAGTCAAACAGCACGTCCGCGAATTCCACGGTGCCATCGACAGCGGCAAATACAGAGCCGTGCGGTCCGCGGTTCCGTGTGAGTCGCGAATGGCGGACTTCGATATTCGCACAATCGAAGAGCGTGATCGCATACTGTACCAGTGCGACGTGGTCGCGGATTACTGTGGAATCGAGAATGATCTCCGGCGCGCCGCGTCCGAAGATTGCCGCTCCCGTGTAGGCCGTACTCTCGTGCAAGTCGCAACGCCGCAAGTGAACGGAGCCGGAATCCAAAAATATCGCACCGCCAACCACGGTGCTATCGGGCAGCACTAAGGTTCCGTGTCCGCCAGTTAACGTGATGCCTACGAGCTGCGCCGTCGCGCCGTGCGGAACGATGAGCATGGAGCCACTGTCGGGCGGGAACTCGGCGGGCATGGTCCAAATCGTAGCCGGAATGTCCGTGGTGTCGCCACTGAACAGGTACTCGCCGGCGATTGTACGGAATCCCGGCGGCATCACGATATGTTCCGCGTGTTGGAGATGCGCCAACAAGATCGTGTCGCCGTTGAGGCTTGTCGCGAGGGCGGACTCGATCGTCGGGAACTCCTGCGGCACGCGGAGGACTGCCGCGCTGGAAATCACTGAAGTCGCGGAAACAACCAGCGCCAGACCGATGATTTGAGTGAGTCGGCGGCCGGACTTCATGGCTTAGTTCCCTGTGCAGTCAAAGTGAATCTTCGCCCGACAGAGGTCAACTCCGGGCTCGCAAGCGGTGGGAATTGGACCCATGATGACATCCAGCGTGATCCTGTAGTTGTGCCCGGCGGTCAATTGCACGGTCGGGGCACCCGCCGCGCAGCCGTCAATGCTGTTGGTGAAGGTGAAGTTGAGCAGTTCATTCTGGTATCCGGGGGTCTCATCCAGTAGCAGAAAGCTGTAGAGGTAGTTGGCGCAGATGTACGTGTATTCGTACTTGTACGTGCCGGTGACGCTTTCCGTCCACGTCGCATCTTTGGCCGTAAGACCGGAGGTGACTCTCGCCACAAACGGCCCCTGAACTTGGGCCGACGCGGTTTGCGAGGTGGCGAAGAAGTTAATTGCCATGAGCGCAATGATGAGAATTGCGCTCAGACGATGGGGGGGGTGAATTTCATGATGTTTTCCTCTTGGTTGCTTAAGTCGAGATTTGGTACATTCGCTGCCGGCCGCCCAACTCAACTATATCTTATATCACCGGACGCACAATGTCAAGAGTCCGAGACAAGATTGAGAAATTAGTTGTTGCAGATCAGCCATTGTGTTCATATCTTGCACACCTGCTGCGACAATAGTGTCGCATGACCCTCCAAACAAACGGCGCTCGCCGGACTGATCGCGTCGTCATTTCCAAATCTTCAACTTCAACACAGATCACAGTATGGCTGATGCTCTCCACCTCTACGACGAACTCGTCACACGGTACAAGGAATATGCGGTGCTGTCCTCGGTTACGGGAGTGCTGCACTGGGATATGCAGGTGATGATGTCACCCAAGGGTGCCGAACGCCGCGCCAATCAGATGGCGCTGCTCTCCGGCATCATGCACGACCGACTCACCGCGCCACGCATCGGCGAGCTGGTCGAGCGGCTCTCGGTCTCGCCGAACGGACTTTCGGACGCGCAGCAGGCGAACCTTCGCGAGATCGGACGCGACTACCGACTGGCGACGAAAGTCCCGAAGGAGTTGGTCGAAGAAATGAGCCGGCAACAGTCGGTCAGTCACGAAGTTTGGGCGAAGGCCCGCGAAGTCGGCGACTTCCCGATGTTCGCGCCGCATCTCGAAAAGCTGGTGGCGTTGTCCAAGCAGAAGGCCGAGTATCTTGGCTATGTGGACACGCCGTACGACGCGATGCTGGACCTCTACGAGCCGGGCGGAACGACCGCCTTTTTCACGACGCTGTTTGACCAAGTCAAGGCCGCGAACGTGCCGCTGGTCAAACGCATCGTTGACTCGCCCGTGAAGGCGGACCGCCGATTCCTGAGTAATGAATACGATCCGGAGTTGCAGAAGCAGTTTGGACGGGACGTGATGAAGCAGCTCGGATTCGATGCCAAAGGCGGACGGCTCGACACGTCGATCCATCCGTTCTGCAGCGGAGCCAAGGGGGATATCCGGATCACGACACGGTACAATCCGCGCGCACCGCAGCAGGCGCTGTTCGGGATCATTCACGAAACCGGCCACGCACTCTATGAGCAGGAGGTCAGCGCGGAGCATCTCGACACGCCGCTGTCGGAAGCGCTCAGCATGGGCATGCATGAGTCGCAGTCCCGGATGTGGGAGAATCTGGTGGGTCGCGGCAAGCCGTTCTGGACGTACTTCTATCCGCGACTCCAGAGCTACTTCCCGCAGCAGACGGAGGGAGTATCCATGGAGCAGTTTGTGCTCGCCATCAACCATGTGGAGCGTTCGCTCGTCCGCGTCGAAGCGGACGAGATGACTTATGATCTGCACATTATTCTGCGATTCGAGATCGAGCGCGATCTGTTCGCCGGGAAAGTGTCCGTTTCCGACCTGCCAAGGGTGTGGAACCGGAAGATCGAAGAATACCTCGGACTAACGCCCAAGAACGACGGCAAGGAAGGCGTGATGCAGGACGTCCATTGGTGCGAGGCCTACTTCGGCTACTTCCCGTCCTACAGCCTGGGTAACTTCGCCGCCGCACAATTCTGGGGAGCCATGCGGCGCGAGCTGCCGCAGCTGGACCAGAAGATGGAGCGCGGAGAGTTCGGCGACATTCTGGCCTGGCTGCGGGAGAAGGTACACCTCCACGGACGGCGCTTCGGGCGGGACGAGCTGATGACGCGGGCGACCGGCAAGGCGCTGGATACCGCGGACTATGTACAGTACCTCCGCAATAAATACTCGGAGTTGTACAGGCTGAGCTAAGGCGGAAGACCGGCGGCGCTGTTGTCCTATACGTCGTGGTCGGGGCACATTGGAGACAAGTGCCGCCGCGGGGTGATCGGGGCGGTCGGGGCACTTGGAGACAAGTGCCGCCGCGAGGTGATCGGGGTGGTCGGGGCACTTGGAGACAAGTGCCGCCGCGGGGTGCTCGGGGTGGCCGGGGCACTTGGAGACAAGTGCCGCCGCGAGGTGGTCGGGGTGGTCGGGGCACTTGGAGACAAGTGCCGCCGCGAGGTGATCGTCGTGGTCGGGGCACTTGGAGACAAGTGCCGCCGCGGGGTGATCGGGGCGGTCGGGGCACTTGGAGACAAGTGCCGCCGCGGGGTGACAAAACGGGCGGCGCAGCCTGCCCCTACACCTGGCGGGGTATGCTGAAACATTCTTGGTGGTCGGTATATCATAGAAGTGGGCAGGTCGGGCGACCTGCCCACTTCCCGTTCTGAGAGGCTTACGCCAAGATTTTCTCGTCAGCTTGATAGAATCAGTTATTAAAAATCAATTATTTGCGTGTTTCACATTGCGAATTCCCATATTGACTCTTTGGTCGGTTTGTTTTATTTTACGTATGTACCTTTCATGTGCTAACATTACGTTAACAAATTTTGAACGACCAAGAACAGCACTCCCTCGGCCCCTTTGCGGTTGACTTAGAGTCCCGAGAGGACATCTCAAATTCGATTCCGCGCATGGTGATCATGCTGGGGGACCTGTATGATCGGGGTGGCGACACCTATATTTTCGGGCCGCATGGCCTGACGACCGCCAAGTACGCCATGCTGGCGACGATCGCAGGCAGTCCGGTTCCGCTCTCGATGACGCAGCTCCGGGAATGCGTTATGAAGAGCGCCGCCAACCTGACGCAGATGATCGATGCCCTTGAGCGCGACGGATTGGTGCGCCGGCAAGCAATGCCGAAGGACCGCCGGGTCAACCTCGTGGAAATCACGGATGCCGGACGTGATCGCGTGGCGCAGGTTGAGGCGTTCATGCGGAGCACGATGGCCGCGTACTTTCAAGGTTTCTCCGATACGGAATTGCGTGAGTTCGCCCGACTGTTACAACACTTCGCGGCGCATGAGCTCGCGGCGATGAAAATCCCGCCAATTCCACCACATCAAACCACCTGACAGGAAGATGAAGAAATGCAATCGACGCCGAACCGTTTGCGGCGTCACGAGTTGGAAAGCGATTGTGATCGCGTTACTGGCGGCGCAGGCCGCGTGGGCCGGCGTCACGGTTTCCGGCAAGATCAAAGACCGGGAGACGGGCGAGTCCGTGCCCAGTGCATCCGTACAAGTCATGGGCACCGGCCGCGGTGCCGCCACGAATGTGGAAGGTTTCTTCTCGATTCCCGATTTGCAGCCGGGCAGCATTACCTTACTTATCAGTTCGCTGGGATACGCCGCGCTCAAGAAAGAGCTCATGCTGGAAGCGGGCAATGACATGCAGCTTGACTTGAAGGTCGTGCCCGAGGCCGTACAGATGATGGAAATCAATGTCGAGGCCGAGATCCAGAATCGCGGCGAGCGCGAGTACACGCCGCAGGTCGCGCAATATACGATGGAGACCAAAGAGCTGGCCAAGCTGCCGCGGCTCGCCGAAGCGGACCTGTTTCGCTCCCTGCAGTTTATTCCCGGTGTGCTGCCGACTTCGGACTTCTCCTCGGAACTCAACATCTGGGGCGGATCGAGCGATCAGAACTTGATTCTGCTGAACGGGATTGAGGTCTATAAACCGACGCACCTCGGCGGTCTGTTCTCGACGTTCAACATGGATGCGATCAAAGATGTCAAGTTGATCAAGGGCGGATTTCCGGCGAAGTACGGCGGCCGGCTGTCGGCAGTGGTCGATGTCGCGGATCGCGAAGGCAATCGCAACCAGATGCATGGCAAACTCGGGATTTCGCTGTTGTCAAGTCAGGCGACGCTCGAGGGGCCGGTCCCGCGCGGTTCGTGGCTGTTGGCCGGGCGGCGAACATATGTGGACGCCGCGACCAAGCTGCTGAGTTCCGCCGGGGTGATCGACGAGACCAGCGAGTTCCCGTATTACTTCTATGATCTGAACGCCAAAGTCACGCGCGACTTCGCGAACGGCGATCGCCTGACTCCGTCCGCATATCTCGGTTCCGACGTGCTCAATATTACGTCCACCACGGAGGACCGGATCCATCTCGACTGGGGCAACAAGACCTACAGCCTGCCCTTCGTTCACATTTGGAATCACAAGCTGTTTTCCACGAACACGCTCGCGGGCAGCCACTACAAGTCCACGATGCGGTTCGAGACCGCCGAAGAGTGGTCCGAATTCCGCAATCGTGTGAATGACTTCACACTGAAGTCGGACTACACGTGGTTTGCCAACGCGCGGAACACGTTCGATTTCGGGATCATGGCCAAGGACCTCGAATGCCTGTTCACCGTGCTGAGTAACACGACAACGTTCACGGACGGCACGTATCACGGTTGGCAGTATGCCGCCTACCTGCAGGACGACTTTCGCGTCAACCATACGCTTACGCTCTCGCCGGGGCTGCGGGTCGAACACAATACGCTCTCCGATCAGACCGAAGGGTTGCCGCGGTTCGCGGTCAAGCAAGAGCTGACGCCGACTTCTTCCATCAGCGCGGCGACCGGAATCTATGTGCAGCCATTTCAGCAGATCACGTTCGGCGACAATTTCGCCTCGCTGTTCAATTCCTACGTGCTGCTCGATAAATCGTTCAGCCCGAACCGGGCCTATCACTATGCCTTGACCTATGAGAACGACTGGGAGGGGCCATGGAAGCTCTCGGCCGGATCGTACTTCAAGGATTTTGCGCGCGTGATCGAATGGAATCCGTACTACATCCCCAAGGAAAGTGACGAACTGGGCGATATCTTCACGGTCGGCGACGGGCAGGCTTATGGCGCGGACGTCTATTTGCAAGGGCACTTCGACCGCTACACGATTCTGGCCGGATACGGGGTGGGACGCGCGGATCGCGCGTTCCCGTTCTGGGACGAAGGCGACAAGTATCCCGCGAGCTATGATCGCCTGCACAATTTGAATCTGTTCGTCAGCAAGAAGATCCGCAAACGCGGGAGTCTCGAAGCGCGCTTCAACTATGGCAGCGGGAATCCGGTCACCCGTGCCGAGGGGATCTACTCGCCGGGCATCGGTCTGCCGCCCTACTTCTTCGATCCGGGAGACAAAAACGGTTATCGCCTGCCGGCCTACAACCGACTCGACGTCGCCTACCGGCTGCGGTATGAGGGCAAGCGCTGGACGTTCAGTCCGTACATCGAGATCACCAATCTTTACAACCAGAAGAACATTCTGACCTTTGCCTACGAGCTGGGGCCGAATCCGGTCAAGATCAACGAGACCGGACAGATTCCGTTCCTGCCCTCCATCGGCTTCACCGCGGAGTTTTAAGCCATGAAAACAAGACTCAACTATCTCGCCGGGCTGTGCCTGACGGTGATGATGCTCGCGGGCGCGGGCTGCGACAACTCGGGGGAGTCCAACTTCGTCGAGCAATACGTCCTGGACGGCTTCATGCCGCTGGGACAGCCGCTGCGGATCCGGTTGACCAAGAGCGTGGACATTGACAACTACTACGATGGACAGGCGCTCGGCGTTGCCGGGGCGCAAGTGGTGATCCGGGAGTCGCTGAACGGAGACACCGCCGAGTATGCGCTCGTCGCCGATACCACCGGTCCCGTCGGCAACTACATTGCGACGACGCCATCAGCGATCGCGCGCAGTGGTTACAGCTACTCGTTGCGTGTGGACCTCGACGGCCAGGTGATTACCGCCCGGACGTCGCCCGCACCGCCCCCGGTTCGCCTGGACAGTTGTTACAACGGCAGCGCCAAGGTCGAGAGCTTCGCGGATTCCACCGACCCCGAGACATATGAGTACCGGGAGGGCAACTACTACGGGCTGTTTTTCAGCATGGACGCCGGCGCGGCGGGCATCAATTTCTTTATCGAGAATCTCGAGCCGGACTGGTATTCGAATGAGGACCGTGGGGTCTCCGGCCATAATGGCCCGGACCAGAGCAACGTCTGGGCATGGACGATTCGCGACGGCAACTACTTTGCGGTGCCGCCGGTGGTGCTCGGCTTTCAGGGGCGCCACCGCGTGCGCGCGATGACGTGCGACTCCGCCGCGTACGACTATTTCCTGACGTTGTTTCCGGGTGACCCGAATTCGAATCCGACGACCAACGTGACCGGCGCGCTGGGGTTGTTCTCGGTCTATGACGCGGATACGGCGTATTTTTGTATGATGGACCCGGAAGCGGATGTTCACGACTGGTGCGACCGATGACGCGCGAGCAGGCGTGGGAGCTGCTGTGCGAATGGACGCCCTCTGAGAGCCTGCGCAAGCACATGTTGGCGGTGGAAGCCGCGATGCGATTCTATGCGCGCCGCTTCGACGAGCCGGAAGAGGAATGGGGCATCGTAGGCTTGCTGCATGACTTCGACTATGAACGCTACCCGACCGAACAGGACCATCCGTACCGGGGAGTTGAACACCTCAGGACTCAGGCAGTGCCGGAGGCATGGCTGGAGGCGATTCTGGCGCACGCCGCGTACACCGGCGTTGAACCGACATCGCTGATGGCCAAAACGCTGCTGGCGTGCGACGAACTGACCGGGTTGATCACCGCGACGGTTTACGTCCAGCCGACCAAGAAGATCGCCGATCTGAAGCCCAGTTCGGTGCGGAAACGCATGAAGGAAAGTGGGTTCGCGCGCAAGGTGAACCGCGAGGATATCGTGCGCGGAGCCGAACTGCTTGGAATTAGTCTCGACGAACATATTGTGAACGTCGTGGAGGCGATGCGGGAATCGGCCGAGGCGCTGGGGATGTAAGAGGAACCCGCGGATCCGCGGAATTGCAAGAAAGCGGCTGTCCGGAATGTCCGGACCGCCGCTTTGCCTTATTTGGCGGTGCCTCGGCGGGGACTTGCCGATTCCGGGCACATGGAGACATGTGCCTCGGCGGTTCACTTCGGCGGTGCCCCGGCGGACAAGGACTTGCCGATTCCGGGCACATGGAGACATGTGCCTCGGCGGTTCACTTCGGCGGTGCCACGGCGGATGGAGACTTGCCGATTCCAGGCACAAGGAGACATGTGCCTCGGCGGTTCACTTCGGCGGTGCCTCGGCGGGGACTTGGGTCGGTGCTGCGGCGGGACTTGCTCCACGCCCCCGCTATGCGGCCATTGTTCTCGGTTTGAGTCTAATTTCATGCCGGGCTTGACAATGGATCAACAGTTTCATACATTTAATATGCGTATGCGGTGACGACCGCAGTTTTCTAACCTCTTTTTAATCAACACCTTCAGCGGAGGAGGTCGAGACATGTTTCGCAACTCTTGTATCAGCCTGTTGGCACTCTTGGTGATCGCATCCACCAGTGAGGCCGCCCGACCTGCAAAGGACCGCGTCGTCGGTCCTGTTTTTATGACTGGATTGGAAGAAACCAGCTTCAGCGCGGACGATCCGGGGTACCGCCCCGGACATCCGACGCTTGATGACACGATGCGCATCGGGACGACTTGGTATGACCTGCAATCGAATGGCACGATGGGCAAGCAAGTCAGCGTGGGCGGAGGCTATGTGCATTTCGTGTGGACGAATGGTCTGAATCTGGGCTCCTCGATCCGTCACGTCTATTACAACGCGTGGGATATCGAGGCCCAACAGTTTTCGTCCGCGGTCGGAGCGCAAGTGGACGCGTCAACTCGCGCGGGATTCGGGGTTAGCACCACGAATGTCGAAGGCTTCTGTTTCCCGGCATTTCACCAGGCCTTCGGCGGGAATCCATACACAGCCGTGGCTATCGACTACCTGCCGGGCAGCGGCGCGTTCACAACCCTCGAAGTCCCGCACCTGACCGGTGACCCGCAGATTATCTGGCCGAAGATCGACGTGGATGTGGAAGGCAATCTGCACATTGTTTCCACCGAAAGCGGCGGGTCCAGCCTGGACTACTACGTGAAGGGAGTGCCCGAAATTGTGGGCGGCGAAGGCCTGACCATCGACTTCCCGGATCCCTGGTTGGAGTGGGATGCGGCAACCTTCATCACGATGGACGTCGCGTGCGGCCGGCATTCGCCGCGCGTAGCCGTGGCGTGGCTGAATGAGAACGGCGGCGGCGAGGCGACAGATCCGACGAATGCTTACCTGCGGATCTCCGAAGATGCCGGCCTGACGTGGGGGGACATCATCGAGATCACCGAGATTCAACCGCTCGACACGGACTGCGTCGAGTTCGGCGGCGACCCGAATGTGTGCAACGGCGATACGATGCATCCGTGGATCGACCTGTCCGTGATCATGGACGACAACGACTCGGTCCACGTCGCGTTCTCGGCGAACGGCTATTTCTACTGGGACACCGACGGAACGGTGTTTGACGGCGGGTTGGTGTATTCGACACTCTGGCATTGGTATGAAGGCCGCGACGAACTGAACATCATTCACGATGCGTGGTACGCTCACCGGGATGTCGCACTCGGTGCGAACAACCTGATGGTGCATCGCCCCAATCTGGCGGTGGACACGACGAACGGGTTCCTGTATTGCTCGTTCCAGAAGTTTGACAGCTTGCAGGTGAGCCATGATCTCGGCTTCCCCTCCGGCGATGCCTACATCACTGTCTCTACGACCGGCGGTCGGACCTGGTCCGCGGCGCTGAACGTGTCGAACACCGTGACGGACAGCGGAGCCCCCGCCGGAGAATGTCTGAGCGAACGGGATATCAGTATCGCCGATATCGTGACGGACGGGACCGTGCACATGCAGTACATGCTCGATCTCGATTGCGGGACATCCGTACTCTCGACGGGCGAAGGCGACCCAACGCTGAACCCGGAATTCTACGTGCCGATTCCGGTAACGGACATTCCGCTACGCCCGCTGGTCAATCCGTACCGGAATTTCCATGCCGACTCGTCGGGCTATCCATGGGACCTGGATACACTGGATATTTCGGCGGAGCAGCGGCGAGAGTCGCCGCGCAACTTCGCGCTGTATCAGAACTACCCGAATCCCTTCAACCCCTCGACTCAGATTCAGTTTGATTTGGCGACGGCAGGGAGCGTCGAGTTGACCGTGTTCGATCTGACCGGACGCGAAGTCGTGCAGTTGCTGCAGGCCGAGCGCCTGGCCGCGGGCGCGCATGTCGTCGAGTTCAACGCATCCGATTTGTCGTCCGGCGTTTATTTCTACCGGTTGACGGTCAAGGACCTGAGTCAGACGCGAAAGATGATGTTGATCCGATAGGTCCGATTCTGGCTTCGCCAGGGCTGCCGGAGGTTTGATCGCCTCCGGCAGCCCCGGTTCGGAAGCTCGGGATGGAGAGCCCGGCGGGCGGAACTCGCCGGAACTGTCCGGCTGTAAACCATCGCAGAGATCAAACTACAGCAGCGACTCCCTGCTCGTCGGCGACGGCAGAGCGTGGAATTGGTGGCAACGCCCGACGGTTCGCTTGCTGTTCGGCCTTCCATGCGAAACACGTCTGGTCGTCGGCGGCGCAGCCCCTCGGCGGTGCGTACGCCGGTTGTTCGAAAGTAAATCTGCAGAGGTATTCTATGCATAAACTTACCAGAATTCTCTTCGTGGACGGTCGTGACCGGAAACACCCGCAGCTGGTCAGATCGTTCCGCAATCAGTTCGACGACGTCGTCGAAGCCGCCGATTGCGATGACGCACTCCAACAGATGCGCCGTCGCCGGTTCGACATCCTGTTCTTTGGGGAATGGCCCGACAGCACGCATGCCCTGGCGCTGCTGAGGGCGGCCCGCGAGCGGAGCACGGCCCTGTCCTACTTCGCGTACGACCGCGAGCGGGGAACCGAGTCGGTGGTCAATGCGGTGCCGATTGACGGCGACGACGTGATTGTGCGCTCCGTCGAGGGCGAAACGCCGGAACAGTGGGTGCAGCTGTCGCTCGACCACGTGCGGGAAGTAAAAGCCCGGCACGACGGACTCCGATACCTGCGCAACGTTTTCTGCACGTCGGATGAGGCTCTGATTTTTGTCGCCGGTGACGGCAGGATTGTCGATATGAATCACGCCGCGGCCGAGATGCTGGGGATCAAACTCAGTGCCTGCGCAGGGCTGAAGTTCACCGATGTCGCCGGCAAGACCGAGCCGACATTTGAGGGAATGCTTAGGCATTGCCGCGAATCCGCGACGCAAGTGGTGTTGGAGTCCATCCATCTGCGCGGCGCCGGAGGTGCCCCGGTGATCGCGGCGGCACGACTGCGCGCGCTCAGAACATCGACAGGCGATTGCGAAGGATTGATGATGTGGATCCGGCCGGTGCAGCGGGGATTCAAAGATGTTGCGCACGGCGATGCCGTGCTTGCCGATGAGCTCGCCGGGACTTCCGCCGCGATGCGCGACGTGCTGGCCGACGTCAAGCGAGCCGCGCAGGGGGCGACGGCCGTCTTGATCTCCGGAGAGGCCGGGACCGGCAAACGATTTGCCGCGCGCGAGATTCACCTGAGCAGTCACCGTTCGACCGGTCCGTTCGTCGTCGTGCACTGCGGCTCCGTACCCGAGCCCTTGCTGGAAGGCGTGCTATTCGGCGATCATTCCGAGCACGAAGGTCCGGGCCGCCTCGTTGCCGCCGTCGGCGGCACGCTGTTGATCGCCGATATCCCGCAACTCCCGCCGCGATTGCAGGAGCGGTTGTGCCGGATGCTGGTTTCCGGATACGCGGACGGCCGACTCGGAACGCGGGTGCCGCTGGATGTGCAGGTGATTGCCACGAGTCGCCGACCGCTTATTGAGTCGGTGGCACGCGGGGAGTTCAGCGAAGAGCTGTACGAACGGCTGCGCAAGATGGAAATCAATCTCCCGCCATTGCGCGAGCGCCGTGAAGATATTCCGTTTCTCGCGGAGCGCTTGCGGCCGCGGCTGAACAGCCGGTTGAGTCTGGGCGTTCAGCGAATCGACGAAGAGGCGATGCAGATGCTATCCGGTTTCAGCTGGCCGGGAAACGTATGGCAGCTGGAGCAGGTACTCGAGAAAGCGTTTGCCGCGTGCGGAGCCTGTGTGGTGCAGTCCCAACATCTTCCGATAGAGATTCGCGAAGGGTCCGGCTGTGCCGCGAGCGCCCGCCGCGCGCGGGACGATGCGCAGCGGGAAGAGTTGATCGATATCCTGAACTGGGCGGGCTGGAACAAATCCAAAGCCGCGCGCAAGCTCGGAATCAGCCGCGAAACGCTGTATCGCCGGATGGAGAAATTCGAGCTCGAAGATCGCGCGGAAGCGTGAGTTGACCGCGGCGAGATTCTGAGACTGTTGGATCCGCACGCGCCGGATCGGAACGGGGCGCCGTACTCGCGGTTGCCCCGTCGTTTCCTGAACGTTATCTGCTCCCGGGCCGGACTGTCGGGTCCGCCACCGTTTCACTATTGACTGCTGCCATGCCGTTAGTCCCTCCGTACGTTTCCGCTTTGGTGCCCTATCAGCCGGGGCGCTCGGCCGACGAAGTCCGCCGCGAGTTCGGCGTTGACAAGGTGATCAAGCTCGCATCCAACGAGAATCCGCTGGGACCGTCGCCGCGGGCGATCGTGAAACTCATGAAAGTGGCGGAGGAGCTTCACATCTATCCGGACGGCGGCTTGAAACTTCGGCGAGTGCTGGCCGAGCAGTTTCATGTCAAGCTCGCGAATGTGGTGGTCGGCTCGGGTTCCGAGGCGA
The DNA here is from genome assembly GCA_016214895.1 of candidate division KSB1 bacterium. Classification (NCBI taxonomy): domain Bacteria; kingdom Pseudomonadati; species Candidatus Zhuqueibacterota bacterium. Next base: position 174,781 of record JACRMR010000002.1, read on the forward strand.
TCATGTCGAACATTATCCGCGCCTTTCTGCTTGATGATGAAGAAGTGCTGACGGCGGAAGGTACCTTCATCGGGTTCTATGTTTTGGCGCGTTCGCGCGGGGTGAAACTGGTCACCGTTCCCCTGCGGGATTACCGGTTCGACCTGGAAGCCATGGCGGAGGCGATCCACCCGAAGACCAAGATTGTATATCTGGCCAATCCGAATAATCCGACGGGAACGATCTTCACGCGGGCTGAATTTGAACGGTTCATGAAACGCGTGCCGGAGTCAACGCTGGTGATTCTGGATGAGGCCTATTTCGAATACGCGCGGAGCAACCCGGCCTATCCGGACTCGATGCAGTACCGGTTCGACAATGTGATCACGCTGCGCACCTTTTCGAAGTGTTACGGTCTGGCCGGAATTCGCATCGGTTACGGTTTCGCGCACGAGGAACTCTGCGAAAACGTGCGCAAGGTGAAACTGCCGTTCGAGCCGTCGCTGATGGCCGAGGCTGCCGGACTCGGTGCACTGGAAGACGCGGATTTCTTGCAGCGAACGCTGGAAACCAATCGCCACGGGAAGCTGCAACTGCAGGCCGCGTTCACCGAGCTCGGATTGCGTTGGGTGCCGACGGAGGCCAACTTCTTCCTGGTGGAGTTTGGTTCGCAAGACGACGCTATCGGACTCTATCAACAACTATTGCGGCGGGGTGTGATCGTGCGTCCGTTGGCTGCCTTCGGGCTGCCCCACTGCTTGCGAATTACGATTGGGACCGAAGAGCAGAACGACGGGTTAATCACCGCGTTACAGGAGTCACTGGTGACCGCCTAAGCGCGCCAAGGCAAGGTCTTGAACCAGCACGAACCCCCGCTTTCGCGGGGGTTCGTGTGTCATGAACTAAGATTGCTCGCGGCCTACGGCCCAAGCGACAGTTCGAAGAGCTCGCCGTCGCTAATGTAAGCCAGAAGGGTGGCATGAAAGCTCAGTGCCGGATCCGAGGGGTAGCAGGACGGCGGCAGGGGAACTGATTCCGTGTTGCCGGTCGCCGCTCGCCAGAGCCGGATTGCCGAGGATCGCCCATTATCGGCAAAGACCGTGTAGGCAACCGTCTGCGAATCCCCCGACCAGCCGGGATTCCCCGCCTTACTGATTCGCTGAACCGTGCCGTCGGCAATCCAGACCAGACTCAAGTTGATAATGGGCTGCGCGCTGACGAGCGCCACCCATTTTCCGTCCGGAGAGGTTTCCATACCGGCGATCTTCTCGGCAGGAGTTGACCGGTACACGGTGTCGCCGGCGGCATTGATTACCCAGCAAGCACCGGAAGTTGGATCGAGGTAGGGGGCGGCTGTGCGAGGCTTGTTCGAAACATCGAGCAGGGGACCGCTGAGGGAGGAACGGTACCAGAGCTTGTCCTCGATGACATACGGTCCGTTGCTGGGGCCGACGTTCGTCGTGCGCGGGACGGGGTCGTAGGTCCAGAGGTCGGTCGAGAGCATGCGCTCGGAACGGTTGGGGTCGGCCATGGATGCTTGCCGGAAGAGGAGGCGATTATGTCCAGGCTCGAAGCAGAATCGGCGGCCGGGCTTTTGCGCCTTCACGACCGGGCGGGTGGCACCCGAGGCCCGATCGCGGAACCAGATCTCGGTCTGCGAGGCGTTGGTGAAAGCGAGGTAGCTCCCGCTGGCGTCATAGACGGGTTGCTGCCAGTCTTCGCCAGTCTTGGCCACGAGCTTGACGGGCGAGGCCGCCCAGACGCTGCCACCCAGCAAACAGGCAAACACAAAAGAAATCAAATGCTTCATGCGGGGAAGGGGAGAGGGTTCCGGATTGCAGAGGCCATATCGAGTTCAGGGGCGGCGGAGACGGCAGACGCCCGGTCATAGGCCATTGTTTATATAATGGGTTGAAGTCCGATCCGGCTTAGTAAATCGAACGGGGAGACGGCCCGGATTGTTGACTAAACCGAGAAAAACGACTATCTTAAATGTTGGTGAGGCTCGCTATTTCACGTGCGACCTCAATTTAACACTGAAAACGAATTCATTTCAATAGCTTAACCTGGGTTTTTTCCTGTGTCAATGACTAACGAATTGGGACGCGTCCGGCCCGGCGATATACGGGGGTCGCGGGCGCCTTGGCTCCTCGAGCCTAATACCCCGGAATCTCACCGACAGTTTCCTCGCTATCCGGTTACCCCAACGGACGGTTCGGCCCGGATGACTCAAGCGGATAAGGAGTGTTCACGATGAAGATGCGAAGTATTCTGATCCTGCTGGCCCTGCTCCTCTTGAGCCAGATGGCCTCGGCGCAGCCGTTTGCGGCCATTGTCTATAACCTTGAGACGATGCTGACCACGACGTGCGGGGGCGATGTTCCGATTCCGGACGGCACACCTGTGCTGATCTTCTGGGACAATGATTCCAATGGACCTGACGCCGACGACCCGCCGCCGCCGATCTGCGGGGTCACACCGCCGGATAGCGCCAACGATTGCGACCGCCTTTCGCTGGAAATGAACGGCGAACGCCTGTTGGCAATGCCGGGCTTTTTCTATTCGGAAGCGACCTTCAATTCCTGCTTGACGCTTCCTACCCCCCCTATATATTTCTTCCGGGTCTGCTACGGGGGTGTGCAGTGGCAGAGCGATCCGGTAACGATGGTCTCCGGGATTCAGGAACCCCCGACCACCGGGTGGACCTGCATCAACGAACCATGTGCAGGTTGTCCACAGCCGCAATCCGTGATCGGGATGGCGGCCTCGGACACGGTGTGCACAGCGGTAGAGGTCACGTGGTCTTATCCCGACAGTGTGGTTCTGATTGACTCGTTCTTCGTGTACCGCGACGGGGCGGTAATCGGCAGAACGCTGCGCACGACCGTCGGGCCGGACAATTTCAGTTTTGTTGATAATACCGCGTCCTCGGGCGCGACGTATGAGTATGGTGTAGAGGCTCGCCGCGGCTGCGGCGCGGGGGATTCGGCGCGCTCGTCGCGCGCGGTGGATGGAGGGACCCGACCCCCTTTACCGACGGTCGCCACGGGGGTACTCGCAACTGACGGCACCAAGTGCGATACCGTGACGATTAGCTTCACTTACAACAGCAACCTCGGTGTCGATTCATTTCTGGTGAAGCGCAATAATGTTCGCATCGGCGCATTGCAGGCGACGGGAGTTCCGGGGCCGCGCACGTTCCATTATACGGGGGCCAGTGCTCCGACCCGCGCCGCGTACACGATTGTCGGCCGGAGTCCGACGTGTGGTGAAGGCGATCCGTCATTGCCGGACAGCGGGCATGCCAATGACAATCCCGCGCAGCCGCAAGCTGTCAGCGCGACGGATAGCTTGTGCGGGCCCACGACCTCGATCGTATGGCGGGACGTGACGGGGGAGACCAGCTATCAAGTGCGCCGGCAGAACAACGATGGATTGGGTGACGTTCTGTTGGGCACCAATGCTCAAAACGACACGACCTATGAGGATGCTACCGGAAGCACGGGTGTCGTCTATCGTTACTATGTGGTGGCGGTGAATGGGTGCGGCAACAGTCCGAATGCGGCATACAATAACGGATCGCGGATTTCGACGCTGGGGGTCGTGACCGGGATTCAGGCCGAGGACGCGCTGCGCTGCGATTCGACGATCGTTACATGGACGGATACGGCCGGAGAGACCGGCTATCAGGTTACGCGAGACGGAAACTTGCTCACGACCACGGCGGCGAATGTCACGCGCTATGCTGACGGGACCGGCACCGCCGGACAGTCCTACACCTACCGGGTGATCGCCGTCAACAATTGTGGTGCAGGAACGGTTCCCACAGGTGACAGTGGTTCGCGGCGGGCGGCGCCTAATGCTCCGCAGGGGGTCGCGGCCACGGGTGTGAGCAACTGCTCGAATGTCACGGTGACATGGAATACGCAGGCCGGAGTCGATAGTTTCCAAGTTCGCCGCGAGGGAACCCGGATCGGTTCGACCATCGGTTCGGTGACCAGCTTTCAGGACTTGACAGCGGTTCCCGGAACGCCCTACGCTTACACGGTTGTCGCGTACAATCTATGTGGACCGGGGCCGGTGTCGGCCTCGGCGACGGGAACGCGCGGGACGGGTCTGGTGGCCCCCACGGGAGTGGCGGCGACGGGTGGCAACTGCACGTTGGTCACCGTGACCTGGTTTAATATCGTGGGCGAGGACAGCTTCCAGATTCGGCGCAATGGCGTGCGCATCGGTCGGACGTTGACTGACGTGATAACGTTTGACGATCTCACGGCCGCGCCGAACACGACGTATGGCTATACGGTGGTGGGCTACAATGCTTGCGGCGAGGGATCGGTATCGACAGTGGATTCCGGAGGCCGTGCGCCGATCGCGGGCACGACGACGAACCTGCAGGCGGCTGCCGATTGTGATTCGATTACGTTGACGTGGACGGCGGCGGCGAATGGGGCAAGCTATACCGTGTTGAAAGATGGTGCGTCGTTGGGCAGCACGGCGGCAACGACGTTCACGCACGGCCCGAATGACACCGACTCGCACGACTACCGCGTGTTCGCCACCAATGCCTGCGGCAACGGCGATACGACGAGCGCCGTAGCTGCCGCGCGATTGACCACTCCGGCGGCGCCGACGGCGTTTGACGCCGTGAGCGGAAACTGCGCCACGATCGATCTGTCCTGGACGAACCCGGCAGGCGCGACCGTGATTCGCATTTGGCGCGATGGCATTCTGGTCGATTCGGTTAACACACCGGCCACTACCTACTCCGATGAGGGCGCGGACCCGGGACCGCATACGTATTTTGTGAGAGCCGTGAATGCCTGCGGAGAATCGGATGCCTCGAATTTCGATACCGAAACGTTGCTTGAGCTGCCGTCGATTCCGACGGGCTTAGTGGCTTCATCGACGCTCTGCACGGGTGTGGTACTGAACTGGGATCCCGCGATGGGCGATGCCGATTGGTACACAGTCCGGCGCGAGGGATCGATCATCGCTAATAACGTGACCGACACGACGTATGTTGACGATTCCGCACCGGACGGCAGCTCTTCCTACACCGTCGAGGCCATCAGTAGCGATTGCGGTGGGACGGGGGAAAGCGAGGGGGCGCTCGGGACCCGTGTAGCGGCCACAGGGACGGCCGGCGACCTCGCCGCGACCACGACACGTTGTGATTCCGTGATCGTGACGTGGACGGCCGCGTCGGGTGATGTGGACAATTACAGCGTGCTGCGTGACGGTTCCGAGATCGGGTTGATGAACAGCACGACCTTCCGCCTGGCGGATGTTCCGCCGGCCGGATCCTATGATTACACGGTGGTGGCGATTTCCACGGAGTGCGGCGAGGGAGCGGCGGCAGGTCCGGTCGTGGGCACGCTGGCCGTCGCACCGACGGCACCCGTGATGACAGCGGCGACTATCGACCGTTGCACCGAAATCCACGTTGAGTGGACGTTCGGCACGGGCGCGATCGATAGCTACATCGTGGTGCGCGATGGCGAAGATATCGGCAGTGTGAATGCGCTGACCGGATCCTTCGATGACACGGGTGTGTCAGACGGAGATCACGATTATGCGGTGCGTTCCCATTCGGAGCTGTGCGGCGATGCGACCAGCGGTGAATTGACCGGAACGCGTCAGCCGGTTCCGCCGCAAGTGCAGAATGTGGCGGCGACGGATGCAAGCTGCGAGAATGTGACGGTGACCTGGGATGCCGCGGTGGGCAATTTCGACAACTACCGGGTTGACCGCGACGGCGGATTCCTGGCCTTTGTCGATTTGGGCACCACGCTATATGTTGATCTGACCGCGACCGCGGGCGTGACTTACGAATACATGGTCTGTGCCAATGACCTCGTTTGCGGATTGGGGCCGCTGTCGGTTCCGGACAACGGAACTCGTCTGTCGGGGGCCACTCCTCCGAGCAGTCTGACGGCCAGCGTGGATGTGTGTGACGGGGTCCTGCTCAATTGGGTGGCTTCGACCGGCGCGGTGGAAGGTTATCGAATCTATCGCGACAACGCGCTGATCGATTCGACGGACGCGCTGGCGATCAGTTACAATGACACTACGGCAGTTCCGGGTGTCGAGTATTCCTATGAAGTCTCGGCGTTCAGCACCGCTTGCGGCGAGACGGAGCGCTCCAACCCGATCACAGGTCTGCGGCTGCCGACGCCGGGACAAGTCGCAGGCCTGGCAGCATCCAACGACGATTGTGATGGCATTTTGCTTAACTGGACGGCCATCGTCGGGGTGTCCGCGTACCTGATTGAACGCGACGGTGATTCGCTCACGACCGTCGATGTCGCGACCTATCTCGACGGCGACGTCGTCCGCGGCGTGGCACACAGCTATCGGATTTCGGCGTCAAATATTTGCGGTGTGGGTGAGTTTTCCGTGGCGGCATCCGGTGCGCGGGCCAATCTACCCGGCAACGTGACGAGTTTCTCCGCGACTGACGACCAGTGCTTCCTGGTCACGCTGACGTGGACGGACATCGCCGATGAGTCCGGCTACTATGTGTACCGTGACAATGTGATCATCGATACGCTGGATGCCGACACCGTCACCTACGAAGTTGCCGGTGATGAAACCGTACTGAGTTACTACGTGGTCGGGTTTAACCCCTGTGGCGCCAGTCCGAGTACCGTCAGCGACAACGGCAGCGCGCTCAGCGGCGCGTTGCCCGCGACCGCATTGGCGGCGACCGCCGACCGCTGCGACGGTGTGCTGGTGAGCTGGAGTGATGGCGCGAATGCGACATCGTATCAGGTGTACCGCGATTTCAATACGGTCGGCGATCCGGTGCTGCCGGGTGTGCAGCAGTATTTGGATGCGGGCGCGACGGCCGGAAACCACTTCTATTCCGTAGCGGCGATCAATCAGTGCGGGAACGGCGGATTGGCGGATACCGTGGAAGGAACCCGACTTGCGGTGCCGCCCGCGGTGACCAATCTCGCGGCGAGCCAGGACGATTGTGAGCACATCGTGCTGAGTTGGGATGATCTCACCACTGAGACTGATTATGTAGTGGTGCGGGAAGGCTCGCCGATCGATACGATTCCGGCAAATTCGACCGGATTCACCGACACGACGTTAGCCCCGGCAACTTACGATTACGAAGTGTACGGTAGGAACAGTTGCGGTGACGGCATTCACGCGGGAGTGTCCGGACGTGTCGTCGATACGCCGCAGCAAGTAGGGAACGTGCAGGCAACCGGCGATCGTTGCGACGGCATTCTGGTTACGTGGGATGACTTGCCTGACGAGCTGACCTACGACGTCGTGCGCGATGGAGTTGATCTGGTGGCGGACAATCTGGCGGCTAATACCACGGAGTTCCTCGATCCCTTCCCGGCCGGAGCGGTCCATAACTATACTGTGATGGCGTCGAATGCCTGCGGCGACGGGCCGATTTCTGAAGCGGGAACCGGTGCGCGAGTTCCGATCCCGGATGCTCCGGGGTTTGTGATCGCGGACAGCACCTGCAGCGGCGCGATGATCAGCTGGGGCGATGTGGCGTCGGAAGCGTGGTACCGAATCTACCGCGACGGTGTGGTCATCGATTCGGTGGCGCAGAATATCTGGGCCTATGCGGATTTGAATGCGGGCGGCGCGCCGCATACCTACTGCGTGGAGGCCGCCAACGCGTGCGGCACGAGCGCGCAGGTGTGTGACGAATGGTCGCCGATTCCGGTACCGGGTGCGGTGACCGGATTGCTCGTGATTCCGTCATGCACCGCCGATACGGTGAGGTGGACGGACATTGTCGATGAAACGGGCTATCAGGTCACGCGCGATGGCGTGAACATCGGTCCGGTGCTGCCGGCCAATGCGACGCAATACATCGATGCGTCGGCGCGCACGGGTACGGCCCAATATCGCGTGGTTTCGCTCTATGCGTGTCCGACCGGCGGCGGAGTCGCCGGACCCGTGCCGAGCACGCGCCTCAGCGCTCCGGCCACCGGCCCCACCAACGTGGTGGCGACGGACAACCTGTGCGCCAGCGTTACGATCACGTGGTCCACGGTGCCCGCGGATAGTTTTGTCATCTACCGCGATGGGACACGCGTCGGAGTCATTCAGTTCCCGGCCGTGACCTTTACGGATACACCGCCTCCGGGGACCTACAACTACTGTGTGCGGGCGAAGAACAGTTGCGGTGAATCACCGCCGCCGGGAAACTGCGACAGCGGCACGCGGCTCGGCGCTCCGCCGATCGTTCCGGCGATCAGTGCAACGGAGAACAACTGCTCGTTCATCCGGGTCACGTGGACGCAGTCGGCCGGTGCAACGCAGTACCGGGTCCTGCGGAATTCCGCGCCGCTGGTGTCTGTTTCCGGCGACAGTTCGGGCTATACGGATTCCGGCGCAGCCGCGGGTGCGAGTTATCCTTACAGCGTGATTGCCGCCAATCTCTGCGGCGACGCGGATACATCCGGGGTTGACAACGGTACGCGTTTAGTCAATCCCGGGGCGCCGACGGGTGTGGCCGCAACGGACGACCGCTGCGACAGTATTGTAGTCACGTGGAACGTGGCGACCGGCGACGTGGACTGGTACGTCGTCTTTGCCGGAGTTGATTCGATCGGACAGGTGGCGGCACCGGGTACGCGATTCGCCTATCAGCCTGCCTCGGGCTTCACGGCGGCGTTCACGGTGCGCGCGCGCAGCAACGACTGCGGTCCGGGTAACGCCAGCGCGCAGAACACAGGCACGCGGCTTGCGGCGCCTGCGGCTCCGACGCAATGCCGCACGAGCAACGCGGTCTGCGATCAGATCAACGTATTGTGGAATGGCGTGAGTCCGGCTCCGACGGGTTACATTGTGTTCCGTGACGGGTCGCGTCTTGACACCGTAACGGCAACGCAACTGGCGGACACCGCCATCGACGATGCCGTGACGCACACCTATCAGGTGACCGCCTACAACTTGTGCGGAGAAGGTCCGGTCAGCAATAGCGCGACGGGCAACGCACTTCCGTTGCTGAGACTGCCGCAAGGCGTGCCGGATTCGGTGACGTCGCTCGAAACCCTGACCGTGGCCCTGGCTCATTGTATCGGAGTCGATGCGGACACCGTGTACCTGTCCTTGAACGGCGGCGAGTTTGTCGTCGTGGATACGTTGCCGGGATCGGCCGGTCAGGTCAACATTCAGGTGCCCTGGACACAGGACACGACCGACAATAACCGGTTGCGAATCGTCAGCGTCCGCGGCGGTCGTGTGGATGTGCTGCTGACCGAGACGTTCGTAATTCTTGGGACGCTGGGTGCCGATGAACCGGGAGCCGGACTGGTTCCGACCGAGTATTTCATGGACCAGAACTTCCCGAATCCGTTCAATCCGTCCACGACGATTCGCTTCGGCGTGCCGCGGGTGTCGGATGTGAAGATCGAAATCTACGACCTGACCGGGCGGCTCGTGACCACGATTGTGGAGGGAGCGGTTGAGCCCGGTGTTCATTCGGTGATGTGGGATTGCAGTGACTGCCCGACCGGCATGTATCTATTGCGACTCACCGCACCCGATCAGGTGCTGATGCGCAAGATGCTGTTGATGAAGTAAGCCAAGCTTCTTGCCCCGGCACGATCGCATGCATGTCTGAACCATGAATGAAGGGCGACGGAGGTCATACTTCGTCGCCCTTCGGACATCCTCTCCGCCCAGCGACGGGCCACCCGTTCCTCGCCTGTGGCCCGCTCCTTGCAATGGCCGATTCTCTGATTCCGAAACATCGCTGCACATAGAGCTGAAACACGCTGGAGCTTATTATGGCATCTGGGCTGGACGACCTCTGTATCAATACCATTCGCATGCTGTCGGTGGACGGCGTTCAAAAGGCCAAGTCCGGCCACCCCGGTCTTCCGCTGGGCTGCGCGGCGATGGCCTATGCCGTGTGGACACGTCATCTGCGGCATAACCCGGCTGATCCGAAATGGGTGAATAGAGATCGCTTTGTGCTCTCAGCGGGACACGGCTCGATGCTGCTGTACTCGATGTTGCACTTGACCGGCTATGATTTGCCGATGGAGCAGATTCAGGCATTCCGCCAGTGGGAAAGCAAGACGCCGGGTCATCCGGAATCCAATTTGACTCCGGGGGTTGAGGCGACCACGGGACCGCTCGGACAGGGTGTCGGCAACATCGTGGGGATGGCGATTGCCCGCGAGAATCTCGCGGCGACGTTCAATCGGTCGGATCGCGAATTGATAGACTATCGAATTTTCGGGATTTGTTCGGATGGCGATTTGATGGAAGGAGTGTCGGCGGAGGCCGCCTCGATTGCAGGCCACCTCGGACTGGGTTCAATCACGCTGCTTTATGACGATAATCGCATCACGATCGACGGCAGCACCGAGATCTCGTTCACGGAAGATGTGATGAAACGCTTTGAAGCGTACGGCTGGCACGTGCTCGAGTGTGACGGTCTCGATGTCGAGGCCGTGGACGCGGCGGTGCAGGCGGGCGTCCGCGAAACGACGCGGCCCACGCTCATTCGCTGTCGCACGACCATTGGATATGGCTCGCCGAACAAGGCCGGCACGTCGAAGGTGCATGGCGCGCCGCTCGGCGACGAAGAGGTTGTCTTGACGAAACGGAATCTGGGTTGGCCAGAGGACAGGTCTTTCCACGTACCGAATGAAGCTTTCAAGCACTTCGGAGCGGCGCTGACGTCAGGCAAGCAACGGCAGGAGGACTGGAATACAAGGTTGTCCGCGGCGCGCGCCGATGCGGCCTGGAGCGCGCGGTGGGATGCGTTCTGGAGGCGTGAGCTACCCGCCGGTTGGACCAGCCGATTGCCGCGCTGGACGGCCGCGGACAAACCGCTGGCCACGCGGAAGGCCTCGGAGAAATGCATGCATTCGCTGGCCGCGATTCTGCCCAACATGATCGGCGGCAGCGCAGATCTTGTCGAATCAAACCTCACGTACCTCGAAGGGCAAGGCGATTTTCAGAAGGGTGTGTATGCCGGGCGGAACATCCGATTCGGCATTCGCGAGCACGGAATGGGAGCGATTCTGAACGGCATCGCCTTGTCCGCGCCGTACATTCCGTTCGGCGCGACATTCCTGTGCTTTCTTGACTATCTGAAGCCGGCGGTGCGTGTCGCCGCGATCTCGGACTTGCCTGTGATCTACGTCTTCACGCATGACAGCATCGGGCTCGGCGAAGACGGTCCCACACATCAACCCGTCGAGCACCTGTCCCACATGCGGGCCACGCCGAACCTGTTCGTATTCCGGCCGGGCGACGCGAATGAAACCACGTTATGTTGGCAACTCGCTATTGAACGCACGCACGGACCGTCCACGCTGATCCTGACGCGCCAGAACTTGCCGATTCTTGATCCCGCGATCTACGGCGAACTGAAGGTCGATCGCGGCGGTTACATCCTGGCGGAGGCAAGCGGAGCGGATCCCGAGGTAGTCCTGATGGCCAGCGGAAGCGAAGTCTCGCTGGCGTTGAACACGCGATTGAAACTGGAAGTCGAGGGGATTCCCACGCGCGTCGTGTCGATGCCGTGTCTCGAAATATTTGATCTGCAATCACCGGCGTATCGTGAGCAGGTATTGCCGCCGCGAGTCCGCGCGCGGCTGGCGATCGAAGCGGGCGCGACGTGCGGTTGGTGGAAATATGCCGGACTCGACGGCGACGTGATCGGCCTCGATCGCTTTGGCGCTTCGGCGCCCGCCGAGCTGCTGTTCGAGAAGTTCGGCTTCACCGCAGAGCATGTTTACCAGCGCGCGCTGGCGGTTCGCCAACGCGCCAAACGGAGTGCGGAGGCCGTCGCGTGAAGCTCGCCATCGGCTGTGATCACGCCGGGTTCGATCTCAAGTCCACGCTGAAACCGTGGCTGCAAGCGCAGGGGCATGAGCTGCTGGATGTCGGCACTGATTCGACCGCGGCGGTGGATTACCCGGACTTCGCGCGAGTGGTAGGGCATGCCGTGGCAGATGGGTCCGTCGCGCGCGGTCTCGTGATCTGCGGCAGCGGGGTGGGTGCCAGTGTGGCCGCGAATAAGGTCAAGGGCGTGCGCGCCGCGGTCTGTCATGATACCTTCTCGGCGAGGCAGGGCGTGGAAGATGACGACCTTAACGTGCTCTGCCTCGGAGCGCGAATCATCGGCAGCGAGCTGGCCAAGGAAGTCTGCGCGGCCTTTCTCTCCGCCACATTCTCGAAACTGGAACGGCATGTGCGGCGTTTAAACAAGATTCTTGAGATCGAGGCCGGGCAACACTGAACGGCCTCACTTCGTGAGTCCTTGCGGTCAACTACTGACCGTTCACCACTACGGCTGGGAGCACCATGAAACACCCGATCATCGAAGCCACATGGAAACACGGGCAGTCCATTTGGCTGGATTACATCAGCCGCCGGCTCATCGAGTCCGGCGATCTCGACCGACTGGTAGCGGACGGGTTGCGCGGATTGACCTCAAACCCCACGATTTTTCAGCAGGCCATCGCAGGCAGCGCGGACTATGATCGCGAAGTCCAGTTGGGCGTCGAACATGAGTGGGATGCACAGAGAATTTTTGAACAACTCGCCGTGGCCGACATCAGCTCGGCAGCGGATGCGTTGCGTGCGGTCTGGGATGAATCCAACGGAACGGACGGTTTCGTGAGTCTGGAGGTCTCGCCGCGGCTCGCGCACGAAACTGAGGATACGATTCGCGAGGCGCAGCACCTCTGGAAGGCGGTCAGCCGTCCGAATCTGATGATTAAGGTGCCGGCCACGAAAGAGGGAATCCCGGCGATCCGCGCGCTGCTGGCCGAAGGGTTGAACATCAACGTCACACTGATCTTCTCCCTCGAGCAATATCGAAGCGTGCTTGAGAGCTTTGTCGATGCCATTGAATATCGTGTGGGACGCGGGTTCGACGCCTCGCGCGTCGCTTCCGTGGCCAGTTTCTTTGTGAGCCGGGTTGATAACGTCGCGGACAAGCAATTGGCTGAACGTGGACGCGCGGACCTCGGTGCTAAGACCGCGATCGCCAACGCCTGCCTGGCCTACCGGCATTTCCTGAATGTTACGCTGAGCGAGCGCTGGCAGAAATTGGCCGCTGCGGGAGCGCAGGTCCAGCGCCCGTTATGGGCCAGCACATCGACCAAGAATCCAGCCTATCCCGATACGCTTTATGTGCAGGAACTGGTCGCCAAGGATACGGTCAACACGGTACCTCCGGGGACGCTTGATGCTTGGAAGGACCATGGCCGACCGGAGGCGTCGCTCTTGCGCAACCTCGCGACGGCCGAGCAGACGTTGTCCGACTTGGCTGCGGCCGGCATCGATGTGCAGCGGATCACCACTGACTTGATCGAAGATGGTGTCAAGAAGTTCTCGGATTCTTATGATCAACTGCTTGACGCAATCCGCGCCAAGGCAAAGGGCGGAATCAAGTTGAGCAGTGTTCGCTGATGATCTTTGACGGTTGAGCGAATCAGGCGGGCTTCGCGGCTCGCCTTCTTCATTGCCGCGCTTGCGCGATCGCCTGCGCCGCTGCCGCGCAGTAGCCGTACGCTGTTATGGCGAGTTCAAGTTGAACCCGCGCCGGTTGGTATGCAGGCTGACTGCGGCCGGCTGTGCGGGCTTGCTTCTTGCAATTAACCTCCGACACCAGTGGGCGCAGTTTGCCCTACTTTATTGAGCTTACGTCCGGGAGGCGGTGATGAGATTTAACAGGGAGCGACTAAGCGAGGCCGGGATGGGGGATCCCGAGTTCATTCGGGAGCTTGCGCAAATGATGCTGAGTGACGGCGAGGAGCGAGTGCGGAAGCTGCAAGCGGCGGCCACGGCCACGGACTGGGAGACCGCCGGTCAGATCGCGCACTCCATGAAGGGCGCCGCGCTGACTGTCGGAGCGGAGGACCTGGCTGCGCTGTGCGCGACAGTGGACGACAGCGTACGAAGGCTGCAGTGTACTGACGGCGCGGCAGCGATCGACGCCATCGCCGCGGAGTTCGGTGCCGTTCGCGAAGTCATCCAGCGGGAAATTCAGGAGGTCGGATAATGTACGTATTGCTGGTCGAGGACGACCGCTTCTCGCGCAAGGTGCTGCAGGCGATGTTGGAGCGCTTCGGATGCGAGGTTACCGCGGTGGCCAACGGCGCGGACGCGCTGCGGGAATTCGTGCGCCAGAAGCCGGATCTTGTGCTGACCGACTGGCTAATGCCGGAGCTTGATGGGATCACCCTCTGCAAGCGAATCCGCGAATACGAAGACGGCGAATACACGTTTGTCGTCATGGTAAGCGCCAAGAACCGCAAGGAGGACGTGTTGGAAGCGATGGAGGCCGGCGTTGACGACTTTCTTGCCAAGCCCTTTCACCGCGAGGAACTCCGGCTGCGACTGCGCAACGCCGAGCGAATCCTGAATCTACAACACTCACTGGCCAAACGGATTTCCGAGCTCGAAGAGGCTACGGCTCACGTGGAACGCTTGCAGGGGTTCTTGCCGATCTGCGCCTATTGCAAGAACGTGCGCAATGACGGCGACTTCTGGCAGCAGATCGAGCACTACATTGCTGAACGCGCCGAACAGCTCTTCTTCTCGCATTCCATTTGTCCGCAATGCTACGAGAAACACGTCAAGCCGATGGAGGATCGGCTGTACGGCCTGCCGGTCTGTGAACCCACCCCTGTGACAGAGGACCGGACTTAGAGCCTATCCAGCAATAGCAGAACGGCGCGGCAACGCGGCTGCAGCCCGTTGTCCAAGCTGAATGTCAAGCGGCTCAAGCCACCTTGCCATGCCGAAATTTGCAGCCAACTCGATTTCAAGATAGCTTGCGAACCGGAGGGTCCGACGAGCGCGGCCCGCCACACTCAGGGTGTGGCGGGCCGTTGATTGTGGTATTGCAATTTTGCCGCGGAGGTGCTATACTAAGGGTTGAAACTTCTCATCAATCCGCGAGCATCTTTCAGCGTGAACCTGCGCGAATTCGCCCGGTACTTCGACCACACAGCACTGAAACCGGAGACCACTCCGGCAAATATTGAACAGTTGTGCCGTGAGACCCGCGACTACGGGTTTGCGGCCGTCTGTGTCAATCCGGTTTATGCGCAAATGGCCGTACACCTGCTCGCAGACTGTCCCGCAACGGTCTGCACTGTCGTCGGGTTTCCGCTCGGCGCATCCACGACCGCGAGCAAGCTCAGCGAATGCCAGCAGGCGATTGTTCATGGCGCGCGGGAGATCGATATGGTGATCTGGATCGGCGGGCTAAAGGCGGGAAAGGCGAACGACGTTGAAGCCGAGATTCGAGCACTTGCCGAAGATTGTCACGCGGCGGCCGCGCGGCTCAAGGTGATTATTGAATGCGCGCTGCTGACCGACGAAGAGAAACGGCTGGCGTGCAGTCTGGCCGTGCACGCGCGCGCCGATTTCGTCAAGACCTCGACCGGATTCGCGGCCGCCGGAGCGACCGTGGCTGATGTGAAATTGATGAGCGCGATCGCGCTGCCCGCCGGCGTAGGTGTCAAAGCAGCGGGTGGCATTCGCACATTTGCGGATGCCACGGCGATGATTGCCGCGGGCGCGACGCGCATCGGCGCCAGCGCCAGTGTCGGAATTCTCGCCGAATCCCGGAGTCAGGGAATGGCCGAGTGAGAAGCGGAAGCCGAGCGACTATTTCAGGGCGGTGACCCGTTCGCTGAGCGTGATTGAATCCGGGCCGTGGCCGTCCGGATTCAAACGAATTCTCCAACCCAACGTAACCGGGACGCACGATCCGGCATTGCCATCCGTGCAGTAGGCCAGCGAAAGCATCGCATGAAGAGTGCCCCCGGCAGTTAACAACGCCGCGGGCAGCCTGACCTCTACCGGCAGCGTTCCGCTCGTCGCCAAGCCTTCGATGGCGGAGTCGGTCGAGCTTTCGGACGTGATCGCGAAGTTGAGGGGAGCTTCCGGATTCAGGTGAATACCCGGCTCGAATCGCGGCTCGAATCGCACCAAGAGGTCACTGCCCGGTCTGAATGCATGATCGGTGACAGGAAGAGTATCCGCACTCAGGCT
Source organism: candidate division KSB1 bacterium (assembly GCA_016214895.1). Lineage (NCBI taxonomy): Bacteria > Pseudomonadati > Candidatus Zhuqueibacterota bacterium. The sequence continues at coordinate 190,777 of JACRMR010000002.1, forward strand.
CTTCGCCAGCGTGCTTTGCAGCCCGGTCAGTCGGAGTTCGGACCACGAACCGTCCTTGACGCTGAAGGCGACGATGCGATCGTGATTCGTGTCCGCGATGTAGAGCGTATCTCCCAGCGAACTTAACCCGCCGGGTTCGTACAAGTTGAGCATGCCTTCAGCAGATGCGATCTCAAGCGGCGCGCCGCCACCGACAAGCGAGGTGACCTTCCGGGCCGGTTCGTTGACCCGGCGGATCTTGTGATTGTAGGTGTCGGCGATCAAGATGTCGTCTCCGTGAACGGTTACGCCCAACGGATGCTGCAAGAGCGCGGTACTGAGCGTCCCGTCGCGATCACCGAAGTCGAAGAGTCCGGTGCCGATCAGCGTGACGACCTCGCGACTTTGCAAACTAACCTTGCGCAGCGCGCTGACTTCACTGTCAACGAAGTAGAGCCAGTCGCCCTTGCGGACGATACCGGACGGCTGCGCCAGCGCGGCATAGGTGCCGGTTCCATCGTCGAGGTCCTCGCGGCCCGAACCGGCCCAGACTTCCGCGATTCCCGACCCGAGATCGAGCCGCCAAAGCTGGTGCGGTCCGGCCATCGCGATGTAGAGCGCGCTGTCCACGAGCGCAAGGTCCCAGGGACTATTCAGGCCCTGCGCGCGGCCGCGCTGGCCGCCGACTCGATCATACACCTGCTCGCCCGTTCCCGAGATCGTCTCCACGATCTTCGCTGTCAAATCGAGCTTGCGGATGAGATGGTTGTCCGTGTCGGCGACGTAGAGCAAGTGATCGCCGTCGAAGGCCACACCTTGCGGGTTGTGGAACTGCGCGGAGGCGAATGGACCGTCCGCATTTCCGCGAACTCCGGATCCCGCCACAGAGATCACACGGCCCTGCGGAGTTGCGATGATAATTCGGTCGTGGTTCGAATCCGAGATGAACAGGAACCGACCGAGCGGGTCGGCGAGTACTTTGCCCGGAAACGCGAGTCCCGAGGTGGCGGGAACGCGTGACTTGCGCTCAAATGCAGGGGGAGCGCTGGCCAACGTTCCGTTGGATTTCGCTTCCACCAGCAGCGCCGCCACGACCTGATCGAGCACTTCCCGATTGCCTTCGCCCGAGAGCGCACCGACTACCTTGCCCGCGGGATCGATGATCATCAGCGTCGGCCACGAGCGCACGGAATAGGCCGACCAAATCTCGTGATCCTGATCGACGATCACCGGATGACCGATGTTGTACCGCTGGCAGGCCTGCAGGATATTTCTTTCATCACCCTCGTTGTCGAACTTGGCGGAGTGAACTCCGATCACGACGACCGGACGCCCGGCATATTTGTGCTCAATGTACGCGAGGTCCGGGAGGATGTGCATGCAGTTGATGCAGCAATAGGTCCAGAAATCGAGCACTACGACACTGCCCTTCAGCTCCTCATCAAGCCGCAGCGGCCTGTCAGTATTCACCCACGCGAATTCGCGCGGGAATCGTGGGGCTCCCACTCGGTCCGTCGGCAACTGGATTCTCGACATGCCGGTCGTATCCTTTGGTGAATTCGTCTCATCGGCGACACGCGAGAAGGGAAACGGCACGCGATGCGGTGAACCACTTCCGCAACTTGAAATTGCGAAGAGCATCATGCCCAGCAGTACTACGATTCCCGATTGCATTCGCGTTGGATCCCGGTTTGATTCAGAGTAAGTTCAGCGTTCGTCAGGCAATTGCTGCATAAACGCCGCGTGCAGCCCAAAAGTTTCCGACCGCCGAGAGTGGCACGGCCAGACAACAGGATTACAAGCAGTTAGGATGAATCCCGAGACAGTGAGCGCGAACGGAAAGCACACAGGCCGCGCGACGGTGCCGCGAGGAGTCCTCCGCTGAGTCAGGCGCGAATCACACCCGCATGCTCTCCACTCCGCGGAGTGCTGTCACTTCCGGGCGACAAGTCGATCTCGCACCGTCGGGCACTGTTCACTTTGCTCACGGACGAGGAAGTCCGGATTGCGAACTACGGCAGTGGCGATGATTGCGCGACGTCGCTGACATGTCTAAGTGAGATGGGCAAACGCGTTAAGCGCAACGGTAACGAAGTGTTGATCGGCGGGACGGCCGATAACAAGCGAGTTCGGCTCGATTGCGGCAATTCGGGTACGACTGCGCGGTTGCTCATGGGATTGCTGGCCGGATGCGATGGCAAGTTCGAGCTCGTCGGCGATGAGTCCTTGTCGCGGCGCCCGATGAATCGGGTGGCTGAGCCGTTGCGCCGCATGGGCGCGCAGATCGAGCTTACCGACGGTCACCTGCCGGCGAGAATCACCGGGGCTGATCTTACCGGCATTCGATACGAAGCTCCGGTCGCGAGCGCACAGGTCAAATCGGCGGTACTGCTGGCCGGACTGCGCGCCACCGGCGAAACGTACTATCGAGAGCCGGCACCGAGTCGAGATCATACCGAACGATTGCTTGAGATCGCCCCCGATCCGGAAGGATGGTTGTGTGCGCACGGAGGAGTGGCGTTTCCCGCCGCCCGCTTGCGCGGCGAGGTGCCAGGCGATCCTTCGTCCGCTGCGTTCTGGATTTGTGCCGCCAATCTGATTCCGGATTCCAAAATCCGGTTGCACGGCGTGCTGGCGAATCGCGGCCGAAATCAATATGTCTCGATGTTGCGGGTGTGCGGCGCCGGGATTACCGCCACAGCTCCGCGCAAGCAGGGTGGCGAGGACGTTTGCGACCTGCACGTGCAACAGGCGACGCTCACGCCGCTCGGTATCGAAAACGCGAACGCTTCGCAAGTAATTGATGAGATTCCCGTGTTGTCCGTGTTGGCCGCAACGCTCGCGGGACGCAGTGAATTTCATGACGTGGGCGAACTGCGTGTCAAGGAGTCCGACCGGCTGGCGTTGATCGTCGAGAATTTGCGCGCGATGGGTGCCGACGTCAGGGATTGGAGTGACGGGTTTGCCGTGATTGGGGGCGGGCGGTTGCACGGAGCGCGAATCAGGGCCGCAGGCGATCATCGCATTGCCATGGCGTTCGCGGTTGCGGGATTATGGGCAACCGGCGAAACGATCATCGACGATGCGCACTGTGTTTCCGTTTCATATCCGGAATTCTGGGAGCACATGCGGGCGCTGGTGCCGGGATCGGTCCGCATCAATGAGTGAGAAGTATTTTCGGTTCGGTTTGCTGGGACAGCAGATTGCTTACAGCCTGAGCCCGCGGATTTTCGACTGGGCTCTGCGGGAGGCGGGGCTTGCGGGGTCGTACGAAAGCTGTTCGCTTGCGGAGAGCGATGTCGCCGTATTCATGTGGACTCATGTGAAATCGCTTGACGGGCTGAATGTCACCGTGCCGTACAAGACCGTAGTCGCCGGACTCTGTCATGAACTCAGTGCTGACGCATCGCGGATTGGTGCCGTGAATACCGCCTATTGGAGTGGCAATCGACTGATCGGCGATAATACGGACAGCTCAGGGTTCGGTTTTGCGCTTGATCTGCTCCTGAAAAATCGTCCGCCATGCCGCCGGGTGCTGGTGATCGGCGGCGGCGGTGCCGCGCGTGCGACGTTGCTCGAATTGGAACGACGCGGTGTCCGAGAAGTTACCGTGGCGGCCCGCGATACGACCAGAGCGGAGAGCACGCTGCAACACTTGGCGTTCTCGGGCCTGCGGGTCGTGCCGTTGAATGACTGCATAAGCGGCGACGGTTATGACCTGATGATTCAGGCAACTCCCATCGGCAGCGTCAATCAGCCCGGGACTCCGGTACCGCGCATGCTTCCGATCGATTCCGCTACCGCGGTCATGGATTTGATCTACGCCCCGCGGGAAACTGAATTCCTGCGTCAGGCGCGCGAGTGCGGAGCGCAGACGATGAATGGACTGCCGATGTTGATCGCGCAGGCGGCCGCGGCGTTTGAGATCTGGACCGGGGTCCGCTTCGCGCTCGAAAAGGCCATGCTTGAACTGTTACCCGAATTCTCGCCAAGATGATCCAATTTCTTACCGCCGGAGAAAGTCACGGGAGGTGCCTGGTCGGGATTCTGGAAGGAATGCCGGCCGGACTGGCGATTTCCGAATCGGAGATTGCCGTTGATCTCAAGCGCCGTCAACATGGCTACGGTCGTGGCGACCGCATGAAGATCGAGCAAGATCACGCGCAGATTCTGACTGGCGTGCGGTACGGACTCACCATGGGTTCGCCGATTGCACTGCTCATCGAAAACCGGGACTGGCCCAATTGGACTTCGCGAATGCGCGCGGATACGCCTCCGGACGGCGAGCGAGTTCCGCCGCTTACGAGTCCGCGTCCGGGTCACGCGGACTGGGCGGGTTCGTTAAAGTACCGTCATAGTGATATCCGCAATGTGATCGAGCGCTCCTCTGCGCGCGAGACCACGACGCGCGTCGCGCTGGCGGCGATTGGCCGCAAGTTCTTCCGCGAGTTGGGGATCGAGGTCGGCAGCCACGTGATTCAAATCGGCCCGGTGGCCGCCAACTGCTCCCAGGGCGAACGCACGGTGTCGGAGCTCAATCGCGACGCGGATGCAAGTCCTGTTCGTTGCCTCGACGCGGCGGCCGGGGCGCGCATGATCGAGGCGATTGACGATGCGAAAGCGCAGGGAGACACGCTGGGCGGTGTGTTTGAAGTGGTTGTGACCGGGTTGCCGGTAGGGATCGGCAGCTTCTCTCATTATGACAAGCGGCTGGACGGTATTCTCGCGGGCGCCATGATGTCGATTCATGCGATGAAGGCGGTCGGCTTCGGCATGGGCTTCGATGTGGCAAGTCATCCCGGCAGCGAAGTCCACGATCGACTGTTTCCCGGTGAGCTGCGCGAAGTTGAGCGACAGACGAATAACGCGGGGGGAACCGAGGGCGGGATGACCAACGGTGAGCCGCTGCGCATCCGAGTTGCCATGAAGCCGCTGTCCACCTTGGGGCGGCCGCTGGATTCCGTCGATCTTGCGACAGGTGAGCCGGTAACGGCCTTGCGCGAGCGCAGTGACGTTTGCGCGGTGCCCGCCGCGGCCATTGTCGGGGAAGCGATGGCGCTGCTCGCCCTGGTGAATCCGTTCCTGGAGAAGTTCGGCGGAGATTCCATGGACGAAATTCGCGCACACCTGAACGCCACGCCGCCATCGCCATGGGTATAGTCTTCCTTACTGGAATGCCGGGTTCCGGCAAATCCAGTGCGGGGCGCGAGCTTGCGCGGGTGATGGCAAGGCCATTTTGCGACCTGGACGAGCTGATCGTTGAGCAAGCCAAGCTGACCATTCCGGAGATCTTCAGCAGCCGTGGCGAATCCGCGTTTCGTGCGGTTGAAACGGCCGCCTTGGAAACTGCACTCGAGCGAACCGAAGCCGTCATTGCATTGGGCGGGGGGACACTGATCGCTCCGCACAATCTTGAACTTGTCCGTGATCGCGGCGTGCTGGTCTATCTGGCAGCCCCAATTGAAGTGTTGTGCCGGCGGCTGGGAACCGCGAGTGGCCGCCCGCTGGTTGAAGGACTCGTCAGCGGAGACGATATTCGGCGAAAGCTCGAAGCACTTTGGCGGGCGCGGCGCGCGACGTATGAAAGCGCACACGTCGTCGTCTGGTCCGGGACCACATCGAGTCTGGAGCAGGTTGTAAAACAGATTTCTGAACGGATATTGAAGTGACGGGCTCGACTCCGATAATCCTACGGACAGCCGCCGGGGACATTCCGATCAAGATCGCGCCGCGCGGTATGGATTGGGTGGCCGGAGAGGTCGCGGAACTTGTCAACACGCGACCCTCGCGTGTCTGTATTATCTCTGACGAGCGTGTGGCCCTGCTGTATGCTGCCCCGCTCACCGCGAGTCTGCAAGCCGCGTCGTTTGAGACGCTGACGCTCACGTTTTCGCCGGGCGAGGCAAGCAAAAGCTTACGCACCGTCGAGCGAATGCTGGATCAGCTCGTGGACGCGCGATTTGCGCGGGATGAGCTCATTATCGGATTGGGTGGGGGTGTGACTACCGATATCGCCGGTTTCGCCGCGGCCATCTATCAGCGAGGGGTGCGTTGGATTGCCGTGCCGACGACACTGATGGGCATGGTTGACGCGGCGATCGGCGGCAAGACCGGGGTGGATCATGCGCTGGCCAAGAATATGATCGGCTCGTTTCATCAACCCGCCGCAGTGTTGGCGCCGCTCGCGGCGCTCGATACGCTGCCGATGCGGGAGTGGGTCAGCGGAGCGGCGGAAATCGTGAAGAGCGCGCTGATTACCGGTGGAGACTTCTGGAGTCGGCTCGCCGCGCGGGAATTGGACCTGCGAAAGTGGAGTGCGCATGACCGACACTGGGTCATTGAGACTACGGCGCGCGCGAAGGCCGACATCGTCTCCCGCGATGAACGGGAATCCGGTCCGCGGCGCGTACTCAATCTTGGTCATACGTTCGCGCACGCCATCGAGACCGCCACGAACTATCGATGGTACCGGCATGGAGAGGCCGTGATGCTTGGATTGCGCGCTGCGGTTCGCATTTCCAATCAGCATGGATTGTTGCCGGATGCGATCGCGGTCGAGATCGACGATTTCATCGCGAGAATCCCCGTGCCACGCGCGCAGCTCGATGCGGAAGCGATCGTCGATGCTTTGACCCGCGATAAGAAAGTCGCTGCGGGGCGGATTCACTGCGTGCTGCTCCGTCAGCCCGGACGAGCGATCGTAACCGATGACGTCCCGGCCCGGCTCGTGAGCGCCACCGCAGAGTGGCTGTGCGGCATCGCCGCTTATGGTGAGGCGGCGGCGGATGAACATGCCAGCCCGCGTGTCCTGGTCATCCAGGGTCCCAATCTCAATCTGCTGGGCTCGCGCGAGCCTGCGGTGTATGGAACGGGGACGCTCGACGATTTGGAGCGATTGTGCGTGGAGGCGGGCGCCGCGCTCGGATTGGAGGTGCTGTGCAGGCAGTCCAATCACGAGGGAGAGCTGGTCGCGCTCATTCAGCAGGCGCGACATTGGGCGGACGGGATCATCTTAAATCCCGGAGGATTTACGCATACGTCAGTTGCCATCCGCGATGCGTTGAGTGCCGTGCGGATTCCGGCGATCGAAGTGCACCTATCAGATATCGCGCAGCGCGAAGAATTTCGCCGCCGGTCGCTGATCGCCGATGTCTGCTTCAGGAGCGTAGTCGGCAAAGGCGGACAAGGATATGTCGAAGGGCTGGAAACGCTCGCCGCAAGATTCAGGAATTCGCCAAACTGACCCGATCATCCGGTCCGCCGGGAACCTCCCGGAGCCAACCGAGTACAATTCAAGACAAAACTACGACGGCCATGCTCAGGCCGCGAAACGCAGATCAAGGGAATTGCCGTGTCCGAAAAAGCTGTACAGCAAGTTGTCATTATTGGTTCGGGACCCGCGGGACTGACCGCCGCCATTTACGCCGGCCGGGCGAATCTGAAGCCGGTGGTTATCGAAGGACTGCAACCTGGCGGTCAATTGATGATCACCAGCGACGTGGAGAACTACCCCGGTTTCCCGGACGGAATTATGGGCCCGGAACTGATGGAGTTATTCCACAAACAGGCAGAGCGGTTCGGGACCACGTTTATCGATGACATCGTCAGTTCGCTTGATGTCACGAAACGACCGTTCAAGATCAACCTCGATTCCGGCGAATACGTGCTCGCGGAAGCGGTGATCGTCGCTTCCGGTGCATCGGCGAAGTGGCTTGGTCTTGACTCGGAACAGAAGTTGCAGGGCAAGGGCGTCTCCGCCTGCGCGACTTGCGACGGCTTCTTTTTCCGCGACAAGGTCGTGACCGTCATTGGCGGCGGAGATACGGCGATGGAAGAGGCAAATTACCTGACCCGTCACGCGTCAAAGGTCATTTTGATTCACCGCCGTGACGCTTTCCGCGCGTCGAAAATTATGCAGGACCGCGTGCTCAACAATCCGAAAGTCGAGATCTTGTACAACTCGGTCGTCACCGAAGTACTGTCCGATGCGGCGGCGGCCAAAGTAACGGGTTGCAGAGTGAAGAATATTCAATCCGGCAGCCTGTCTGATGTGGCCTGCGACGGTTTTTTTGTCGCCATTGGACACGAACCGAATACGAAGATCGTCCGCGACGTGCTCAAGACTGACGAAGCCGGATACTTGCTCCACCATCCCGACTCGTCCTACACCGATATTCCCGGCTTGTTCGTCGCGGGTGACGTGCACGATCACAAGTACCGGCAGGCGGTGACGGCCGCGGGCGCCGGATGTATGGCGGCAATCGATGCCGAGAAATGGCTGGAGGTACAGGAACACGAACGTAGCCTTGTACTCTGAGGCATAACCTGCGGCGGATCGACCTCGGGCGCAAAACTCCGATAGAACATAGGCTTGCGGGTTTCGCAAGCCTTTGCTATATTCCATTGGGTGCGGTCTGTCCGAGATCGCACCGTAACTTTTCTATGAACAATTGGTTACATGAGTGACTCGGTGAGGGATTTCGATCTGCTGGTGCTGGGGGGAGGCCCCGGAGGCTATGTTGCGGCAATTCGGGCGGCTCAGCTCGGTCTAAAAGCCTGCGTTGCGGATGAGCAGCCACTCGGTGGAATCTGCGTCAACTGGGGCTGTATCCCGTCAAAAGCTTTGCTTAAGACGGCGGAATATGTGCAGGATCTCAAACATCTGGTTCCAGAGCTGGGGATCCATGCTCCGCTGCAAGGCATGGACTGGGCGAAAATCATCAAGCGGTCCCGCGACGTCTCGGCGAAGAATTCGTCGGGAGTCGAGTTCATCGTCAAGAAACTTGGCATTCATCGGCCGCACGGGCGATTCCGATTGACCGGAGAACGAACGGTTGAAGTATTCGAGGCAGGCAATCCGTCAACCGTGATTGACCGGGTCCGCGGAACGCACGTCATCATCGCCACCGGCAGCGCGAATCGCAATCTGCCGAACGTGACGGTTGACCGCGAGCGCGTGATTACGTTCAAGGAGGCGATGTCACTTCCGGCGCAGCCCGCCGAGTTGATCATTATCGGGGCCGGGGCGATTGGAATCGAGTTCGCTTACTTCTACGCGGCATTGGGCACGAAGGTTACCGTGATCGAGATGTTGCCACGCATACTGCCGGTTGAAGACGTTGAGTGCAGTCAAGCGGTCGCCCGGGCGTTCAAGAAGCTGGGGGTCGAAATTCATGTATCGACGCGGGTCCAGTCGATTGTACGCACCGGCGAACGAGTGACCGTGACGACAGCCAATGACGCGGGAACGAAGGAATTTGGCGGCGACGCATGTTTGGTGGCGATCGGGTTTCGCGCGAATCTGGATGACTGGGGATTCGAACAAACCGGCGTCGGATCGGAGCGCGGGTTCATTAAGGTTGACGAGTTCTACCGCACAAATGTCCCCGGGTACTATGCCATCGGCGATGTGATCGGTCCGCCGCAGCTTGCGCACGTGGCCTCACACGAGGGTATGGTGTGCGTCGAAGCCATCGCCGGACAGCAGCCGCACGTGATCGACTACGGAAACATTCCGTCATGTACCTACTGCCAGCCGCAGGTGGCGAGCGTGGGTCTGACCGAAGAGAAATGCAAGGAGCAGGGACTCGCCGTCAAGATCGGCAAGTTTCCGTTCATGGCCTCGGGCAAAGCCAATGCCACGGGACACACCGACGGATTCGTGAAGTTGATTTTCGCCGAGCAGGATGACCGATTGCTCGGCGCACATATCGTCGGTAACGACGCGACGGAGATGATCGCCGAACTCTGCACCGCCCGCGCACTGGGAGCAAGAGCCGCGGACTTGTTCAACACGATTCACGCGCATCCCACGCTGAGCGAGGCGGTCATGGAGGCCGCGGCCGCCGCGTACGGGCACGCCATTCACTACTTGGGCCGGGCGTAAATCCCGCATCCGGGAGGGACTATGAAGAGCATCACCCTTTCGCTACTGTTCGCCGTTCTGATTTCGACCAGCGCGCCGCAGGCGTCCGCTCAGGAGCCGGTGAAGCCGGTGGACATCTCCAAGGCGCAACCGCGCGTCATGGGACTCCATGAGCAGGGCTGGCAAGAAGGCGTCAAAGTCGGCGACAAGCACTCCGGCAAGGTCGGTTGGTTCTTCGCGGGGTTCGGCAATGTTCCGTTGCTGTGGTTGCCCTGGAAAGTGGAACCGCGACATCCCGCCAAGCCGCCGGTTGTGGCGGAGGAAGAGTTTAACAGCGGTTTCAGAAACGGCTATCGCGCGGGCTGGAAGAATTCGCACAAGACGTTTTACATCGCGGGTATGATCGTCTCGTCCGCCGCCGCCGGTGCGATTATCGCCTCACAAGCGGATTAATGCGATCGCGCCTTCCCGTTTGGCTGCTTTCGGGCTTCGCCTTCGTGGTGTTTGCTGCCGGTTGCGGCCCCCGTGAATCCGTGCAGACGACACCCGCCCCTGCGCCCGAGTCCAGGCCGGCGCCGCCGCGGCGGATTCGCGACTCCCAATTCGACGATCGCTTTCTGAACCGGCAGGCATTGCGCGCGGGCGAAGTCCGCGAGCAATTGAACGAATGGAAGCAGAGCGCGAGCCGGCACAAGGCTGAAATCCGGGAACTCGTGCTCAAGCGCAAGGGAGAGCTCCTGTTTATTCAAAAGGACATCCGCAACAACCAATATCTGCTGGCGGGCGAACGGGACTCGCTGTTATCGCCGTTGGACTCCGAAGCGATTGAGTTGGCCGAGGAATTGATCACGCTGAAATAGCAAGTATTCATCAGGAACCGCAATCCGCATCCATGGCAAAGAACATCACCCCGCGCGCGCAGGATTACAATCAGTGGTATGTTGATCTCGTGCGCGAGGCCAAGCTCGCCGACTACGCGCCCGTTAAGGGCTGCATGGTCATCCGCCCCAACGGCTATTCGATCTGGGAGGCCATTCAACAGAATCTCGACCGCATGTTCAAGGAGACCGGGCACGTCAACGCGTATTTCCCGCTCCTGATTCCGCAGTCGTATCTCGAAAAGGAAGCCGAACACGTTGACGGTTTCGCGCTCGAATGCGCCGTCGTGACGCATTCGGGATTGCAGCGCGTCGAGGGCGAATCCGGTTTGCGTCCGAAAGGCAAACTCGACGAAGCGTATGTGATCCGCCCGACATCCGAGACGGTGATCTGGGCGATGTATAAGAACTGGATTCAGAGTTATCGCGATCTGCCGTTGCTCATCAACCAATGGGCGAACGTTTACCGCTGGGAAATGCGGACGCGCCTGTTTCTGCGCACGGCGGAGTTCCTCTGGCAGGAGGGGCACACCGCGCACGCCTCCGCCGACGAGGCCGAAACGGAGACGCTCAAGATGCTCGGCGTCTATCGGACCTTTGCCGAGGACTATATGGCAGTGCCCGTGATTCATGGGCTGAAAAGCGAAGGACAGAAGTTTCCCGGCGCCGTGCGGACGTACTGCATTGAAGCCATGATGCAGGACAAGAAGGCGCTACAGGCGGGCACGTCGCACAATCTTGGACAGAATTTCGCGAAGGCGTTTGACGTGACCTTTCAAAATGTCAGGAACGAACTGGAGTACGTGTACGCGACCTCGTGGGGAGTCTCGACCCGTTTGGTCGGCGCCCTTATCATGTCGCACGCGGACGACGACGGTATGGTGATTCCGCCCAAGCTCGCGCAAGTACCGGTAATTGCAATTCCGATAATCCGCAAGAACGATGACTCCAGCAAGGTGATGAATGAATTGCTGGGGGTCGTAGCCGATCTGCGCAAGGCAGGCGTGGCCGTCAAAGTCGATGATCGCGACAACGTCACCCCCGGTTTCAAGTTCGCGGAGGCCGAACTTTTCGGCTATCCGCTGCGGATCGAACTGGGACCGCGCGATCTCGAAAGCGGGCAGCTCGTCGCCACGAAGCGCAATACGCGCGAGAAGCTCACCCTGCCGCTGGAGCGGGCTGCACAGGAAATCCCCGGTCTGCTCAACACCATTCAAGCGGAACTGCTCGCCGCGGCCCGGAAACGGCTTGCTGAGAATACGAAGGAAGTCAACAGCTACGACGAGTTCAAGGAATACGTGGCAGCGGATGAAGGCTTCGCGCTGTGCCACTGGGCGGGCGGCACCGAGGACGAGAAGCGAGTCCAGGAAGAGACCAAGGCCACCCTGCGCGTGATTCCAATCGATGTTCCGAAGGAACAGGGCAAGTGTATGCTGACCGGAAAGGACTCCCCGCAGCGAGTCGTGTTTTCGAAAGCATACTAAATTCGCCGGGCGGGAACCGAGTCTGCGATCGCCGGGTTACATAGAGTCCGGCTGAGGAGTCCGATTGACGGACATCGGCCCGTCGATCTGAACGGGGTACAAGGCAAACGGGGATGATTCGGATATCATGGTTGAGCAGGTCGAATCCAAGGGACTGGTGCTGGTCAACACCGGTGACGGCAAGGGCAAGACGACTGCCGCGCTCGGCACGGTGTTGCGCGCGGTCGGCTATGGTCACCGCTGCTTGATCGTGCAGTTTATTAAGGGCAGCTGGATGTACGGCGAATTGAAATCGATTCGCCGGCTTGAGCCGGAAGTTGAGTTTCATCGCATGGGCAAGGGCTTCGTCGGCATTATCGATGACAAGCTCCCGCGCGAGGAACACGAACAGGCGGCGCGCGACGCGCTGGCCTTCGCCAAGCAGAAGTTGGCGTCGGGCAGCTATCAACTCGTGTTGCTGGACGAGATCTTCGTCGCCATTTCACTGAGCCTGATTACGACCGAGAGTGTGTTGGACTTGATGGACGCGCGTCCCGTCGCCACGACGCTGATTATGACCGGACGCGGCGCGCCCCAATCGATTATTGACCGCGCCGATACGGTTACCGAGATGCGCGAAATCAAGCACGCGTTTCAGCGCGGAATGCTCGCGCGGCAGGGCGTTGACTACTAAGGGATGCGAACAGACGTTGCTTCATCGAATCAAAGTGCATAGCAGTGGCTCCTGAGAAAGACAATAGCAAGAAGAAACCCGGAATGCCCGGCGGCGGACGTAGATTCAATTTCTCCGTCTGGTACCTGATTGTCGTGCTGCTGGCATTGCTGGTGGCGCAGGCATTTCTTGGCACCCCGCGCTCGATTCCGATCCCCTACTCGCAGTTCAAGCAATACGTGGCCGACGGCCGCATCGTGCGCGCGGTGGTCACGCCCGAGCGCATTTACGGCGACGTCAAGATGGACTCCGCCGGCACCCTCATCCCGAAATCGTTCGAGACCAATCGCGTTGATGACGATGACCTGGTCAAGAGTCTGACCGAACAGGGAGTGCAATTCGAGGGACGTCAGGAGACGGATTGGTGGAAGAATCTGCTGTTCTGGATCTTCCCGTTCGCGCTGATCATTCTGTTCTGGACCTTCATGCTGCGACGGATGGGCGGCGGCGGGGCCGGCGGCGTGATGTCGTTCGGCAAGTCGCGCGCCAAAGTCTATATGGAGAGCGCCACGAAGCTGAGCTTCAAGGATGTCGCAGGAATCGACGAAGCGGTCGAGGAACTCAAAGAGGTTGTCGAGTTCCTGAAGACTCCCGCGAAGTTCCGCGCGCTCGGCGCGAATATCCCCAAGGGTGTGCTGCTGGTCGGTCCTCCGGGAACCGGCAAGACGCTGTTGGCCAAGGCGGTTGCCGGCGAAGCAAAGGTTCCGTTCTTCTCGATCTCAGGTTCGGACTTCGTGGAGATGTTCGTCGGCGTTGGCGCCGCGCGGGTGCGCGATCTGTTCCAGCAGGCGCAAGGCAAGGCGCCCTGCATCGTGTTCATCGACGAGCTGGATGCACTCGGCAAAGCGCGGGGCTCCAATCCATGGGGCGGGCACGACGAGCGCGAGCAGACGTTGAACGCCCTCCTCGTAGAAATGGATGGCTTCGAGTCGAGCAAAGGTGTCATCATCATGGCGGCCACCAATCGGCCCGAGATTCTCGACATGGCACTATTGCGACCGGGTCGATTCGATCGGCAGGTCGTCGTGGATCCGCCCAACATCGATGGCCGCGATGCCATCCTGAAAGTGCATATTCGCGGGAAGAAAGTCTCGTCCGAGGTCAACCTGCGCCTGATTGCCGCACGGACACCCGGTTTTGCCGGCGCTGATCTTGCCAACGCCATCAACGAGGCCGCACTGCTGGCCGCGCGCCGCGGCAAGAAAGAAATCGGCATGCAGGAACTTGAAGAGGCGGTCGATCGCGAAATGACCGGCATCGAGCGCCGCAGTCGAGTCTTGAAACCGAAAGTCAAAGAGAAGATTGCGTACCATGAATGCGGACATGCCATCGTGGGCGCGATGCTCAAACATATGGACCCGATTCATCGGGTGTCAATTATCCCGCGCGGCGTGGCCACGCTCGGTCACACGCTCTATCTGCCGACCGAGGATCAATACCTGATCACCCGCGAGGAGCTTGTGGATCGAATTACGTCCGCGCTCGGCGGGCGCGCGGCGGAGGAAGTCGTCTTCAACGAAATCACGTCGGGCGCGTACAACGACCTGCAACAGGTCACCGGAATGGCGCGGGCGATGGTCATGGACTACGGCATGTCGGAAAAGCTCGGGCAGCTGGTTTACCGCAAGCGCAGTCAGCCGACGCGGGAAATGCCCTACGCGATGAATGAGGACATCTACGGTGAGAAGACCGCCGACGTCATCGACGCCGAGGTCCGCGGCATCGTGGATGAATGCTATATCAAGGCGCGATCGATCCTGCTCGAACACCGCGAATTGCTCGAGCGAATGGCCCAGGCACTGCTTGAAGTTGAAGTCCTCGAAGGAGACAAGCTCCGCGAGTTCCTCGGCGCCGACGCAACGACTGATTTCACCGCGCTCGCGAATGAGTCCCTGTCCAACGGCAAACCTCCCGAGGGTTCCCAAGTCGCGCCGCCGCCCACGGAGGTTTCGGACCCCGAGCCGCCGCCCCACGTCGATAAGCGTGCCTGATACTCGCGCCCGGCGCTCTGCAACCGGGCGCACGGGTAACCGCAATTCGCATCACACATCATCTCAGAACCACTCCTAACTGCATGTTCTCTAAGCAGGTTTCACATAGTCGGTACCCGGCACGGAGGTTGCACGCCTCCCACGTCATCAAACCTGGAGGTCTGATGAAGCCGGGTCTCTTCGCGGCACTCACGCTATGCCTGACCCTGACGGCCTTCGCCCAACCGAGCAAGCCGTCAGCGATCAATTTCAATCTGGTTCAGGTGAATAACTATGCCGGTCAGGAGCAGGTTGTGCATCAGGTTGCCACTCCCGGTCAGCGCGTTATTATCGATCCCAATAATCCCAATGCGGCCGGGGCATTCGCGCATTTCGCCGCGCCGAAAGCGACGACCGCTCAGCTTGCTCCGTTCTATCGTGTTTCCGTTTCCGGCGAAACCTGTTCGCTCGCGCTACCATGGGAATCCAGTGCGGTCGTGGTCTCGCCGAGCGGTCAGGATTCGTTTCTGGTTCGCACGTCGCGGACCGGCTGCCCCGGTACGGAAGTGAGACCGTCGGTCTCGGTTGCGTTCGCTACGGGCCGAGGTTGGAGCGATCCGCCGATCCGGTTTGGACCGCTCTCAGAGAGCACGATCTGTGCGTTGGGACGAGGACAACAACTGGAAGTCTGTGTGAAGGGCGACGCACCGCCGAAAGTGCGCGTGTTAAGCAGCCGCTAAGCGGCAAGTCAATCTGCTAAGCAAGGCGGGCGGCCCATGAGGGTCGCCCGCCTTGCGTTGCCATGTTCTGCGACTTCGCTATTTCATACCGATCAGCACGCTCCCCAGTACGATCAGTACGGCACCGGCGAGATTCCGGTACAAGTCCGGGCCGATCGGTAGCTCGCGAAACAGCAAGATACCCAAGACAAACGCCACCAGCGTATTCGTGTTGTAGATCGGCACCAGCTGACTGACGTTCGTCGTCGGTACCGAGATCGCGCGCATAATCATGAGTGTGGCGACTCCGTTCAACAGGCCGACGGGGATGCCCCAACCCAGCCCGGCCAACGTCGATTCCCCCGCGCTGGACTGCCACATCCGCGCGCCGATGATTCCGCAAATCGACCAGCCGAGGCCCATGCCGATCAACGCCCAGGACGGCGACGCATGCAGATATTTCTCCGAGAGAACGAACTTAAAGCTCGCCGCGCACACGCCGTAGAGCAGCGAGGCAATGATCCCCGTCAGAAACCAATTCATCGGCTATTTCAGTGCGACCCGGCGCGTGTCCACGCGCGCGCCTTGACCAACGGCCCACTTCGCGCCGTCAAGCGTAAACCACTCATTCAACCCTTGCACCGGCGAATAGGGGCGGGCGATGTAAAACGACGTACTCGGCGTGCCGCTGGTGCCGATCAAGTACAACCGTTCGCCGCGCGGTCCCCCCTTGCACATGTCGACAATCAACCCGACGCTGCTGCTGCCATCGTTCCGCAGCGCCACCAGGATGTCGCCGACGGCCAGCGAATCATCAACGATGATCGTGCTCTCGCGGCGCAATGCCAACGCGCCCATCGCTTCCGCTACAAACGACAAGAAGCGGGTGTAATTCCCGTAGCTGCCGTCCGGGGTTGTCACCTGCACGAAGATGAACCGACCGCCTGACTTGCGCGGCCGCAATCCGTCTCGCCAATCCTTCCACGTCGCGATCTGTCCATTGTCAAGCGGAAACGAAATCGCCCCGGCCCCGCGCCGCTCCCAAAGGTGATTTCCCCACAATCTCGTGATCCCATCCACTCCGACGTCGATCTGGTTGTCGAACGGTGTTAGCCGCGTGGCCGCGACCTTCTCGTCTGCACAAAGCTGCAGCTGGCCGTCTCCGCTCATAATGACAGTATCCGGTACCAGTTCCAGCTGTCTTAGCGAAGCGGCGAACGACCCCGCCTTCACCGCGATTCGCGAGTAACCCGCAGGCGGCTTGACGAAGCTCTCGACCGTCACGGTGCCCGCCGCGAATGCACCGGCGGCGATGAGCAGCGAAGGCAGCAATAGCAAGATTCGCAGGTACATGTACGTCCCTTAGAAGAAAAGAAACCGAACGCCAATTACGGCCAACAGTATCATCAAGATGGCTCGAAACACCTGCAATCGCATCCGGTTGACCAGCTTCTTGCCGAAATAAGAACCGGCGATGGACAGGACGCTGAGCGGGAGCAGCAATGCCAGATCACTCCCGCCAATCACGCGGGCCGGAGCCCAGACCGAAAGCTTGAACAAGTGCGAAAGCGCGGAACCGACAGCCTCCGTCCCGAGGAAGCCTTCCTTGACGAGTCCATAGCGCAAGAAATATGGCGTAACAATCGGGCCTTGCCCGCCGACGACTCCGGAGACGAGGCCCGCGGGCAAACCGATCCACGAGATCGAACGAAGTGACGCAGATTTGGGCCAATTCGCACGCGTGAAGCTCAACGCGACGTAGCTGATCAGATAGACTCCCAGGGCCTTCTTGATCCAGAACGATGGCAGGATCGTAAACAACAATGCCCCGAGAATCGCACCGGGAACTACGCCAAGCAAGAAGTGCCGGACCACCTGCCAGTCAATCGCTTCGCGACTGAAATAGGCGCGCGATACGTTGGACGCCAGCAAGAGCACCGACAGATATGGCACCGCCAATTTCACTCCGACGACCGCGGTGAGTATCGGGAGAAACAACATCCCGCCGCCAACGCCGGCGATGCCGGAGACTGTGGATGTGACGAGCGCGCCAACGGCCAGCGCCGTGTACTCGACCCCGGTCACGTCGTCGGCGCAAACCCGCTATGCATGGCGAAGGTGAACACGTGGTCAGAGATCCTCGATCTTGCCTTGCTGATTCAGAGCGGGACGTCCCGACTCGATCAGCCGGCGCAGCTCCAACATCAGATTCGCCCAGCCCAACGCTTCGCCGCTCGCAAAGTGATCGACACCGTCAAGAAACCCGGACTGCTTCATCTCAACTCGCACCTGCCGGCCTTCAGGTTCGATCGTCCACTTGACGAGGCCCGTGTGGACACCGCCCTCGTGCGTCACGGGCCAGTCGTAGGCAAGCTCATAGGGCGGTTCAAATGCCAACACTTTCGAGGGACCCGAGCCCTCGCCCCAGCCAAAGTCGATCCTGCCGTTTTCCCGCGGCTCGAAGAGCTTCACCGGATTGAAATACTTCGCCAGCAACTCCGGTTTGTGCAAGTGATCGAAAACCTGGTCGGGCGAGCCGGTCGTGTAGATCACATGCCGGATATTTCCCGTCCACGGCCGTGAAAAGTCAAAGTGCAGGCCGGGCTCGTGCCATTCGTGCTCGCAGACGTTCGTCAAGATGTTGAGATAGTATGCCCAGATATCGCTCAGGCAATAGGGATTCAGACTCCCAAGCGAATCGAACGTGAAACTGAAGTCCAACGACGTTGACTTGCCCGCCGGGGCGAGTTCAAACCGCGCGACGCCGTCGGTCACGCTGCCGTCCGCGTGGCGCAGCGGAAACTCAAATCCGAACTGCCGCTCTGAATCAAAAGCGGTGATCTTCGTCGCAAACTCCTCGCCGGCGCGCCAACCGTACACAAAATTGCCCTTGAACTTAAACGTTCCCCCGACTCGCGGCTCCACGGCTCCCGTTTCCGAAAACCAGTGAGCAAGCCCCTTCTGGGTGGTCAACTCCTCCCAGACGCGCGCGGCTGAAGCGTAAATCTCGGTCGAAAGCGTGAACTGCTTGGGCATGATCGCTCCGCGGTTTGCTGCAAGGGGGTTGAGAAACTCTCGAGGTAGGCGAACCGCCGACTATCCGCCGCCGGCGCCGACGCCGCCCAGCGGCTGCTGATCCGGATCGGTCAACTTCATCGGCTCCAGAATCTCGCGGAGCTGGTCCTCGGTCAACAACTTGTGCTCGCGGATGAGCTCGACGATCGACACGTTCTTCTTGACCGACTCCTTGGCAAGCTCCGCTGCCTTCGCGTAGCCGATGTGCATATTCATGATGGTGGCCATACCCACCGACGTGTGGAAGTAGTATTCACAGCGAGCGGCATCCGCGGTAATCCCCTTCACGCACTTCTCCGTGAAGGCCTGCAGCGAGGTCGAGCAGATATGCAGGGCCTGTTGCAAATTGTAGTTGACCACCGGCATCATTACGTTCAGATCGAGCTGTCCTGCCTGCGCGCAATAGGCCACTGTGCTGTCGAATCCCACGACCTGATAACAAACTTGGTTCATCATCTCTGCCATCGACGGATTCACTTTGCCGGGCATGATCGAGGAACCCGGCTGCACGGGCGGCAGCGCGATTTCCGCCAGACCCGTGCGCGGACCACTCGAGAGCAGACGCAGGTCGGACACAATCTTGCACAATTCCAGCGCGAGCAGACGGAGTGCGCTCGAGTAGTGCAGAAAGTCGCCGAGACTTTGCGTGACCTCAAATAGATTCTCCGCCGGATGAAACTTGAGGCCCGCGACCCGGCTGATCTCCGCGGCTACCAGGCCGCGATATTTCGGATGGGCGTTCATGCCCGTGCCCGCCGCCGTGCCGCCCAGATTGAGTTGACGCAGTCCAAGCTCCGCTTCGCCGAGCCGCAGCCGGCAGCGCCTGAGTATCGAAGCGTAACCGCCGAACTCCTGACCCAGCCGCACGGGCACCGCGTCCTGCAAATGCGTCCGCCCGGACTTGATGATGCCGTCGAACTCCTTTGCCTTCGCTTCGAAGGCAGCGATCAGCCCGTCCAGCGCATGAATCAGGTCAGGGTGCTTCAGCGACAAGCCGATCCGCATCGCCGCCGGATAGGTGTCATTCGTCGATTGCGCCATGTTGACATGGTCGTTCGGATTCACCTTCGAATAGTCGCCGCGAGTGCCGCCCAGCAATTCGACCGCGCGATTCGCAAGCACCTCATTCATGTTCATGTTAGTCGAGGTGCCCGCGCCCGCCTGATAAACGTCAACGACGATCTGATCGGCGAACCTCCCGGCCAGCAGCTCATCGGCGGCGCGGACAATCGCATCGGCACGCTCGGCGGAGAGGATTCCCAATTCGCGGTGTACGACCGCCGCCGATCGCTTGATGGTAACATACGCTCGAACAAAAACGGGATGCGGACGAATCCCGGAGATCGGAAAATTCGCCACCGCGCGAGCCGTCTGCACGCCATAGTAGGCATCGGCCGGAACGCGCAACTCGCCCAGCGAGTCCTTTTCGGTACGGAAATCGGTGTTGGACATAGCAGATTGGAAGAAGGTAGGGGGGAAGAAAGAAAGCTCGAATGCGCGTGACCGGCACGCGGTTCGATGCGAAACTATTCGCTCGCCACGTCCGACGGCAGCGCGAGATTGTCCCGCGAGCCGCCGGTCAATTCGAACATCCGACGGATGGCGCGCTCCGCCCCGGAGCGGACGCGCTCGTCCAGCGAAATCTCATATTGATTCCGCAATAGCGATTGCTCGACATCGTCGAGGGAGATCGCCTTCATGAAACGGCAGATCTTGCACGCACGGAAGAAGTGCTTCTCCGGCACCTGCATTTGCAGCATGTCGGAAAGCCCGCACTCGGTCACCGCCAGGAAATCATGGGCCTGACTGTCCCGCGCGTATTCGACCATCCCGGACGTGGACAACGCCGCATCCGCCAGCGCAACCACGTCGTCGCGGCACTCGGGATGCACGAGGATCTTGATTCCCGGAACCTGTCGGCGCATATTCAGGACCACATCCGGCGTAATCTGATGATGCACATAGCAGAAGCCATCCCAGGCAATTATTGTCTTGTCAGTTACGTGCAACGCCACGTGCCGGGCAAGATTCTGGTCAGGAATGAACAAGATATGCCGCGACGTCAGCGCGCGCACGACGGAGATGGCATTGGATGACGTGCAACAGACGTCGGAAAGCGCTTTGACGTCCGCCGTGGTGTTTACGTAAGTGACCACGGCGAGATCGGGATGCACCTTCCGCAATTCCGCGATACGGTCCGCCACCGCGGCAGCGGAGGCCGTATCCGCGAGCGAGCAGCCCGCCGCGAGATTGGGCAGCAACACCGTCTTGGCCGGATTCACAACCTTGGCGGTCTCCGCCATGAAGTGCACGCCGCAAAAAACAATCGTCCGCGCCGCTTTCACCGCGGCGGCTTGCAACGACAGCCCCAGCGAATCGCCGGTGAAATCGGCGACTTCGAAGATCTCCGGCCGCTGGTAGTTGTGCGCGAGCAATACCGCGTTGCGCTCGCGCTTCAGCGCGCGTATCCGCTCAAGTTGAGCCTCGATTCCGGCCACCCGGCGCGCATCATAATAGTCGGGATCGACGCGCTGAAGCTTGTCGAGCAACGGTAGCTCAGTCATGGCCTTGTCCCGATTGCGCGGCGCGCGCGGCGAGATAGCGACGCAGATTGCCGCCCGTTAACCGCAGGATTCCCGCACGGTCAATTCCCGCCTCATGCATGGTCAGGATCGCTTGCTTCGCCGTGGATTCCCGTGCGGACGGCCTAATCCCGGCGAAACTGAGATGTACCTGACGCGCCTGAAATGGCGCGATCGCTTCCAATTGTGCCGCTGTCGGAACTGCACTCAGTTCGAGAAAGACAAAAGCGTCGCTCCTCAGCACACCGTCGCGGACGTCGCCCGGCGCGTCCGCGACCTCGGAAAAGGCGGCCACGATCATCCCCTGCTTGCCCCACTTTTCCACACGCGCGGGGGTCGCAAAATCAAACGGGATCAGCGACGTGATCCCCGCCGCGCGTGCGGCTTCCATCCCGTCCGGCAGTTCGATGGAAGCGTTGCGCGAAGACGACGGCGCGAGCTGGACCACGGACAGGCCCTGCTCAATCAACGCCTTCACTTCGGAAGGTTTACGGCCTGTTAATCCCGACTCCGCGATGGAAACGAACGCGCCGGGCTTGTGACGCGAACTCGCGGCGACCGCCTCGGCCAACCCGTCCGCCACCACGTGCCGCTCTTCAGCGCCGTGTTCAAACTCATAGGTCCGCCTGAGCAATTCCGCTGTCGCGACCGCAGACTCGGAAGGCAGCCAGGCCGCCGCGGTCTCGATGAACTCCGGCACACTACCATGCTGATCGATCGAAAACCCTTTGAAATCGACAACCTGAGTGAGCCGCGCACAAATCGCGAGCGAATCCGAGTGAAAGGCCAATGGCTGCGACGTGTCGCCAATAAATCGCATCAGATCCACCGCGCGATCACCAACGGCCTGCAGACACCCGGCCGATATCCACTCCGGGTCGTCGGTGTAACGGTGATAAAACGGGTGGCGACCGTCCGACCAAAAACTGATCGCGGGCGCGCCGCCTTTCAGGAAACTTGCATAGTCGCTCGATCCGTCGCCGTCCGTGCGATGAAGTTTCAAGGAGTCCATGTCGCTCGAGTCCAGCGACGCCACGTAGTCCCGCCAGGACTTGCCAAGCAGCTCGCCGCCGGCCATCCCCACCGTGCCGTCGCCCTGGCCTTCCATATCAAAATTCAGCATGCAGGCGACATTGCCGAACGGAATCGTAGGATTCGCCGCGAAGTATTCTGAGCCCAGCAATCCAGCTTCTTCGCCCGTGAACAGCAGCACAAGTACACTGCGTTTCAGCGGCTGTTCCGCGAAGACCCGCGCGAGTTCGCACACAACGGCCGAACCGGAGGCGTTGTCATCCGCGCCGTTGTAGTTCACGCCGCGAGCGTTTGCGCCGATGTGGTCGAGATGCGCGCCGATCACGATCAGCTCATTCTTCAATACCGGATCCGTGCCGTACACAATGCCGACCACATTGCGCCCCTCCGCGCGCGGCAATTTGCGCGTCTGTGTGCGGATCCAGACGTCGTGGCCGGTCGCTATCGGCAGCGGTCCCCGCTTCAACTTCTCCAGATACATGTTGAAGTTGTAGGGACTGCCGTCGAGCAGCAGGCGCACCATACGATCACTGACATACATCAGCGGAAATTGAGGATCGTACTCACTGGCCGGGATCGCCGCACCATTCACCAGCGAACCTTCCGCGTACCACATCACCGCGGCCGCTCCATGCTGCTTCGCCCACTCGAGAGTGTGACGACGCGGGAAGTCCTCTTCAAAGTCCCACGGGGAATCCGGCTTGCCGCGGACAATCAACACCACCGCGCCACGGCAGTCCAGATCGCCGTAGTCATCGCGATCCTTATCCGGACGGACATAGCCGTAGCCCGCGATCACCACCGGCGCAATGAACCCCCCCGAACCGCTGTGCGTCACGACGGTGAAGTCCGCGCCGAGCTGGCACGGAATCTTGCCCAATTCATGATTCATGATCGTGAGTTCGGCATCCTGCTCTTCGGTCACGAGCATCGGCACCGGCTGGAAGTATCCGCCAACGCCCGCCGGCTGCACACCGTAACTCTTGAGCAACTCAGCCACGACCTGCTCGGCCCGCTGTCCCCCCGGAAAGCCCGGTCGCCGGCCCTGAAACTCGTCCGACGCGATCGTCCGCACCGTTTCGAGCGCACGTTGTCCGTCGAATCCCAGCGCGGTTGCCACAAGCAGAAGAAGCAGCGAGAGGCGGTAGATCATGCGCCGACCTTGCTGACTTTGGTCGGGTTCTTCAAGGGTTCCCCCCCGGCTTCGGCGGAGCCGGTTCGACCGTTGGTGTTCTTCTCGCCGGAAATGAGTCGCTTCAGATATCGCCCCGTATGGCTCTCCTTGACCCGCGCAATCGCCTCCGGCGTGCCGCAGCCGATGATGAGGCCGCCGCCGTTCCCGCCTTCCGGTCCCAGATCAATGATGTGATCCGCGGTCTTGATCACGTCAAGATTGTGTTCGATCACGATCACCGTATTGCCGCGCTCCACCAGCGTATGCAGGACCTTCAACAGCAACTTGATATCCGCGAAATGCAACCCGGTCGTCGGCTCGTCCAGGATATAGAGCGTCTGACCGGTGGACACGCGCGAAAGCTCCGTCGCCAGCTTTACTCGCTGCGCCTCGCCCCCGGAAAGAGTCGTCGCCTGCTGCCCGAGATGAATGTAACCCAGACCGACTTCCTCCAAGGTCGCCAGCTTGCGCGCCAGACCGGGGATGGCATCAAAGAACTCGACCGCTTCTGAGACCGTCATGTTGAGTACGTCGGCAATCGAGCGGCCCTTGAACCGAACTTCGAGCGTCTCCTTGTTGTAGCGTTTGCCGCCGCAGACCTCGCACGGAACATACACGTCCGGAAGGAAGTGCATCTCGATCTTGATGATGCCATCGCCTTCGCAATTCTCGCAGCGTCCGCCTTTCACGTTGAAGGAGAAGCGACCCGGCTTGTAACCGCGCATCTTCGCCTCGGGAAGCTGCGCGAAAATATCGCGAATCCCCGTGAAGAGACCCGTATAGGTCGCCGGATTCGAACGCGGCGTGCGACCGATGGGTGACTGATCGATATCGATCACCTTGTCGATGAACTGCGTGCCGTTGATGCCATCGTGCGCCAGCGGCGGCTCTTTTGCACCGAAGAACTTTTGGGCCAGCGCGCGATACAACGTCTCGTTCACGAGCGTGGACTTGCCCGAGCCGCTTACGCCGGTGACGGCCGTGAATGTACCGAGCGGAAAATCCACCGTCAACTGCTTCAAGTTATTTCCGCGCGCCCGCTTCAGTGTCAGGCTCTTGCCCGTCCCCGGCCGTCGCTTGCGCGGAATGGCAATCGTCTCGGCGCCCGCGAGGTAGCGCCCCGTCACGGACTTCACTTCACGAGCGATCTGCTGCGGCGTGCCGACCGCCACGACTTCGCCGCCGTGCCGGCCCGCACCGGGACCAAGATCCACGACATAGTCCGCCTGCTCGATCGTATCCCGATCATGTTCCACGACAACCACCGTATTGCCAATGTCGCGCAACTGAGTCAGGGTCGCGATCAGGCGATCATTGTCCCGCTGGTGCAAGCCGATGGACGGCTCATCCAGGATATACAGCACCCCGGTCAACTGCGAGCCAATCTGCGTCGCCAGCCGAATTCGCTGCGCTTCGCCGCCGGAGAGCGATCCCGCCGCGCGGCTTAACGTCAAGTAATCCAGTCCAACATTCAGCAGAAACGTCAGCCGCGCGCGAACCTCTTTCAGAATCTGGTGTGCAATCAGTTGATCCCGTGCATTGAGCTGCAAATCCCGGAAGAACTCGAAGGCCGCGTTGATCGAAAGGTCACAAGCTTGCGAGATGCTCAGATTTTCAATCAGCACCGCCCGCGCTTCCGGTTTCAACCGCGCGCCTTTGCATTCGGGGCACGGGATATTGCCCATGAACTCCTCAATCCACTCGCGAATATGCTGCGACGTTGTCTGGCGATAGCGCCGCATCAGATTCGGAATCACGCCCTCCCACGCCGTCTTCGATTCAAACCGAATCTTCTCGGACTGATAGACCACATTCACCTTGCGCGTGCCCGAGCCCTGCAGCACAATTTGCTTGTGCTCAGCTTTGAGTTTCTTCCACGGCGTGTCCAGGTTGATCTTGTAACTGGTCGCGATTGCTTCCAGGGTCCCCCAGGTCCAGCCATCGAAGTTGCCGCCCATACTGCTGATCGCCCCCTCGTTGATCGACAGCTCGGGATTCGGAATGATCCGGTCGGGATCGATCTCGAGTTTGAAACCCAAGCCGGTGCAAGCAGGGCAGGCGCCGAACGGGCTGTTGAAGGAAAACAGCCGCGGCTCCACCTCGCTGATGGAAATGCCGCAGTCCGTGCAGGCAAACCGCTCGCTGAAGATCCGTTCCTTCGATCCGTCGAGGACCACGGTCAGCATTCCGCTGGAAAGTCGCAGGGCCGTCTCGACCGAATCGGTGAGCCGCGAGCGCAGCCCCTCCTTGATGACCAACCGATCCACAACGACTTCAATCGTGTGCCGTCGCTTCTTGTCGATCGAAATCTCGTCATCGAGCGACTTCACGACGCCGTCAATGCGCACGCGCACAAAACCGTCCTTGCGCACGTTCTCAAGCAAGTCCTTGTACTCGCCCTTGCGGCCCAGCACGATCGGCGCCATCAGTTCGAGCTTCGTCCCGGCCGGCAGGTTCAGCATCGTATCGACGATTTCCTGCGCCGATTGCCGCTGAATCGGCTTGCCGCAGGTCGGACAATGCGGCTTGCCGATCCGGGCATACAGCAGCCGCAGATAGTCGTAGATCTCCGTGACCGTGGACACCGTCGAACGCGGATTGCGGATGCCCGCCTTCTGCTGAATCGAGATCGCCGGGGACAGCCCCTCGATCGAGTCCACGTCCGGCTTTTCCATCAATCCAAGGAACTGCCGAGCATACGCCGAGAGGGATTCGACGTACCGCCGCTGCCCCTCCGCATAAAGGGTATCAAACGCCAAAGAGGACTTTCCCGAGCCGGAGAGTCCTGTGATGACGATCAAGTTGTTTCGCGGTAGCACCACATCAATGTTCTTGAGGTTGTGCTCGCGGGCGCCCGTTATCTTTATGTGCGGTAGTTCCATGGACTTCCGTATGGTGCGAAAAGAACAAATGTACAGAGAAAAGCTCAAACTTGCAAGCCTCTCCGACCCACCAATCCTCTTGTCAGGCAAGCCTTGCCCCGGCAAAAGTTGACTTGACTTTGAGGAAATTTCGACCTATATTAGCCGCGTCTCGTATGTGGATAACTCTGCCTATCTATTTTTTGCTCATAAGTTTAGGCCCTCCGGTTGCTATGGACTAAGCTACGAAGTATAGTTTTTGCATACTTGACCCACGCTACGGCAACACCCGGCAAACCCGGCCTCAAGGGTCAAGATTGCCGCCCCATTGCCGATATAGACGATGATAGCTCAGACACGACGACACGATCCCTCAAGTTCCGATCCCCAAGACCTCGAACTCCTGGAGTACTCCCATGGCCAAAGGCCGAATCCTTGTTGTCGATGACGAATTCCATATTCGTGATTGGATCGCCGAATCCCTGCGCCGCCGCAATTTCACCGTCGAACTCTGCGAAGACGGTCAGACCGCGCTGGAAATGCTGGCGAAGGAAGAGCCTTATGATATCGTAATCAGCGACCTGCGGATGCCGAAGATGAGCGGCCTCACACTGCTCAAGACGGTCAAAGAACGCTATCCCGCGATTGACGTGCTGATGATGACCGCCTACGGTACGATTTCCGATGCGGTTACCGCCGTCAAAGAGGGCGCGCACGACTTCCTCGAAAAGCCGTTCCCGCAGGAAACCCTCGTGCTGCGGCTACAAAAGATCTTCGAGAACCGGAAACTGCGCAACGAGAACTTCAACTTGCGCCGCGAGCTCGGTTCTAAAATGCAGTTCGATCATATCGTCGGCCGCTCGGGGGTCATGCTGCCCGTGTTCGAACAGCTGCAGATGATCGCACCATCCAAGGCGACGGTGCTGATTACCGGGGAAAGCGGAACGGGCAAGGAGTTGGTCGCGCGCGAGACGCACTTGAACAGTCCGCGCCGCAACGGGCCGTTCATTAAGGTGAACTGCGCCGCGATGCCGGAAACGCTCATGGAATCCGAGCTGTTCGGCCACGAAAAGGGCGCATTCACGGGTGCGGTCAAGACGGTGGAAGGCCGCTTCGCGCTGGCCAACGGCGGTACGCTCTTGCTCGACGAAGTCAGCGAAATGAGCATTGGCATGCAGGCTAAGTTGCTGCGTGTGTTGCAGGAGCGCGAGTTCGAGAAGCTGGGCGGGCGCGAGACGATCAAGATTGACGTCCGGATCGTCGCGACCACGAATCGCGAACTGCGCAAGGAAATCAAGGAAAAGACTTTCCGCGAAGATCTCTATCACCGCCTGAACGTCTGCCCGATTCATCTACCGCCGCTGCGTGATCGCAACGAGGATATTCCACTGCTGGCCGCGCACTTCCTGCAGCGCTATTCGCAGGAGTACAACAAGGAGATCCGCGGCATTCAAGACCACACGATGGATCAGCTGATGCGTTACGAGTGGCCCGGTAATGTCCGCGAATTGCAGCACAAGATGGAGCGCGCGGCAATTCTCTGCAACGACCAGTTCATCGCCTCCAAACATTTCTTCCTCGATGAACTGGACACCGCGCTGGTGCATGTCGAAGCGGAGACCTTCGTCGCCAACGGCACGTCCACGGCCACGTTGCACGAAATCGAGAAAGCCGCGATCTTCCGCGCGCTGCAAATCAACGACAACAACCGCACCAAGACCGCCGATGCGCTCGGGATTTCGATTCGTACGCTGCGCAACAAGCTCCGCGAGTATCGCGAGACCGTCTCGCTCAACTGACGATGCTTCGACTTCAATTAATCGCAGCCCTGCCGGAAGGCGGGGCTGACGTCTATTCAGGACGAGGGATGAATGCAGAATGAGCAAGGAACACTTCCGTTGCGGCTGATGGCATCGCCCGCCAGAACCGCGCGGATTCCGCGCGCCCGCTGTGCGCCGCTATGTCCGACTTGACGCACCTGCCCAGGCAGGCGCCACGGGGATCCGGCTCCACATGTACTTATTCACGGGCAAACGCGCATTCCCATTTATCCCTCCGCCTAAGCCGTGGGGGACCCAAGGCCAGCGAAATCCTCGCTGGCTTTCTTTTTGCCCATGCATCTGAAACACGGTTTGGTATCGACTCTGCCGTGACAACTTCAAGCTCATCTGCCACGAACTCTCTGCCGGAACGTACAGGAAATTTGTGCCGCCCCCATCACTTCGACACTCGCCTCGCATCGGTCAAGCCGAGCAAGAACAGAGATTTATGAGCAGTCCTTGCGATGGAATTCAAGTTTACTGCAAGTGGGCACGATAATTGTCCTAATGCCCTGTCGATCACTCTCAAGATAGGGTCCGCCATGGATATCAGCCACCTGTTCACCGGTATGAATGCGTCCGCTGCCGGCCTCGCCGCGCAGCGCACGCGCATGAACGCCATCGCCGAAAACATCGCTAACGTCGAGACCACGCGTACCGCCGACGGCGAGGCCTATCGCCGCCAGCAAACGGTGCTCAGCGAAAGCAGCGGCTTCTCCGGTGAACTCGACCAAGTCACCGGCAAGCGCAACGACCTTTCGGCGTCGGACCCAAACCATCTGCAAGGCTTCAACAGCGAACCTGATCGCTGGAAATTCGGCGGAGTTAAGGCCACGATCCAGCGCGATCAAGCGCCGTTCCGCGAAGTTTACGACCCCGCTCATCCCGACGCCGACGAAAACGGCATCGTCAAGATGCCCAATGTCGATATCGTCAAAGAGATGACTGATTTGATCAGCGCCTCGCGCAACTTCGAGGCGAACGCCACGGCCTTTAACGCGACCAAAGGCATGATGAAGAAAGCGCTCGAACTGTAACCGCATGAAGATCTCCGCGAACTACCCCGGATTCCCCATGACAACACCGGCGATCCAGCGATCCGCGGGTGCCCCCGAAGCCGCGACCGCACAGCCGGAACCGGCGATTACGGCCAAGGAGCGACTCGCGAAGCTGATCGAAGAAAAGCACGCCATGGCCGAAGCCGCGATGCAAGCGCCGTCGCCCGAACAGGAACTCGGCAAACTCATTGACTTGAGGGTCTGACAGCATGAACGGAATGGACCGCATTACGCAATTGCCCGGCTTCAAACCCGCGTTACCCGAGACGAATCCGGTCAGCGGAACGGACAAGGGCTTCGGCGCGACGCTCAAACAGTTCATCGGCGACGTGAATGAAATGCAGGTCAGCGCCGACGTGAAAACGCAGCAATTCGCCACGGGCGAGATCAAGGATATTCACGAGGTCATGGCCGCGTCCGAAGAAGCCAGTATCTCCATGATGCTCCTGCTCGAAATTCGCAATAAAGCGCTCGACGGCTACAAAGAGCTGATGCGCACGCCGGTCTAAGCCTGATCTTATCCGACTGAAATGGGTACCCTTTTTCAACCGTTCGTGGAACTCTGGCGCCGCCTCACGATTGGACAGCGCGCCGGGCTGATCCTTGGTGTCGCCTTTGCCGCCGCGATAACCGTGGCCGCCGTGAGCTACTCGACGCGACCCGTGCTCACGACGATGTACTCCGGGCTGAATCCGAATGATGCCGGGCAAATCGTTGAGGATTTGCGAAGTCAAAAAGTCCCCTTCGAGCTATCGGCAGACGGCACGACCATCAAAGTCCCGGTCGAGAATGTCGCGGAACTACGGCTAAAGTTCGCCTCCGCCGGCCTGCCCACCTCGGGCGAACTTGGCTACGAGCTGTTCGACAAGCCGATGCTCGGCATGACGGATTTCATGCAGCGCATGAATCAGCACCGCGCACTCGAAGGCGAGCTCGCTCGCACGATCGGCGAGCTTTCCTCCGTGGAGAATGTCAGGGTGCATCTGGTGCTACCGCAACCGCGCTTGTTCCGCGAAGATCAGAAGCCCGCCACGGCTTCGATCATCCTGAAACTCAAACCCGGCGCGATGCTTGCCGACGAACAGGTCCAGAGCATCGTGCATATGACCGCCTTCGCCGTCGAGGGCCTGGATGTCGAGCACATTACCGTCGTCGATACGCGCGGCAACTTGCTGACCGGCAAGCCGGTCAGCAATGATCTGGCGGGGCTTTCATCGACGCAACTCGACGTGCAGCAGAGCGTCGAATCCGAGCTGGAACAGAAGGCTCTGGAACTGCTCGAAAATGCCCTCGGTCCGGGCAAAACGCAGGTCAAAGTCACGGCCAAGCTCAACTGGAACAAGATCGAGCGAACGACCGAGAACTACGATCCCGACCGCACCGCCACCCTTAGTGAAGAGCGTCAGGAGTCCAGTGGCGAGGCCAACACCGATGGCACCGGCGGCGGCACCAGCGAACGCTCTGTCACGAACTATCAAGTTCCGCGCACCGTCGAGACCTATGTGCCCGAAGTAGGCAACATTGAGCATTTGAGTGCTTCAGTTGTTGTCGATGGAAACTATAGTACACTGAAGACGGCCGACGGCCGCGACAGTACGGTCTATACGGATCGTTCCCCGGTTGAACTCGAGAAGTTAACCAGCCTGGTCTCTTCAGCGATCGGGCTCGATTCCGAACGAAACGATGAGCTGACCGTCGTGTCATTCCCGCTTGCGCTGAACAATGCCCCGGAAACGACGACGACCGAGCCCGGCAATAACCCGATGTGGCTGAAGCTGATCGAAAAGTTCGTGCTCGGTTTGGTCTTGATTCTCATCTTCCTGTTGGCGCGCACACTCATCGGCAGACTGGGGAAGAACTTGCCCGCGCTGCCGGAAGCCAACTCGCAGGCCGCGTTGCCCGCCGGAAATATGCAGTATATGCTGGCCGGCGCGGCACCCACCTCGGGGCAAATCAGCGCTCTCGCCGGCGGCGCGGCGCAGGCGGCCGCGGCGATTCAAGGCGGTCAGACGGGAAGCGCCGCGCCTGCGGAATCCCTCGAGGCGGACAATGGTCCCCAAGTAATTTTCAAGCAACACCGGCAAACCGTGGAAATCGAAGACGCCGCGCCCACATTCGAAACGCTGAAGCACCAGGAACTGCTCAAGCGTACAACCGATTACGTAATCAAGCGACCCACGAACGCCACCCAAGTACTCCGAAGCTGGATTCTGGATGACTCCGAAAAGCAGCGACACTAAGCGGCTCAGCAATATGCAGAAGGCCGCGGTCCTGATGATCTCCATCGGAACCGAAGCCTCAGCCGCGATTTACAAGAATCTGCAAGACGACGAGATTGAGGATATCACGCGCGAAGTCGTGAATATCCGAAATATCGAGTCCGACTCCGTGCATGAGGTCATCGAGGAATTCTACCAGATGATGAAGGTCCAGGACTTCGTCGCGGTGGGCGGCCTGGGCTACGCCGAAGAGGTCCTCGTCAAGTCACTGGGCGCTGAAAAGGCCCATGAAATCCTGCGCCGGGTCGAACGACTGATGAAAGTAAAGGGCTTCAACATCCTCAAGAATGTTGACGCCAATCAACTGCTGGCTTTCATCCAGAAGGAGCATCCGCAAACCATCGCCTTCGTCTTAACACAGTTGAGCCCGAATCAGGCCTCGACGATCCTGATGGACTTGCCGCCGGAATTGCAGTCCGAAGTGATGCTGCGATACGCGACCATGGAGCGCGTCGCCCCCGAGACGATTTCGTCCGTCGAAGCCGTCCTCGAGTCGCGCATCGACTTCTCGCAGTCCACGAGCAAGCTCGGAGGCGTGCGCGCGGCCGCGGAAGTGCTGAACATGATCGGACAGTCCGCCGAACGAACGATTCTCTCCAAGATCAACGAACAGGCGCCGGAGCTGGCAACCTCCATCAAGAACCTGATGTTCGTCTTCGAGGACATTGTGACCCTCGACGACCGCTCGATTCAGCGCGTGCTGAAAGAAGTTGACAACAAGGATCTCGCGCTGGCACTCAAACACGTCAGCCCGGAAGTCAAGAAGCGCATCCTGGCGAATCTGTCCCAGCGCGCCTCTCAGATGATTACTGAGGAAATTGAATACATGGGCCCCGTTCGGTTGAAGGAAGTGGAAGTCGCGCAGCAGAAGGTCGTCGATGTCGTGCGGCAACTCGAGGAGTCCGGTCAAGTTGTTATCGTCGGCGGCGCGAAGGCCGAAGAGATGGTCGAATAGCCAAGCGATATGCCAAATCCTGTTATCATCCCCGCGGCAAAAGGCGCGCAGCTCAAGAAAGTACACTTCCCGTCGTTTGAGCGGAAGCCGGCAAACTACTTCAAGGATATCATCACCGACGAAGCCGTCGGCGCGCCGGCGGATGTTCCCCCCCAAGAGCTGCACGCCGCCATCAGCTCGGAAGTGGAACGCGAACGCCGAATAATGCGCGTGGCGGCGAAGCGCGACGCCGAGCAGCAGTTCAACGCCGGTGTGGCCGAAGGAAGGAATCACGCTGCCGCTGAGATCTCGGCGGCCGTGGAGTTGCTGAAACAGTATGCGCAAGTGCTGCTGGCGGAACGCGGCGAACTTCGGAAGGCCGCCGAGAAACATGCGGTTGAACTGGCGGTTGAAATCGCCCGCGAAGTTATCGGGACTGAGCTCTCCATCCGTCCGCCCGCCGTTGCCGAGGCCGTCGAACACGCGCTGCGGAATGCGGCAGATGCTTCCGCGGTCACCCTCCGCGTGAGCAAGGAAGACGTCGCGCTCCTGGATGACGCCGCGAAAAAATGGATTGGCGCGGCCGGCTTGCCAGCGCAGATTGAACTGCGTGCCGACGCGACGCTGAGTCGCGGCGACTGCTACATCGATTCCGCCGCGGGTACGGTCGATGCGCGAATCGAAAGCCAACTGCTGCACCTGCGCGACGGCCTGTTGCGCGGTATCAAACCGTAGCCGAACATGAACGAAGGGTTCGGCGCCAATCCGAAACTTGCGTCAATCTCGCGCTTTGCGCGCATGGGGCGCGTGGAGCGCGTGCGTGGCCTGATCATTGAATCCCAGGGGCCGCGGGCCGCGCATGGCGAGCTCTGCACGCTGGAGTCGGATGGCCGCAAGTGGCTGGCCGAAGTCGTGGGCTTCAATGGCACCACCACCATCTTGATGCCGCTGGAAGACGTTCAAGGACTGACGCCGCATGCCACGGTGAGAGCCACCGGCGAACCGCTAACGGTGGCGCTCTCGCCGAGCCTGCGCGGCAGAGTATTGAACGGTTTGGGGTTACCGATGGACGGCGGTCCGGCGATTGCGGCGCACGAACGTCGCCCGTTGCTGAGCGAGCCGCCTCACCCGCTGCGGCGCAATCGCGTGACCAGTCCGTTGAGTGTCGGTGTCCGTGCAATCGACGGACTGTTGACGATCGGTCAGGGACAGCGTATTGGCATTTTCGCCGGGAGCGGCGTCGGCAAGAGCGTACTGCTTGGCATGATGGCACGGTACACGGAAGCCGATGTCGTCGTCGTGGGGCTGGTCGGCGAACGCGGCCGCGAAGTGCGCGAGTTCATTGAGAAGTATCTCGGTCCCGCGGGTTTGAAGAAGACCGTTGTCATCAGCGAAACTTCCGATCGTTGGCCGATCCTGCGAATCAAGGCCGCATTGGTGGCGACCACCGTGGCCGAGTACTTTCGCGATCAAGGGCTCAAGGTGTTGTTCGTAATGGATAGCGTCACGCGGGTCGCACACGCCATGCGGGAAGTCGGTCTCTCACTGGGCGAACCCCCCGCGACACGCGGCTATCCGCCGACGGTATTCGCGACGCTGCCGAAACTGCTCGAACGCGCCGGCAACTCTGAAACGGGCAGCATCACCGGTATCTACACCGTCCTCGTTGACGGCGATGATCACAATGAGCCGGTGGCCGATACCGTGCGGAGCATTCTCGACGGACATCTCGTGCTATCCCGGGGATTGGCCGCCAAGAACCAGTATCCGGCCATCGACGTATTGAAGAGCGTGAGTCGCGTGATGCCGGACATCGCACGGCCCGAGCAAATGTCCGCGACGCACAAACTGCGGGAGTGGCTGGCCGCCTACGCGGAAGTCGAGGACTTGATCGCCGTGGGGGCTTACGTCCGGGGCGGCAGCAAGATCACGGACGAATCGATCGACCGGATGCCGCGGATCATCGAATACTTGCGGCAACCACCCGACCAGCCGGCGGGCTATGCGGCGAGTCTGGCGGCGCTGCAACAGCTCGCGAAGATCGGATGAAGCCCTTCCGCTTTCGCCTACAGAAACTCCTGAGGCTGCGGGAGGCCCGCGAAGAGCAGCGCCTGTCAAAGTTCGGCGCGCAACAGCGGATCCTGGATTCGGAACGGACGAAATTGGGGCTGTTCGAGGGCGAAGCGCTGAATCAACTCCATGAGATGTCAGTCGTCGTTGCCCGGCCGTTTCGAGCCTGGATGCATGGCGCGAACGACAAATATCTTGGTCGCTTGCAGCGAGTCATCGACTTTCAGCGTGACCAGACACGCCAGCAGGAGTTCAAAGTCGAGCAGTCGCGCCAAGAGTACTTGAAGGCGAAGCAAGAGACTGGCGCGCTGGAAAAGCTGCGTGAGCATCAGCTCGAAAATTGGCGAGTGGAAGAACGCTTGGATGAACAAAAGGTCCTGGACGATACCCGGGCTTTGCGCGAGCCGGGAGGTGAATAAATGTTTTCAAAAACCAACTTGATCTACCTCGGAATGTTTCTCGCGGGTTTCGCCGTGATCAACACCGGTGTGTACTTCCTTTTGCACTCGACGCAGCCAAAGTCCGCGATCTTGCTGACAGAGGGCGGCCACGCCGACGGAGCGGACAGCCTGAAGCACGAGGCGCCACCGCCCGCGGGTGAGATGCCGGACCTCGAAGCCGAATCGATGCACAGTGGCGAGCTCGCCGACGCGGGCAAGCCTGCGGCGTCGCCGCCATCACCGGAACGCCACCTCGCCGCAGTGGAGCCGAGTCAGCATTCCACGGCGAAGACGCCCGTCCCGGTCGCACCGACGGAGACGAAGCAGGCCGAACCCAGCGTCGCGGAGACCATGACCGACTTGCAGTCCACGGAGACCGTGGAACCGGAAATCGAGGACACGAGCGGCGCGAGTCAAGCGCTCGTGGAAGACCAGCAGAAACTTGCGAAATTGGCGAAATTGCTCGAATCCATGAAACCCGACGAAGCCGCCGCGATTGCCTCGGAACTCTCAACAGACGTGATTGTACAACTGGTTCTGCGAATGAAAGATCGTAATGCCGCGAAGATGATGGCCGCTCTGCCAGTAGATCTGGCCTCGCAAGTTGCCGATCTGATGAGCCAGGTGGCGACGCGGTCAAAGGCGGGAGAATGAAACTAATGCCCTGGCTCATCGCTTCGCGACCACCGGGTGTGCCCGGCGGCAGCGGCGTCGCATCCAAACTCCTGAAACGACTCGACGGGTCGTTTTCCGCGCTCTTGAAACGCCTGAGCGGACGCGTGGACGAGCCTGCGAGGTCCCGCGACGTCCAGTCAAATCCACTGTCCGACGTGGAGCCGAAGGTCAGGTTGACGTCCGGTCACGTGCCTTTAGCGTCGCCAATTGTCCGGTCGATCAGTGCGCAAGCTGCGCGCGATCATCACCCGCCGCGCGATCTCTCGTCGGCCGCACCCTCAGCCACGTCCGGCGAACCCGCGAACCGGGGCGAGCTCGACTCCGCTTTGTCTCAGAATGAGCCACCATCGCAATCGACGCATGGCCTATCGGGCTATGTCGCCGCTGTCGCAATTCCGAGCGCGTTCCAGACGACGGCCGCACCAACTGCTCATGCCGGTCAGTCAAGCTCCGATCGTGCCACAAGCCAGCGCACTATTATGCAAGTGGCGGGCGCGACCAGTCCGTCCGCAACCGTCGTGAGCGCGTCAGCCACGCCTCCGGCGCCGCACACTCGACCCGGTCCAGGCAAGGCGAGACAGACTCAGTCCACCGTGACGCGGATGTCGTCACCCACCGAGCAAATCACCGCCACTCGGGCGGACGCATCGGTGTCTTCACCGTCCGTAAATGGCAAGGAATCGCCGCGATTGACGCCGCAGGCTCCGCGTGTGTCGCCTTCGACCCCGCCGATCCCCATGTTACCCGCGAGCCAAAACACGACCATCGCCGCCGCAACGAATGAGGTCGGATCGAACTCCCCGAAACCTGTTGGCGTGCGCGCCGCGATCGGTGCAGAGCGCAAGCCCGGCGATTCCACAGTCGGCGGCGCTGGGGCACCGAAGCCGAGCCAGGTAGCGGCATCGATCACCACGCTCACCGCGAATCCCGAACCCGCGGAACCGCCGACTCCTCGACAAAAATTCAGCGAGCCGGGTCCCGCATCTCCCGCTGCAAAACCACTTCCGAGTCGTGACGCGCCCGGCCCGCTCCCAACGAAGAGCGGAGGAGAGCGCGGTGGTGCGCCGATCCGCCCGGCTTCCACCGCTCCGACGCACAAGATCACCGTGTCCGATGCTGGGCCCGTTGTCGAAATCCGAAATTCAAGTGACGCGAACGTCAGCCGGACCTCGCCTGCGGCTCATGGCGCGAGCGCGAAGGAACAGTATCCGCCGCAGTCCTCAGCAGCGCTTGTTGTCGAGCGTCCCTCGCAGTTGCAGCCAGAGCATTCATCCCGTGAGCGCGTTTCGCCAGACTCACGATTGGCTGCTTCGACGGTCCAGAAAGCCGGAACTGAGCTCAAGCCGGACCGCGATTCGACGGACGTTGGAGTACTCGCCCGACTTCGCAGCGTATGGCAATTCCGACCCTTGGTGGCGCGATCGGACCGAGGCAGTGAGCGTGCCGGCCAAGTTCGTCCTGCGCAAACGGTGTCACCACCAGTTATTGCCCCGCGCTCAACTCATGTTCAGATCGCCGCGATCCAGAGTGGCATTCCTGTGCCAGCTTCTGCCCCTGCCGCCGGATGGCCCGGTGATTCCGCTGAGCCACCGCTTGTCGCTCGAGCGGAGAATCCGTCGCCCCAGCGTGAAACCGGCAGACGCGGCTCGGACGATCATCTCAAAGCAAGTTTCGGGAACGCTACCAAAATGCGAACCGAAGCACCTGAATCACGGCCCACGCCAAGCGCGACGCCGCGCCAACGCGCAGATGAGGCCGCGGAGAAGCCGGCATCTTCAGGCAAGCGCCTGATTGAGCGCGTGCGCGAGTCGATTGTGCGGATCATACCAGGTCGCACTGACAGTTCGACGGCGGGCAAAGCCGATGTGCAGGTGGTTCTCCCGCTTGAACCACACGTAATCAGCACACAGGTCGCGGTGTCGCCGCGCCGTGAAGCTCCCGTGGTCAGTCACGGAGCAACAAGCCAGCCGAACCCGTCAACGCGACAGGATTCGCTCAACCGTCAATCGGTAAGTCATGAAGCCCACACCGAGCTACGCTCCGTGATTCCGTCAAGTCCGCCAGCCGCTGCACCAGTCGTATTCGAGTCGAAATTCGCCGCGTCACCGCAACCCGTTGCTGTTGACACGTCGCCTTACGCGAGACCGCTTCCGTCCGGACTCATCCCAGAGCGCCGCGGCGTCGCCGGCGAACCAACCGTTGCGCCTCCGATCCTGGCGCCGGCGCGTCGTGCGGAGAAACCGAACGCTGCGCAATCGACGGCCGTGAATTCGGGCGATCCTCGTATCCCGATACCGACTGGCGCCGGAGACTCCCCGATACCATCGCGTATCAACACGGATAAGCGAATCGAGGTCAACGCCAAGCCCTCTGAGCCGGCGCGCCAGAGCGGGAGTGCTGTTCCGCCAGCGAGCGTCGGCCACGCCACTCAACTCGCGCAATCGCATTTGGTCGAACCGCGCACCAGCTGGTCGCCACAAGTAACTCCGGCAAGGCACGATTCTGTTGCGTATGCAGAGCCCGCAACGCTCGCGCAGCCGAAGGCGGCAAGCAGTCCAGCGAAACCCATGGTTCCGACGGCACCTCAGGAATCGCCGCGAAATGCCGCTGCGACTCCCGCGGCATCGCCCGTAGCCGGGCGAAGCAAACCGGAGAAAGCGAGCGGTCCGCGAGAGCAGCAGACGGAGAAACCAGCTTCCGGCGTCGATGCGCAACGGACCGAGCATTCGTCGGGGACCTTCGTACCGCGAGAGGCGGAATCACATGGGTATGGCCACGCCCCGCTGGCAGACGCGGACGGAGTAGCGCGGCGCTTGCCGTCTCCGGACGCGCCATCAGACGTCACCCCGCCAAGACAACGACCGACCGCATCCGACGCTCACCCCACGAGCGCGATGGGCCACTCGCGGGTTGCTGACGCCACGGTCATGCCGAGCGCGGAACGAGCGGCTGCCCCTGATTCGATCTCGCACGCCGGGCCACCGCTCATGGTTGACCCTGAGCGGTTTGCGTCGCCCGACCCAAAAGATGCGGTCGTTCAGCACCTGATACCGCCCGGTGACCGGGCCACGGAGCGTCTCATTGATCGTCGGCCGGAGCCGTCATCGCAACCCGTTCCCGCGGATACGACACGAGAAACGTCAAGCCGTGTTGAGCAGCCGCAAGGCATGGCCGTCAGCGCCGCACCCGCGGCAACATCGCTGAAAGAAGTGCCGAGTTCCTCTGCTCAACCCACGGCTCTGAGCAATCGACAACTGCACGAACTGCAACTGCTCGCCGCAAGACTGGTGCAACAGGCCTCCATCCAAGTCGGCGATACGTCGCAGATCCGGTTTGATTGGACACACGACGAACTCGGTCCCTTGCGATTTTCTGTATCGACCGAGGACTCCAGAGTCCGAATTGATGTCTCGACTCCCCGACCGGAAGTCGCTGCGTTCCTCGAAGAGTCGCGTTCGGTGCTCGAGCGTATCGTCCTGGATCAGGGGTTGCGGATCGACCGCTTCGACGTGCGCGTGCACGACTCGGCCGGGCAGACCGCCGGCTTTGAACGGCGCGATCAACAGCTGCTGCACCAACAAGGCTCTCAAGATCGCGCGAATGGCTCCAACCAACTTGACAGTCAAGAAATACTGGACGCGACACCACCGGCGCCGGCCCGACGTCCGTGGGCGGATCACCGCGAATGGCTGGCTTAAGGCATTTCCTGCCCGCAAGGTGCGAAGCCTGCCGACCCGCAACCCTGATGAAGCCGTTAAGTTGAGTGTAATGCTGTGCTTAAAGAATAGCTCCCAAATGGCTTGAGGTTTGCAAGAATCCTGAACAGATGAAGTACCCAAAAGCCAAGAACGGGCTCCGATGCACATGTGGATCCCGTGAGTTTGCAATCGCAGCCAAAACCCAGTCGGCCACCGGCCGCCCGGAATATCGGCTCTGCTGCAAGCAGTGTGGGACCACGATCAACGTGGACAAGTCAACGTTTGCGCTGTACCACTATCTGGAACAGCGCCATCCAAGTCCGGAGTTTCTCCAGCTGTTTGACCTGGGATAATCGCTACCATGCCAGTCTCCTCCGTCAATACTCAGACTACTACGCCGCCGACGGACATGATCTCGTCGCGCTCGCAGGCGCTTGACCAGGCGGACTTCCTGAAGATGCTTATGGCGCAGATGCAGCACCAGGACCCGTCCAGCCCCATGAGCAACGAGGAATTCGCCAGTCAGATGGCGCAGTTCTCGTCGCTGCAGGAACTGCAGGGCATCGGCTCGGCGCTTGACCAGTCGATTCAGGCGAATCTGCTGCTCGCGCAATCGTTTAACAACACGATGGCGACCAGCTTGATCGGCAAGATCGTCAAGGCCGACTCCAACACCGTGCAGGTGGACGGAAACAGTGACACAGAGTTGAACTATAAGCTCGGTGCCGCGGCAACGGACATCAAAATCGAAGTCCGCAATGCCGACGGCGAGGTTGTCAGGACGATTGAGTTGAATGCGCAAGAAGCCGGAAACCACAGTTTCACGTGGGACGGACTGAACGGCGACGGCAAGCCGGTGGTCTCCGGCGACTACACGTTCTCCGTCACGGCGCAGGGTGCTGACGACGTCACGGTCGAAACCTCGACCTTCGTCCAAGGACTGATTACGAGTGTCAACTATGAAGACGGCACGGTGGTCCTGATGATGGGCGACCGCAAGATCCAACTCAGTCAAGTGCTCGAAGTCACCAACCCCGCGGGGAACGGAAACGGGTGACCATGAGCCTGAATGCGATTCACAAATTGCCCCCGCTGCCCGGGGCCGCCCGCATCGATCAAGCTCCGGCCGCCACGCCACCGCGCACCCGCGCGAGCGGCGGCGCGTTCGACACGATGCTCGAACGCGAAGTGCGCGGCTCGCAGCCAGTCAATTTCTCCGCGCATGCGCAGTCCCGGCTCGTCTCCCGGCAAATTCAACTAACGGATACCCAACTCGCCAGACTACAGAACGGAGTCGAGCAAGCCGCGCAAAAAGGCGCCAAGGACTCGCTGGTGATGCTGGACAATCTCGCGTTCATCGTCAACGTGCCGAACCGTAAGGTCGTCACCGCCCTCGACGGCGCGAATACGCAAGGAAATGTGTTTACCCAAATCGATAGTGCAGTAATCGTCTAACCAACGGGCCGGACCTCTTGAGGAGGCCCAATCGGGTGGATCGACTGAAGCCCGAAAGGAGTATTTGCCTATGATGACCTCGTTGTTCAGTGCCGTCACGGGAATGACTAACCATCAAACTCGGATGGACGTAATCGGCGACAACATCGCCAACGTCAATACGATCGGCTTCAAGGCCAGTCGTGTTTCCTTCGCGACCGGATTCTCGCAGCTCCTGCAGGCGGCCGACAAGCCGAATGATACCGCGGGCGGCAAGAACGGCATCGAAGTCGGACTGGGGATGCGAATCTCGTCCATCGACCGCATCTTCAACCAGGGAAACTTTGAAAACACGGGCAATCGTACCGACCTCGCCGTGCAGGGCGACGGCTTCTTCGTCGTCGGCGACGCCGCCGGTCAATACTACACCCGATCCGGCAACTTCCAGATCGATGCCGACGGCGCGCTGCTCGCGGGCGGCGGCCGTTATCACGTGTTAGGGCGACTGGCCGACAAGAACGGTGTCCTGCTGCGCTCCTCCGCCGTTGAACCGATGGAATTGCCCTTCGGTGAAAAGGACCCCGCCAAGGCCACGACAAACGTGAAGTACTTCTGCAACCTCGACGCGAATGCGTCGAAGACGCAGACCTATACGGCCTCGATTGCCTTCACGGCCAATGAGGTTCCCGCCACGGGAGCCGCTGAAATCAACGATCTTGATCAAGTAACCGCGGCGCTCGATGACGGCGATACGATCACCATTTCCGGAAAGAACCAGGCGGGAGCGGACGTGACCGTGGACTTCGTGTACGGAACCGACGGCACGACGCTGCAAGACCTGATGGACAAGATCAATTCGGCCGCCGGCTACAATTCCTCCGGAGCCGACGGCTCCAAGGTCGGACTCGATGCCGCCGGCAAGATGTCGCTCCGTGATAACCTGGCCGGCGACAGCCAATCCACGATCTCGATGAGCTTCAACGACGCGGCGGGCAGCGCCTCCGCGATGGTGCTCCCGACCTTCGTCTCCACCGAAAGCGGTTCGACGGGTACCCACTCCGCGTCGATCAACGTCTATGACAGCCGCGGCGATACGCACCGCGTCGAGATCACCTTTACGCAGGATGTGACGCAGACCAATGTCTGGGACTGGCACATCGTGGTCGATGACGGTGCAATCGACGAAGTGAATGCGCGGCTAAATGGTGACTCGGGAAGTGTGCGCTTCAACACGGACGGCTCGCTGCTCGCACTCGAAGGCGGGCCACTCACGTTCGATCCGCCGGGAGCCCAGGGCATCGTGATCAATCTCGACGGCGGCACGGTCGGTACGTTCGACGGCATCACCCAGTTTTCCTCGCCCAGCACGACCATCGCGCTCAATCAGGACGGTCACGGCATGGGTGTGCTGTCCGACTTCACGGTGGACGGCAGCGGAGTGATCAACGGGACGTACTCCAACGGGATCACCCGTACCCTCGGCCAGATCGCGCTGGCGCGGTTTGCGAATCCGAGCGGTCTGCAACTCGCGGGGGAAAATATCTACGAAAGCAGCGTCAACAGCGGCGATCCGCTGATCGGCGTTGACAACGGAAACGTCAATCAAGTCTATTCGGGCTATCTGGAACTGTCCACCGTTGACCTCGGCGAGCAGTTCACGGATATGATTATCGCCCAACGAGGATTTCAGGCCAGCTCGAGGGTCATCACGGTCGCGGACTCGCTTCTCAACGAAGTCACGCAGCTGAAGCGGTAGTTCTGAGCGGTGACCGCGGGGTTCCTCGGTGAACCCCGCGGTCCACGACCGCTGCGGCGTCCGTCGATCATCCCCTCGCGCAACCGCGCCACACCGCACCCCCTCGCGGCTGGCCGTCCTCCCCGGCAATCCACTTCGGCTCCGCCCGTCTAGTCCGCGCAACAGAGCACTCTGTCACGGCCGCTTGTGCGCGACCGTGAACGGCTAAACTATGGGCCAGCCCCTCTCCACCTATGGCAAGACCTCCTGAAGACAGCGAACCTGAAAACCAGGAACCAGCCGTCGAACCCGCGCCGAAGAAGAGTAAGCCGATGATGAAGTACATTATCATCGCCGCCGTGCTCGTCGTCCAGACCGTGCTCGCCTATTTCCTGCAAAAGACCTTCCTGTTCCCCGGCACCGCTACCGCTAACGTCGAAGCGGCCAAGCACGAAGAAACGGAGGAAGGCAAGGAAGGTGAGGAAGGTGAAAGCACCGTCGTCTTACTGGACGAAATTGTGGTGAATCCCGCCGAAACCGCCGGTCGCCGCTATCTCGCCGTGACCATCGGCCTGCAAATGAAAGGCGAAGCGCTCGAGGCTTCGGTCGAGAAAGCCGGCCCGCTGATTCGCGACGCGCTCATCACGCTGCTATCCGCAAAACACCTCGACGAGCTATCCCGCAGCTCCTACCGCGACACGCTCCGTACGGAGATCAAGACCGCGGTGAACGTGCACCTGAAAAATAAGGTTGACAACGTCATCTTCAGCGGATACGTCCTGCAGTAGCACACCATGAGTAAGATTCTCACCCAGGAAGAGATCGATGCGCTGCTGAAGAACGTCTCGGCCGCGCAGACCTACGAGCCGGCCGTCGATGTCCGCGAGCGACCCGTCCATCTCTACGACTTCAAGCACCCCGACCGGATTTCCAAGGATCAACTGCGCGCGCTGCGAACGATCCACGATTCCTTCGCCCGGTCCTTCGGCACGTATCTCTCCGGTATGCTCAGAACACTCGTCGATATCAATCTACTGTCGATCGATCAGGCGACCTATTCCGAGTATATGCTGTCGCTGTCCGTGCCCTCATGTATCCATATCGTGACGTCGAAAAATCTGAAAGGCTCGTCGATCCTGGAGATGTCCCCGCAATTCGCGCTCACGGTGGTCGATCGACTGCTCGGCGGAAGCGGCACGCGCGTCGGCAGCATCCGCGAACTGACCATCATCGAGCAGAATATCCTGCGCAAAATGATCGACTCCTGTCTCACGATTCTGGCCGATGCCTGGCGCCACGTCTATCCGCTCAACTTCTATGTCGAATCGTACGAGTCCAACCCGCAATTCGTGCAGATCGCGCCGGCGTCAGAAACCGCCGCCGTCGTCTCGTTCGAAATCATCATGCGCGATATGACCTATCCCATGAACGTCTGCTCGCCCTACTTCGTGCTCGATCCGCTGATCCAGCACCTCGCGACGAGCTGGTCCAATGTCAGTTCCAAGCGCCCGTCCAAAGTGGACATGGAAGCGATCCGGACGCGCGTCGGTCTCACGCAGCTGCCGGTGGCGGCGGTACTGGGCGACGCCAACATCAGCCTCGATCAACTCCTCCGGCTCAATCGCGGCGATGTGATCATGTGCCGACAGCGCAACGACGACTTCCTGCGCGTGCGCGTTGACGGCAAAGTGAAATTCTGGGCCGAACCGGGCGTGAGCGGTCTCAACAAAGCATTCAAGGTCGTTCGGCGAGTCAGCGATATGGAGGAAATCAACTTTGAGTGACACTCTGATTAGTGCCGGCGTGGACCGGAAAGTTCTGGCGATGGAGTCCAACTTCCGCAGATTGCTGGAGCGGTCGTTGTTGACCTTCCTCGATCGCGCTGTCCCCGTCACCCTGACAGGCCCC
This sequence comes from candidate division KSB1 bacterium, assembly GCA_016214895.1. Taxonomy (NCBI): domain Bacteria; kingdom Pseudomonadati; species Candidatus Zhuqueibacterota bacterium. The sequence continues at coordinate 235,159 of JACRMR010000002.1, forward strand.
GAGCCGTTTGAGTTCAAAGATGTCAAGGCGCTGCTGCCCGGCGAAATCGTGCTGGCAACGCTGACCGCGACAGAGTCGGTGCAGGGGAAAGTGCTGTACGCCATGACGCGGGAGGACGCGGCGGTATTGGCCGACCTGCTCCTCAGCGGTGACGGCAAGGCCGCCTTTGCGAGTGAGGACCACCTCGAACCGCTGCGCGACCTGTTCCGCGAAATCACCGCGAGTCTGTCGTCCGATATCGGTAAGGAAATCGGCAAGCACGTCGCCTTTGACGACATGCGGATCGTGTTGATCGATCTCAGCCCCTCCGATTTCGCCGGATCGGCCTGGGTGGTCAACAAGCTGGAGTGCGAAATCGATCGGCCGCTCACGATCCTGCGCATCGTCGCGAAGGAATTCATCCGGGCGTGCTACCCGGAGGAGTCCAGCGCGCCCGAGGGGCGCGACAGCGTGGACCTCAGTGAGACCGACGAGTCGATCCGCAAGGAAATGGGCCTCGTGCTGGATATCGAACTTGATCTGTCGATCGAACTCGGCCGGACCTCGATGCTCATCCGCGACATCGTCAAGCTCGGTCCGGGGTCGATCGTCGAGCTGGATAAACTGTCCGGCGAGCCTGTGGATCTTTACGTGAATGGCCGCCGCTTCGCCAAAGGTGAAGTCGTGGTCGTTGACGAAAACTTCGCCGTGAGAATCACGGAGTTGGTCCCCGTCGAAGAGCGGATGAAGGCCAGCCGCAACTAACATGTGGTACGAGATGCTCAAAAGCGCCGCCGCGCTCGCCCTGATTCTGGGAATGATCTTCCTGCTCGCGTATCTCGCCAAGCGCTTCAATGCGCTGCGCGGGCGATCCGGGCAAGGGGTTCACGGCTGGCGAATTCTGGGCGTCAAATCTCTGGGACCGCGGAAGCAAGTATTCATTGTGGAAGCCGGAACGCGAATCCTGCTCATCGGTTCGACCGACAAGATGATGACTACACTCGCGGAAATTCACGGTGATGAAGAGCGCGCGGCGTTGCTGGGCGCCGTCGAGGCCGAGCGTCCCGCCGTGGCTTCGTTCAGCGATCTGCTGAAGAAAGTGTCTTCGTGAAAGCAACGCTCTCCGCCGCGACCCTGCTGACCATCTTCCTGTTACTGATGCCGCAACTGGCCGACGCGCAGGCGATCCCATCGCTCTCGCTTCAGGTCGGACCCGCGCAGGAACCCGGAAAGGTCGTCTCGACGCTCCAAATCGTCGGGTTGCTCACGCTGCTCGCGCTGGCTCCGGCCATGGTGTTGATGATGACGAGCTTCACGCGGATCATCATCGTTTTGCATTTTCTGCGGCAGGCCATGGGGGCGACGCAGGTTCCGCCGCCGCAACTGCTGGTGGGACTGGCCCTAATTCTCTCCTATTTCATCATGCAGCCGGCCATCAACCAGATCAATGAAACGGCTCTGCAACCCTACATGGCGGGACAAATCGATCAGAAGGTCGCCATGACCAATGCCGCCGCGCCGCTGAAAGATTTCATGCTCCGGCAAGTCCGCGAACAGGACTTAGCCTTGTTTGTAAATCTTTCCGGACAGCCACGTCCCGAAAACAAGGCCGATGTCTCGATGGGAACCCTGGTCCCGGCCTTTGTGATCAGTGAAATGCGGATTGCGTTTCAAATCGGATTTGTGCTCTATCTCCCGTTCCTCATTATCGACATGGTGGTCTCGTCGGTGTTGCTCGCCATGGGCATGATGATGCTGCCGCCGGTCATGATCAGTCTGCCGTTCAAGATCCTCCTGTTTGTGATGGTGGATGGCTGGTATCTGGTCGTCGAGTCCCTGGTGAAAAGTTTCCACTGACCCCACTCCCCGCATGACGCAAGAATTGGCCATGTATGTCACGAGCCAGGCGCTGACTACTGCTCTAATGGTCAGTGCGCCGCTGTTGATCGCGGGTCTCGTCGTCGGTGTCGTCATCTCGATGTTTCAGGCGGTGACGCAGATTAACGAAATGACCTTGTCTTTCGTGCCGAAAATTGCGGTCACCGGACTGGTGCTGCTCCTGGCCGTGCAGTGGATGGCCCAGCAGGTCATGGACTACTTTCGCTACATCATCTCCATTATCCCGCAAATCGCCCAATGAACGAACGCGAGAAAGTCGCCTGGATCCTGCGGGATATTCGGACGCTGCCGACGCTGCCGCATGTTGCCGTGGAATTGCTGCGTCAGAGCGAGCGCGCCGAGACTTCGCTTTCCGAGATCGCACTCCTGGTCGAGAAGGATCCCTCGATCGCCACCCGGCTTCTGAAACTCGTGAACTCGTCGTACTTCGGCCTCCGGCGGGAAGTGGCCAGTGTTCATCAGGCGTTGATGCTCGTCGGCCTGAATAATCTGCGCAGTTTGGTCCTCTCGACTTCCGTCATGGATTTGTTTGATCAAAAAGGGCAGGTGGGGCAGCTTGACCGCGGCGACCTGTGGAAACACTGTATAGCCACCGCGATCACCGCGCGCGCGATCGCCAAGGACACGCGGATGATGGACCCGGAAGTTGCGTTTACTGCCGGTCTGATTCACGACATCGGCAAAGTGATCGTTGATCGCTATCTGCATCCGGAATTTGTCGAGATTGTCGCATTGATGGAGCAGCAGTCGTGTACCATGCGCCAGGCGGAAGGAGAGATTCTCGGCGTCACGCACCCTGAGATCGGATTGCACCTGACCACGCATTGGAACTTGCCTGAGGTGCTGCGCGAGTGCGTTGCGTACCACCACTCGCCGAACGATGCCGGTACGTACGGCACGGAAGCGGCCGTGATCGCCTTGGCCAATGAAATGTCCTACGAACTCGGTCACGGTTACGGGGAAGCGGAACGGCCGTTGGAGTCTGATCAGATTCGCGCCTTGACGCGGCTCAGCGAAGAGCGAGCGGCTGCATTGCGCGGCCAACTGCTGGAGACCATCGAAAGCGACGTGAGCGCGGTCGCACAGCACTCCTCCGACCATGCCCATTGATGTGGCTCAGATCGAGCTGTTCGCGCTGGTCTTCATCCGGCTGACCGCCGCGTTCTCCGTACTGCCCGTGTTCAGCAACGCGGCGATTCCGTCGATGCTGAAAGCCGGCCTGGCCGGCATCATGGCGCTGCTCGTCGTGCCCGCGATGGATCCGACCATGCTTGCCGCTCACGGCACGGCGTTGGACTTCTTCAATCTGGCGCTGCGCGAAAGCCTTTGCGGAATCTTGATCGGCTTTGTCGGTCAAATGCTGTTCTATGCGGTTGAAGTTGCCGGCAATCTGATCGGTTATCAGATCGGCTTCTCGTTTGTCTCCTCGGTCGATCCGAACTCCGACGCCCAGAGCACGGTCATGACGCAGCTCTATACGATATTCGCGACGCTGCTCTTTCTGTGCCTGAACGGTCACCATCTGATGATCGGCGCTGTTGCGGAGAGCCTGCAACGAATTCCGGTCGGTTCCTTTGTGATCGGAGACGGATTCATGACCTTCTTCATCGCTTCGGCGGCAACCATTCTCGCGGACGGTGTACGGTTAGCCGCTCCGATTATGGTGACGCTGCTGGTAACCGACATCGGATTCGGAATCCTGACTCGCGTGGCACCGGCGATGAACGTGTTCGTGATCGGATTCCCGCTGAAGATCGCCGGTGGCTTGCTGATGACGGCGGCGTCGCTGCAAATCGTCGCGATGACGTTTGGCGGACAACTGCAAAGCTGGACACGCCAGACGCCGGTGCTGCTTAGACTCATGGGTGCTCCGTGAGCTGGATGAAAGACGACAGTCGCAGCGAACCCGCGACACCAAAACGACGGAGCAAGGCCCGCACGGAGGGCAGCGTTGCCAAGTCCGCTGACCTCAGCTCCGCCGTCGCTCTGCTCGCGGCCGCGATTGCGCTGAGTTGGTTCGGGGCGCATCTATTCGGCGGCTTGGGGGACATCATGTCCCTGCTGCTCTCTCAATGCGGAACCCTCGAACTCTCGGTTGACGCGGCGCCGCAATACCTCGTGCGCGGTTTCGTCGTGATCGCGGGACTGCTGGCGCCGCTGTTTCTTACCGTGATGGTGGCCGGCGTCGCCGCGAATATCGGGCAGGTTGGATTCAAAATTACGCCCAAGGTCGCGTATCCGAAATTCAGCCGCATCAATCCGTTCAGCGGCTTTGCGCGGCTGTTTTCGCCGAACTCAGTGGTGGAATTGCTGAAGAGTATTCTGAAGCTCGTGCTGGTCGGCGTCATCGTTTACGTGGCGATCCGCGGCAATCTGAACACCATCTACAGCCTGACGCAAGTGCCCGTCAGCGCGCTGGGTCCGACCGTCGGGAAACTCATGGTCCGCATTATCATGACCGCCGCCGTCACGCTCGTCATGATGGGCATTCTCGACTTCTTCTACCGTCGCTATGAGCACGAGACATCGCTCAAGATGACCAAGGAAGAAGTGCGCGAAGAGTCGAAAGAGCAGGAGGGAGATCCGCGCGTCAAGTCCAAGATCCGCGAGATCATGATCAAGAAAAGCATCCAGCGGATGATGAAGCAAGTTCCGCAGGCGGATGTCGTGATCACCAACCCGATCCACCTCGCCGTGGCTCTGAAATACGATCGCGCAAAAAACGTCGCACCGGTGGTCGTCGCGAAAGGTGCGCGCAAGGTCGCCGAGCGCATCAAAGAGATCGCCCGCGAAAACAACGTCCCGATTATCGAAAACAAGCCGCTGGCCCGCGCGCTGTTCAAAGCCGTCGAGATCGGCGAGGAAATCCCGCTGGACCTCTACAAGGCCGTGGCGGAAATCCTCGCCTATGTCTATCGCCTGAAAAAGAAGTTCTTCGGAGTCGCCTGAGTATTGAATGAATAATCCCGCGCCCAAAACCGCAGCCGCGGCGCCCGCGGCACCGAACGCGCTGAAACGACTCTTCAGTTACAGTGATATTGGCATGTCCATCGGCCTCGTGGCCATCATCTTCGTGATGGTGATTCCGCTGCCGCCGTTCCTGCTGGATATCCTGCTGGCGATGTCAATCGCCATCTCGCTGTCAATTCTGCTCACCGCATTGTATGTTGAAGAACCGCTGCACTTCTCGGTCTTTCCGGGATTGCTGCTGGTGGTAACATTGTTCCGACTGGCGTTGAACGTGGCCTCCACGCGCCTGATCCTCGGCGACGGCTACGCCGGTCACATCATTCAGGCCTTCGGCAGCTTCGTCGTCAAAGGCAACTACATCGTCGGCCTCGTGATCTTCCTTGTGCTCGTCGTGATCAATCTCGTGGTCATTACCAAAGGCTCCGGCCGCATCTCCGAAGTCGCCGCCCGGTTTACGTTGGACGCGATGCCCGGCAAGCAGATGGCGATCGACGCCGACCTGAATCAGGGCATGATCGACGAAAAGGAGGCGCGCCGCCGCCGCGAGAAAATCGGAAAGGAAGCTGACTTCTACGGCGCGATGGATGGCGCTTCGAAATTCGTGCGCGGCGATGCCGTCGCCGGACTGCTGATCACCGCTATTAACATCCTCGGCGGTTTCGGAATCGGCATGTGGCAGATGCAACTTGGATTCGTCGAGTCACTGCAGAAGTTCACGATTCTGACCGTGGGTGACGGTCTCGTGGCGCAGATTCCCGCGCTGATTACATCCGTGGCGGCCGGTATCATTGTCACTCGCGCGGCTTCCTCCGGAAACCTCGGCCACGAAGTCACGAGACAACTGCTCGGCTATCCCCGGGCAATCTACGTTGCGTCCGGCGTGTTGGCCGTGTTCGCGATCACCCCCGGTCTGCCACTCACGCCGTTTCTCATTCTCTCCGCCGCGTGCTTTCTGCTGGCGCGCATGGCCGCCCAGCAGCAGCCCGCCAAAAACGCGGAATTGGCGGCCGAAGAGGCCGCTGCGCTGGCCAAGAAAAAGCCCGAGAAGGTCGAGGACTACGTGCTCGTTGATCCGTTGGAGATCGAAATCGGCTATGGCCTGATCCCGTTGGTCGAGGGCGGACCCGGCGGCGATCTGCTGGACCGTATCACCAATCTCCGGCGGCAATTCGCTGTGCAAACCGGACAAGTCATCCCGCCCGTGCGGATCCGCGACAACACGCAATTGTCGCCGAGTAGCTATGTGATTCGCATCCGGGGCACCGAGATGGCTCGCGGCGAAATTCGCCCGACCATGCTGCTCGCCTTAAATCCCGGCGAAGGCGCCGCGCGAATCGAGGGCATTCCCACGCGTGATCCGAGCTTCGACCTGCCGGCCATCTGGATCCACCGCAGCGAAAAAGAGCGGGCACAGTCCGCCGGCTACACCGTGGTCGAACCCGCGGCGGTCATCACCACGCACCTCTCGGAACTCATGAAGCGAGAAGGCTATCGACTCATGTCACGAGATGCGGTACAAGAGCTCATGGAAGCCGTGAAGAAGACCCACAAGACCGTGGTGGACGAGCTGGTGCCCGGACAACTCGGCATCGGACAGATTCAGAAAGTTCTGCAAAACTTGTTGCGCGAGGGACTGCCCATCCGTGACATGTCCACGATTCTCGAGACCTTGGCCGACTACGCGCCGGTCACGAAAGATCCGGAGTTTCTGACCGAAGCTGTGCGGGTCGCGCTCTCGACGACCATCGCTCAGCGCTATGAAGATGAACCCGGCAGACTATCGGCCCTCACGATCGATCCGCGCATCGAGCACATGATCAGCGATGGACTACGCACTTCCGCAAAAGAGGGAAGTGAATTCGCGCTGCCCGCCAATGTCGTCTCACGGCTGGTGGACAAAGCCCGCGATCTGGCAGCTCGAATGCAAAACCGCGGCTTCCAGCCCATCGTCATCACGGCTCCCGGGATCCGCACCTTCTTCCGCCGACTGATCGAACCCGAACTGCCGAACGTCATTGTACTGTCGGTCGGTGAACTCCCCGCGCATACGCAAGTCTTGCCCATGGGCACGATTCAACTTGAAGGACAATCGTCATGACTCCGCAAAAGTTCACTGCCACGACCATGCGCGAGGCGTTGCAAAAGGTTCGCGAGGCGATGGGCGAAGACGCCATCATCCTGAAATCCGAGCGCGTCAAGGCCGGTGGAATGGTCAATTTCCTCAAACAGGACCTCGTAGAAGTCACCGCAGCGCCGTCCGGTTATCAGCCGGAAGAGGCGGAGAATGGTCCCGATTTTGCAAATTCGCTTGAACATGCGATGAACAGCTCCGGTTCTGAGCAGAGTCTCACGCGCCCATCCGCTGACCTGCAACGCCTTCAGGATGAGCTCAAGAACCTGCGAGAGCAACTGGCGGATATCGGTAACTACGTGAAATACAGTCACCTCCCGGTAATGCCCCGGGAGCTTACGAAAGTCTGGGAATCCCTCGGTGAAGCAGGCGTTGACAATCAATGGGCCACAGACCTCGCCCAAAGCGCCCTGGTGCAGCTTGGGGCCGACGATCTGATCTCTGCCGAGCGTGTGGAACAATTTGTCCTCGACCAGATCGCTCAGTCCGTTCGTCCGGCACCCCGCTTGACAGGCCGCCGCCGAAACGGCTACAAGGTGATGATGGTCGGTTTGCCCGGTGCCGGGAAGACCACCCTGATCCAGAAACTGGCTTCCGATCCCGCCGCTTACGGCAAACGCAAGCTCGGGCTGTTCTCCCTGGACACCCATCGGATGGCCGCCATTGAACAGATGAAAGCCTTCGCCCGCATCTCCGGCGCACCGCTGGAGACAGTCTATCGCCCCGATCAGGCGGTCGAAGCCCTGCAGCGACTTGTCGGTTGCGAAGCTATCCTGATCGACACCGCCGGACTCTCGCTTTCTGAACAAGCCCGCCGCACCGAACTCGCCGCGTTCATCTCCGAGATCGATCCCGACGAGATCCATCATGTGCAGAACTCGATGATCCGCGACGATGACTTGATCTATGCCAATGAATGCTTCCGTGATCTGAGCCTGACGCACCTAAGCTTTACGCGACTCGACGAATCGCGCCGTCATGGATTCCTGATCAACATCGCTCGCGCAGCCGGAAAGCCAATTGCCTGGCTGAGCCGGGGACAAGCCTTCGTCGGCCAACTCGAACGCTATGCCCCCGAGCATCTGCGACAGTGGATGGCCGCGGAGCCGAAAGCCGGCGCCGCCCGCGAAGTGTTTGAACTCGCCCGGTAGGTCTCCCTGTCATGGCAAAAGCGAAGCGGAAACCGTCGGCACTCAATGAGCTCCTCACCACGATCAGGCGCTTAATGGTCTGCACCGTCGCCGCCATCGGGTTGTTTCGCGAAGTTCCGTATGACATCCTGGTGATTCGTCTCGTGGTCCTCGCCGCCTGTCTCTATCTCATTTCCAGCATGACCGAATTAATCTTCCAGTATCTGTCCTATCGCGCCCAGGCGACCGCGCCGACGGGCGTGATCCCGGCGGCCACCGGCAACCCGGCGAAACACGAACTCTCGCAAGTCGAATAGCGCATGAAGGCCATTCACCCGATCAGCGCCGGATGGGAAGCATACACGCAGTCGCGGAGCCCCGAGGCACGCGAACAGCTGTTGCTCCAATACATGCCGCTGGTCCGGCGAATCGCCGCCAGAATGCTGGGCTCTTTGCCGCGCAGCGTACGCATCGACGACCTGATTTCCGCCGGAGTCGTCGGACTGCTCTCCTCCCTCGATCACTTCGATCCCGGTCTCGGCGTCAAATTCGAGACCTTCGCCATGAACCGCATCCGAGGTGCCATGGTGGACAGCCTGCGTGAACTCGACTGGGTACCGCGTTCCGTCCGCCAGAAAGCGCGACAGTTGGAACGCGCGATGGACGAACTTGCCCAACGACTGGGCCGGATTCCGGAAGATCGCGAAATCGCGACTACCATGGACGTCTCGCTCGACGACTACCACAAACTGATCGACGAAATCAACGTCGCGGTGCTGCTCTCGCTGGACGATGCCTTCCCGGGCGGTCGCTCCGACCAACCGACCCTGGGTGAAATGTCCGTCGATCCGAATGCTGCGTCCAACGAAGACCGGATCGAAGAATCGGAATTGCGTGGTCTGCTCGTAAACTGTCTCAAGAATCTTCCGGAACAGGAGAAGCTCGTCGTCGCCCTGTACTACTACGAAGAGCTGACATTCAAGGAAATCGGTGACGTGCTCAGCCTGACCGAATCACGGGTCTCACAAATCCACAGTAAGGCGATTCTCAAATTGCGCACCGCGGTGCGCTTGAACATGGATCGCTGACCACCGCAAGGTGCTCCGGGGAGATCCCTTCATGATCCGTCCCGTCGAACAACACGAACGACTGCATCCCAAAGAATACCTCGACCGCGTGCGCAAGGCCGAAGGGACTCCCGAAGTCGAACCGCGGGACTTCTCCTACGTCGTGCGGGAGGCCGATCAACGCAAACACGACCAGTCCTCCGGCTCCGAATTCGGAGCGGACAGCTATGAAGCCTCCGATCAGCAATCCGGCGAATCTCCTGCCGATGAACAACAACAACCTCACCCCGATGAGCGCGATCCCCGGCGACCAGCGGACGACGGATCCCTCGATGTCACCGTCTAAGCCGGGCGCGATGGTACGGACGATGACGCTGCTCTTCGCCGCCGCGGCCATCTTACTGAGCGTCGATGCATTCGCGGCCACCCTGGCCAGCGTGCGCGTCGGTCCCCACAAGAACTTCGATCGCATGGTCTTCGAGTTCGATCGCGAATGCGCAAGCTTCGTCACTGCGAAGGGCAATCAAAAGGTCGAAATTCTGTTCAAAAATGCGGACACCGGCAAGTCCTTCACCTTGCCCCCGTTGCCCCCCGGACTCGTGGCGATTAAGTCCATCGATGCGTTCCGCGTCGGCGACTCTGACGTGGCGTTCGAGATTACGCTGGCCCGGGACGCCTCCGCCTCCGAACTTCCCCTGAACGGAAAACCGTGGCGAATGGCGATCGATCTGGCGCCCAAGATTTCACAGTCGGAAAGCAAGAAGCCGGAGTACATCCCCGGAGATCAGCCGATCCCGACAAAATTCGCGGAGGCGAGTGCTCCCGACGGTCCGCCGGAACCCGCGGCGAAAAGCGATCCGCTTCGCGTGGACAATTCCGTCGATCCGGCAAAGGCGCGTGCCGTGCTGGCCTACTTTTACCTGGCCGGCGGCGACACGCCGAAAGCCCGGGAGTTTGCCGATGCCTATCAGCAATTGACGGGTGAAGCGCTCGATATTCCCGCCCACGCGAATACCGCATCCAACGGCTCCTTCTTCGGCAACGTGCAACTCTCGGCAGGGTGGATCATCGCGATTGCCCTTGTCGCGGGCATGTTCGGTGGCGCCATCGGAGCATGGGCCACTGCAAGACTGGCGAAACTGAGCCGGAAGCGAACGGCTGCAGCCGCGGGGCCACGCGAGTTGAGCGATGAACTTGAGTCCGATCTCGCTGAACTTGAACAGACCGTGAAGGCCGAGGCGAAACCGCGTACGCCCGATCCGCAGGCCGAACGAACGAAACAGCGCGCCGGGACGGCCGCCGAGGCCGTCACCGCCGCTCCGCCGGAAGAGGAAGAAGTGAAAGAGAGTCTGATGGATCGCCGCGTGCGCCGCGTCCTGGAACTCTCCAAAGCAGGGCGCCCCGTCGGCGAGATCGCCGCCGAACTCGAGATGGGGCAGGACGAAGTCAAGTTGATTCTCGATCTCAATTCTTAGTCGAAAGGTACACGTTTGCCAATCTTGCGAATCCCCTTGCGCGTCGGAGAGGTTATTTCCGCCACCGTCAAACGCAAAATCACCGAGCAACGAGTGCTGATCTCCCTCAAAGGTCATACTCTGGTGGCCGAACCCGAGCAGGACGTGATGCCCGGTGATGAAATCAAAGTCCAGGTACTCTCCGTCTTCCCGCGGATTCGCCTGCGATTGCTTCCGGCACCTCCCCTCGGCGGCAGGTCCAGCCAAACCCCGCTCGACCTCCACACCTGAGCCCATCCCGGCATACTTTGCCGCACGCGCTATTGCGCTTTCCCCCCGCATGACTTCTCCCGCTCCAAACTCCCTTGCGGCTGTGCTTTAAGTTGATCTGTCGCTCCCGGTAACGTTGCTATAGACAGTGGCACTATCCTTGCACCCATTCCGCAAGGATTACTGGAACCAGACATGATCAAAGGCATACATACTTCCGCCGCCGCCATGCGCATCGGCATGGCACGGCAAGACCTCAACGCCAACAATCTCGCCAACGCCGACACTGCCGGCTTCAAGCGCGACCGCCTCTTCGTGCATGAGCTCGTCGCTGCACGGATGAGCAGTAACGATCATGATCTGTCGGCCGTCGAAGCCGCCTCCAGGACGGACCTCTCCGCCGGAGCACTGAACCCGACCAGTGATCCGCTACATTGCGCGCTACAGGGGAAGGACATGTTCGTCGTCAGTAACGGTCAGCAGGAACTCTACACGCGCAGCGGTCGCTTCCAGCGCAACTCCGACGGAATCTTGCTGGATGCAGATGGTCGAAAGGTGCAAGGCGAAGGCGGTGACATCTCGCTACCTAACGGCACCGTCACGATTTCACCGACCGGCGAAATCAGCGTCAACGCCGTCCTGATCGATCGGCTGCGGGTCGTACAAGTCGAAGACTCGGCTACTCTGCGCAAGGCCGGCGCCTCCAGTTTCGTGACGGCCCCCGGCGGCGCACCCCCTGCACCGAGCGCCAATCCTACGGTAATGCAAGGCTTCCTCGAATCTTCCAACGTCGATAGCGTCCGTGAAATGGTCGAAATGATTTCGACCGCCCGCAACTACGAAATGAACGCGAAACTGCTGACCGCTCAGGACGACAGCCTGCGCCACAGCGTCGGCGAACTGGGCAGAGTCTAACCCGAATTCATGTCATGATCAAATCGCTCTACTCCGCTTCTTCGGGCATGCACGCGCAGCAAACGAATCTTGACAACGTGGCGAGCAATCTCGCCAACGCCAACACCACGGGCTACAAACGCAGCCGCGTGGAATTCCAGGATCTGATCTACGAAACGCTGCGTGGCGTCGCGCCGACGGCACAGGGGACGACTACCCCTTCCGAATTGCAGATCGGAAGCGGTACCAAAGTCATCGCGACCACCAAGAGCTTTGAGTCCGGTTCGCCGCAGGAAACCGGCAATCCGCTGGATATGATGATTCGCGGCGATGGCTTCTTCCAACTGCTGATGCCCAACGGCACGGTCGGATACACCCGCGACGGGTCGTGGAAACTCTCCAACGACGGCCGCATCGTCAATGCCGACGGTTTGCCCATGGAACCGCCGATCACCGTCCCGCAGGATGCCACCTCCATTTTGATCAATCAGGACGGCCGCGTGCTCGTGAACACCGCGACTTCCACCGAGCCGTCGGAAATCGGCACGATTGAACTCGCTCGCTTCGTGAATCCGACCGGCCTGGAAAGTCTCGGCGGCAATCTCTACAAACAAACCATTGCCGCGGGTGATCCGCTCGTCGCGCAGGCCGGCCTCGACGGCACGGGCAACATCGATCAGGGCTATCTCGAAAGTTCCAATGTCGAAATTGTGAACGAGATGGTTTCAATGATCACCGCCCAGCGCGCGTATGAATTGAATTCCAAGTCGGTCAAGACCGCCGATGAAATGATCGGGATCGCTACCAACCTCAAACGATGATCGCTCGTTTCGTCATAGTGCTCGCCGGGTTCGGCACCGCCGCGTTCGCCGACGCCGGGTCCAGCGTCATCGAGGCGTTGATCGCCCGCGAGTGGCAGCCGCTCACCGCGACCGTCGAGTGGGCCAGCACCGGAGCACTGCCACTGTCCGTGGCCGCTCAAGATGACTGGACTCTCGCCGTGGCGCTGCCGCACCGTCCCTGCGGAAGTCTGATCGTGCAGCTGGAGCGCAAGGAGTTTAACCATGAGACACGTCGCGTTTCGGTAAGCGGAAACTGCCGCGTCCGCGTAGATGCCTTCACAGTTGCCCGCCAGATTGCGGCCGGCCAACCGCTGACTCCGGAGGACCTCATTCCTGTGACCATGGACTGGAAGCCCGCCTACGGCGAGCCGATCCAGCCCGGCCAACTTACCCCCGGCATCATGGCCGCGCGGGCGCTGATTCCCGGTCGCCCGGTGTGCCATTCCGATCTGAAACGTGCGGACCTCATTCAACCGGGGCAACGCGTTTCCATGCATTACGAAAGCGGAACTGTACGCGTAACGATTCCCGGTCGAGCCCTCGCCGGTGGCGCGCCCGGAGACTTGATTCAGGCCGCGACGTACGATTCACCCAGCAAGACCTATCAGGGTCGCATCCAGCCCGATGGACATGTACAAATCTCCTTCTGAACTCGCACGAAACGCGGCCATCACGATGATTGTCTTCATGGCGGCGAGCGCCTTCGCGATTCCCGCGCCCTCCATGTACGCGGATCGGATCGCGCGTGACGTCGGAGACATCGTCACGATTCAGATCGTCGAGAACACCACTGCCTCGGCCGTAGCCGGAACCAACACCAAGTCCGAATACGGGGCGTCGTTGTCGGCCGGTGGAACCGGCGCGCTGGACTTCATTCCGCTGCTCAGCGGAGAAGGCGCGTCCAAGAGCGAACACAAAGGCGACGGGCGCACGACCCGCCAGGGCAGGCTCTACGGCACCGTGACCGCGCGGGTGGTCGAAGTGCTGCCGAACGGCTACCTGAGAATCGAAGGGCAGAAAAGCGTCGTCATTAACGGCGAACGCCAATTGACGATTCTGAGCGGTGTTGTCCGCACCGATGACATCACGCCGGACAACTCGATTCGCTCCGATCTGATCGCGGATGCCGAAATCACCTTCAAGGGCAAAGGCGCGCTGGCCAATTCGGAACGACCCGGAATCATTGCCCGTGTCTTCGACTGGCTCTTCTAACATGACGCGCCTCATCGTCCTCGTAATCCTGATCGCCACTCCCGCACTCTCGCAGGTGCGGATTCGCGATATCACGACCTATCCCAATTCCGCGCCCACCACGCTGACCGGCTACGGCCTGGTCGTCGGTCTGGCCGGAAGTGGCGACGGCAGCAAATCGACGTTTACGCCGCAATCGTTTGCGACGATGCTGAAGGAATTCGGAATCGTCGTGGACCCGGCCACACTGAAGCTCAAGAACGTCGCCGCCGTCATGGTAACTTGCGAAATGGCGCAAGGAACAAAATTCGGTTCGCGGGCCGACGCGCTCGTCTCGTCGCTCGGCGACGCTACCAGCTTGCAGGGCGGAACGCTGCTGCGCACGGTCATGCAGGACCCCTGGGGCGAACCCGTCGCCGAAGCCCAAGGTCCAATTTCCATCGGTGGGTTCAATTTCGAGTCACAAGGATCGCGCGTCTCAAAAAACCACTCCGTCGTCGGTCGGATTCCGCAGGGAATCGTAATGCTCGCGAACGCTGAAGCGCTGCCGGCGCCGGCTGATACGTTTGTGCTCTCGCTGACCCGGCCCGATGTGCAACTGGCCGTGCGCGTGGCGACGGCCATCAATAATCTCTATCCGGAGCGCGCGCGCGTGCTCGATCCATCCACCATCGTCGTCGAGCTGCCCCACGAATACGTGAGCAGCACAGACCGTCTGAGTTTCCAGTCTGAATTGCTTGATCTCACGGTCAGACCCGTGGCCTCGGATCGCATTGTCATCAATGAACGGACCGGCACCATCGTCGTCGGCGCCGCCGTCGTACTCCTGCCGGCGGCGATCGCGCACGGCAACCTGACCGTCGAAATCACCGAACGCTCCGCGGTCAGCCAACCTCCCGCGTTCTCCAACGGACAAACCATCAGCGAACGGCAGAGTCGCATTTCCGTGGAGAATGCCGGAACAGGCTTGCTCGAAATGGAGGGCGCGGCCTCGGTCGGTGATGTGGCCCGAGCGCTCAACGCACTCGGCGTCAGCCCGCGCGACATGATCGCAATCTTCCAGGGGCTGAAAGAGTCCGGCTCGCTGCAAGCCGAGCTGGTGATCATCTGATGAACCCACTTCGTCCCGTACCGCAAGCCTTGAATCCGGCGGCCGCGACGGCCGCGCTGACACTCAAGAGTGATTCCGCCGCGGCGCGCAAGACCGAGCAGGCGGCGGCCCAGTTCGAGTCTATGATGACCCTGCAGCTCGTGCGCGCCATGACCACGACCATGGACGGCAAATCCCTGCTCGGAAACGGCGTCGAGAGCGAAATGTTCAATAGCCTCGCTGAATGGCAACTCGCGGAGCACGTCGCCAAGTCCGCGCACTTTGGCATCGCCAAATCGATTCTCAGTCAAATCGCTCCCCCGGAGCCCATTCGCCATGAAACCAACTCGCGCTGATTTCGTCCGCAATCTCGGCACCCTGCGAATCCACGTTCAGTACCTGAACCGCGGGCTGCGTGAAAATGACGTCGATGTGATGGAGCGGGAATCGAAGGTCATTCAAGAGGTGCTGCTCGACCTGATCAAAAATCAACGCAAATTGCCGCGCGAACAACAGCAAGCCGTGCGCCCGCATTTCACCGCGATTCGCAAAGACGCCCTGCGCTGCCTCGAACTCGCGCGCAAAATCATGGATGACAGCTTGCAGGCCATGCTCGGACTGATCAAGGCGTGCGAAGAAGCCGGTAACTACGGCCCTGGCGGCGGCTCCTCCATTATGGTGGACCGTCAAGCCTGACCATGAGCACACTCTCAGACATCCTCCAAACCGGGCGCTCTGCGATGGCCATCAACCAGTTGGCCATGCAGGTGATCGGCAACAATGCCGCCAACGTCAACACCGAAGGCTACAGCCGACGCCGGCTTGACCTGGCCGCCATGGCTCCCAGTTCCCTCGGCGATCGCTGGCAGGTTGGCAACGGCGTCGACATCCAGTACCTTGGCCGCGTGCGCGATCGCCTCATTGATCAGCAGATTCGCCAGGGGACCTCGGAAGAGTCTTATTGGACGCGCAAAGATGATATGCTGGGCCGAGTTGAAGAAGTCTTCAACGAACTCGGCGGAGCGGCGATCAGCGACCAGTTGCAGCAATTCTGGTCCGCCTGGCAGGATCTCGCCAATGACCCCGAGAGCGAGTCCTCGCGAATTGCACTGCGCGAAAAGTCTGAGACGCTCGCGGCAAATGTACGACGGGTGTACGGCAATCTTCGCGGGCGGCAGAATGACGTCGATCAAGAGATCGAATCCTCCGTGGCCCGCATCAACAACTTGACGAGCCGCGTGGCCGCGCTGAATATCCAAATCCTGCACGCCGAAAACAGCGGGGTGGAGGCCTCCGATCTGCGCGACTCGCGGGATATCGCTTTGGAGGAACTGTCCGGCTTGATCAGCATCAGGTCGGAAGAAGGCGCGGATGGCATCGTCAACGTTTACACCAACGGCCGCATCATCGTGCAGCGCGATACCAGCATCGATCTCGTGTCCACCCGGGTGGACTCGGCCTCCGGGTCGCGCACCGTCATCTCGGCCGGTATTCACGCGCGCCCCTTTGTTCCGGAAGGTGGAGAGCTGAAGGCCCTGATTGATCTCCGCGATGAAGACATCGAAGGAACGATCCGGGCGCTGAATGACTTCGCGCGCGAACTGACGAGCCAAGTCAATGCCATTCACACCACAGGCTACGGACTCGACGGCAGCAGCGGACAGGAGTACTTCAGCCCGCACGCCGACAACGCCGGAGAATTTACCCTCTCGGCGATGATCCAGGCGGACGTTAGCTACATCGCAGCGGCGTCAGCCCTCGATTCGCCTGGCGATAATTCGCTTGCCTTGCGGATCGCCGGCTTGCAGACGCAGAAACTACTGAACAACGGCCGCTCTACGCTGGACGAATACTTCACCAGCAGTGTCCTGGCCGTCGGCTCCAAACGTGAGTTCGCGGCCGGTCAGCTCGCAGCGCAGCAAGGCGCCATGGAAAGCCTGCGGAATCGCCGCCAACAGGTCTCAGGCGTCTCGCTGGACGAAGAAATGACGCATCTCATTGAAGTTCAAAATGCCTACGAAGCAGCCGCGAAGATCGTCAAGACCGTTGACGAGATGCTGCAAACCGTACTGGATATCGGTGCCTAAGAATGACCATGAGAGTATCTGACTCCTACCGCAACGCTGTCTTTACCGCTGATGTTCAGGAACGGCTGGCCAATCTCGTCCGGATCCAGCGGGAAATGGGAACCGGCAATCGTATCTTCCAGCCATCCGAAGACACGGAAAATGCGGGACACCTGTTCCGGACCGAACGCAGCCTGGCGGAGAATGCGCAGTATCAGCGGAACATCGAAGACGGCCAGAACTGGTTGAATGCCGCCGATGCCAGCCTGCAATCCATCGTTGACTTGATCAGCGAGATCGACGCGCTCGCCGTGGCCGCCGACAACAGCAGCCAGAACGAACAGGATCGCGAGAACACTGCCATCCAAATCGACCAGAAACTGGAAGCGCTGACCACGCTGATTAACGCGCAGCACAACGACCGCTATCTGTTCGGCGGCTTTCAAACCGTGGCTGCCCCGTTCACCTTGGACCGCGATGAAAACGGCCGCATTACCGGCGCGCACGCGACGCAAGAGACGCTGCCCGGTCGGATCTATCGGCGGATCAGCGAAGGCGAGGACGTGCAAATCAACGTCCCCGGCAGTGAGCTGTTTCAGCCGCTGGGAGCGGCCGGGACCAACCGCGATCTCGTGTACGTCCTCGCGCAACTCCGCAATACCATCGCCAACAACAATCAGCCGCCGGACGGCCAGGAAGCCACACTGTCGAACGAGGCGTTGCGAACCGCCTTGAGCGACATTCGCAATGGGATGGTCACACAACAGACCTACGTCGGGAGTATCGGCCAGCGACTGAATGATACGCTGTCCAGATTGAAGTCGCAGGCCGTCGATCTGACCGACGAACAGGAACAAGCCGGCGGTGTGGACCTCACCGAACTGGTCAGCCGGCTGGCCACGGAACAGAGCGCGTACGACGCGTTGGTCCAGATCAGCTCGCGAGTTCTGAGTAGGTCCCTCGTCGACTACATTCTCTAAGGATAACCCCATGAAACGCCGCGCATTGATTACCGGGATTACCGGACAGGATGGCAGCTACCTGGCCGAATTGCTGCTGGCGAAAGATTACGAAGTGTTCGGAATGGTTCGGCGCTCGAGTCAGGACAATCTGGGACGAATCGAACACCTGCGCACGAAAGTTCACGTCATGCAGGGAGACCTGCTCGATGCCAACTCGCTCGAGAAGATCCTGCGCGACGCAAGACCTGAAGAAGTCTATAACCTCGCCGCGCAGAGCTTCGTCCCGACCTCCTGGGAACAGCCGATCCTGACCGGAGAATTCACTGCGCTGGGAGTAACCCGCTTGCTGGAGGCGATTCGCTCGGCCGACCGCGCCATTCGTTTCTATCAAGCTTCCTCATCGGAGATGTTCGGATCCGTCCGCGAAACCCCGCAACGAGAGTCCACACCGTTCTACCCGCGCAGCCCCTATGGCGTCTCCAAGGTTTACGGTCACTACATCACCGTCAACGCGCGCGAAAGCTACAGCCTGTTCGCCGTGTCCGGAATCCTCTTCAATCACGAATCCCCGCGCCGCGGCAAAGAATTCGTCACGCGCAAGATCACGCGCGGTGCGGCCGCGATCAAGCTCGGCTTGACCGACCACATCGAACTCGGCAACCTCGACGCGCGTCGCGACTGGGGCTTCGCCGGCGACTATGTCGAGGCGATGTGGCTAATGCTGCAGCAAACCGACCCGGAGGATTACGTGATTGCTACCGGACATACACACACCGTTCGCGAGTTCTGCGAACTGACGTTCGGTCAACTCGGGTTGGACTATCGCCAGTATGTTCGAATCAACTCCGCCTTCGTGCGACCGGCTGAGGTGGACTTGCTCGTCGGCAATCCGTCGAAAGCCCGGGAACGGCTCGGGTGGTCGGCCACGACCGACCTCGAGGGTCTGGTCAAGATGATGGTCGATTCCGATCTTCGCGATTTGGCCAGCGGGTCAACGGACTTTCCGCTGCCGCCGGCACATCCGCATGCGTTCAAACGCAACCTCCACGCTCCCGTGCCTGAAACGCGACCGTCGGTGATTCCGCAAGTCGTTCGCTGACCCGTAATTCCGTCGGCGACCAGAGATGCGAAAGCTCAGAGTTCTGATTCAGAATCGCGCCGCCGCCTTCATCGTCCCGGGCGGGGACACCGTGGTGATGCACCAACTGCACGAGGAGCTGTCAAAGCTCGACGTGGATGTCAAACTCTGTGCCGGCGAACGGGACGTCTCCGAATTCGACCTCGTGCATATCGTCAACTTAACCATCGGCGATGAAGCGCGACGCTTTCGCGAAAACTGTAATCAGGCCGGCAAGCCCTACGTGCTCACTGCGCTCTATGAGGACTGGCCGCGCTACGTGCGCAAGTCGATCGCGACAATTCCGCTCTTCCGCGACTATCTGCGCGCGGGCCGGAATCAGATGCGCTTCGACGCGGAGCTAAAAGCAATTCGAAACACGAGTGATGGCCCCGTCGTCGAAAACCGCGAGGTGCTTCGCGATGCAGCCGCCGTGTTTGCTTGCGGTGCTACCGAGGCCGCCCGCCTGGTTCGCGACTATGACATCCGGGCGGATCTCGTGCACACCGTGCATTTCGGAGCGGACAGTATCCGACCGGCGAGCGTCTCGGCGATCGAGCGCGTTGCAAAGGAGCTCGGACTTGACCGCTTCGTCCTCTGCTGCGGACGGCTGGAGACGCGCAAGAACCAACTGATGCTGCTCAAAGCGCTGGAACACACTGGCATTCCCATTGTTTTCGCGATCGGCACGGCCAGTGTGCAAGCCCCGTACGTGGAGCTCGTACACCAATACGCAGCCGGCCTCCCCGTGCGCTTCGTTCGCAAACTCGAATCCGAGGCATTCGCCGCGCTCATGAGCGCCGCGGCTGTTCACGTGCTCCCAAGCTGGTTCGAGTTGCCCGGTCTCGTGTCGCTGGAAGCCGCGCTGCTCGGGACGCCGGTCGTAGCGTCTTCGTGGGGTGCAATTACGGATTACCTGACACCCCATAGCATCGAGCTCTGCGAGCCCGATGATCCGGCCTCGATCCACGACGCCGTACGGCGCGCACTGGCGCGCGGCGACGGTTCGAGCGCCGCCACGGAAGCGCGTAAGTTTACCTGGCGTGAATTCGGCTTGCGCACACGCGTGATCTATGAACGCGTGCTCTGCCCCGGCGACCGGAAATCGGCGCGGCAGATTCCCTCTGAAACTTCAATCTCAGCTCAAAATAACGTTCGGGAGAACGCCATGAATTCTGCGACAGCCGACTCTTTTCGATTCGATGCGTCCATCATTATTCCCTGCTACAATCGCGTGGAACTCACCCGCGAGTGCATCGAGTCGATCTGCGCCAACGATCCCGCCGCAAACTTCGAGGTCATCTTCGTCGACAACGGATCCGCGGACGACACCGTCGCCATGCTGAAAGCCATCGAGGGCGACGTCAAATTGCTGCGCTTCTCCAGCAATCTGGGCTTCGCCGCCGCCTGCAACGCCGCCGCCCGCCTGGCCGAAGGACGCTTTCTCGTGTTCCTCAACAATGACACGCGACCGCAATCGGGCTGGCTTGATGCGCTGATGTCCTGCGCGAAGCGGCACGAGCACGTGGGCGCGGTCGGCGGCCTGCTTACCTATCCGGACGGAACGGTGCAGCATGCCGGGCTCGCGTTCAACGATCGCAAGATCCCCTACCATGTCTTTCAGAATTTCCGGCCGGATCACCCCGCGGTTAATACCGAGCGCCGGATGAACGCGGTTACCGCCGCCTGCATGCTGGTGCCAAATTCGGTGTTCGCGCAACTCGACGGCCTGGACCAGGGATATGTCAACGGATTCGAGGACGTGGATTTCTGCCTGCGACTTCAGGAGGCCGGGCTGGCTTGCTACTACACGCCGGAATGTAAAGTCGTGCATCACGAAGAGTCCTCGCCCGGTCGCAAGGATCACGATCGCGAAAATCTCGAGCGCTTTACCCAAAAGTGGGCGAACAAGGTCCAGAGCGACGAGCAGGAACTGCTCGCGCAATACGGGATGACGATTACCTGGGGCGAACACGGCGGTACCTATGGACAGCTGGCCACGAACTCGGTGACCGTTCCCGCCGCGACCGCGAACCCGGTTAACTCCGACTCACTCTTCGATCAGGCGCAGTCGCTCTATTCCGACGGAAACTTCCGCGGCGCGGCGGACCTGTTGCAGCGGATCGTCGAAAGTCGCTTGACGCTCGCTAACGAGGACGGCTTTGAAACCTGGCAAACGCTCGGCAACTGCTTGACGCGTTTGAATGAGACCGCGAGCGCGGAACAGGCGTACTACGAGGCCATTCGCCTGAATGGCGAATCCGAGCGTCCGTACCTCGGCTTGGGTACAATTGCTATGTTGGAGGAAAACTGGCTCGCGGCGCAATACAGTTTCATGACGGCCCTGGCAAAAAATCCAAATGCCCTCAAAGGCGAATTCGGAGTCGGACTCTCGCTGGCGGCGCGCAACCGTCATGATGCGGCCATCGCGCGCTTCGAGCGCGTGCTCGAGAATGATCCGGACAATGCCGAGGCGCTGTTCTACCTGTACCGCTCGGCGATGGAGGCCAACAAGCCGGAGGCCGCGCTGCCGCACCTCGAAAACTACGTTGCCCAGAACCCCGACGATACGAACTTCCTCTTCAACTTGTGCGGAGCCTATTGGAAAGCCGGCCTGCTCACGCGCGCCGTCGAGACCTGCCGCCGGGTGCTCGAACTCGACGCTAATCACGCCGCCGCACATGAGATCATGGCCCACTTCGAAAAATCTCTGATGGTGGATGCCTGACGCACTTGTCATTCAGTGGTCGCGCCTCGGCGATATTCTGCACACGCGACCCCTGCTGGCCGAATTGCGACGACACGATTGGCGCGTCACGCTAAGCTGTGACGAGCGATACCTGCCGGTGGCCCGGTTGCTGCCGGAAGTCAATAACTTCTTGCCCGTTCCGCTCGCGGAGTGGAGCGGGTTGGCGCGGCATGCAGGTTCGCAGCCTGTTCTGCTAAGCCAAATCTGTGCTTTCGCGACATCGGATGAAGGAATGTGCGACTCGGCCATCGTCCTTTCTCGCTCGCTCGCTGCGGTCCGATTCGCGGAAAGCGCGCAGCCGCGGTCGCTGCTCGGCTATCGACGAGAAGACTCAAGAATGGTCACGCCGGATCCGATCGCCTGGATCGAACAGCGCGTCCTTGAACAACGTCCCGCGGCCGTTCACCTTGCGGATGCATGGCGTAGAATGGCGGGTTGCCAGGACGCAGCCGCCGCAGAGCTGCCCCCCGTGGGGGAGCGCCGTTCGCGCTCACCCGGACAACGAACCGTAGCGATCCTCTGCGACTCCGGCGATCCGGTGCGCTCAATGCCGCCGACGTGGGTGGCAAACCTTGCGCATGATCTCGGGTCGCAGGGCAACGTCGCGATTGTCTTGCTGGGGTTGGCGCCTCCGGCTGAGTGTGATGTGCTGGCTGATGCTGGTCGCAACCGGCGCGGACTGTCGGATCGCCGTGGTGCAACCGACTTGGCGGAGCTGATCGCGACGCTTGGTGCGACCGACGTCGTAATCGGAGCGGATACCGGCGCGCTGCATCTCGCCGCCGAGCTTGGCTGTCGCTGCATCGGGCTCTACCACCATACCGCCGTTCCGCACTATACGGCACCATACCGCAAGAACATGTACGTCGGGCAAGTGATCCGGTTTGATGATCGACTGATCAACAGCGTGCTCGACCTTGCGCTGATGGACATTCCGCCCGCGGAAACCACCAACCTTTCCGACAACGGATGCGAGTGGTGGCGCACCGGACTTGACACACACGGTCTGATTCTGGAGCGGCTCGGAGCCGCCGATTCCTACGCGACTTTGCGCAGCGCCGAGCGCCAGCAGTTCTTTGACAATCCCGCGCCGCAGCCCGCAGTTTATCCCGATCTGGACGGCGCTGCCGCCGAACGGCTTACGATCGTGATCCCCGAATGCGGATCTGTTCATTACACGGACGGCCTATTGCGCAGCTTGCTTCGCCTGCCCGCGCAATGCGTGTCGCAGATCGTCGTGGTCTCCAGCGGCCCCGCAGCGCGAAGCCGGCTGCCGGTCACCGATCCGCGAATCACCCTGTTGACAAGTAACAATTCGCTGACCTTCGCACAGGCCTGCAACACTGGCGCAGCCAGCGCGGTCGGCGACTGGCTGCTGTTTCTGAATAACGACGTCGAGCTCACCGCCGGTTCCATTTCGCACCTGTTTGCGGCACGGCGGCGCGGCTCAATCACGACACCTACAATCCTGTACCCGGACGGTACTGTGCAGAATTGCGGTTTGCGCCTGACGTCGCAGGCCATCACGGAGATTTGCCACGGCGAAGCCGTCCCGGTCCCGCAGGATGCTACCGTCGCCGCGGTGTCGGGCATCGCCATGCTCATCGAGGGGCAGCTCTATCGCGAGCTGGGTGGATTCGATGAGGCCTATGTGAATGGCTACGAGGACATCGACCTCTGCTTACGTGCCGCTCAGCTCGGTGCGAACTGTCGCTGTGCCGCCGGTGCCGTCGTGACTCACTGCCGCGGCTCAACCCCCGGTAGATTTCAGGCGGAAGCAGCAAACAAACTGCGATTCGATGATCGATGGGCAGCCACCTTACCGTCCGCATCCGCCTGTCAACGAAGCTCCCGAACGGTGCGGCAATTCGATCTCCTGTTCATCTCGGATGAGCCCGCCGTTTCGGCCGGAGCGATGACGCGTTGGATCCTGCCGCTCGCTCAACTCGATTTACGGCCCGATCGCGATTTCGCATGGATTCAAGCCAACGATTGTGATCACTCAACGATCACTCGTCTGCTTGACAACGCCGCTACCGTGATCATCTTCCGTCCGCTGTCCGACGCACGACTGATCGATTCATTAGTCCAGCGTCGAAACGACCCGGTTCGCAGGCTGGTCGTTGATAGCGATGACCTCATGCTGGACCGCTTTCGACAGGAATCCCGGCGCGGTCAACGGCGCGCGGAATGGGAGCGCGCCTTCTGGAAACTGATGAACGCGGCTGACGTCGTTACCGCAAGCTCAGTGCCGCTCCATCTGCAACTCGCCGCGCACGGCATCGACTCCGTCGTCCTGCATAGTGCGCCGCCGGTCGCCCTCGTCGAAGCCAAATCGAAGCGCCTCGAACATCGTCACGACCTCCGCATCGGATTGATCTCGGGCCCCGCGCATGCGACGGATGTCGGCATGCTGCTGCCGGCCCTGGAGACGGTTCTGGAGCGGAATCCGCGTACCATGCTGTACTACTGGGGAGCTCGACCGGGCGATCTGTGCTACCATCCGCAAGTTCGGATGGGAGGACCACTACTGAGCGACTATGCGCAGCACCTGCAGCGATTAGCAGACTTCGATCTTGACCTGATCTGCGTTCCGCTGATCGATTCCCCGGCAAATCGCGCGCGTACGCCGCTGAAATTCTATGAATGCGCGTTACTGGGAGTCCCCGGCATCTTCTCTCGTGCACAGCCATACAGCGACGTCGTTCAACACGGCCTAACCGGGCTGCTT
Organism: candidate division KSB1 bacterium; assembly: GCA_016214895.1. NCBI lineage: Bacteria > Pseudomonadati > Candidatus Zhuqueibacterota bacterium. The sequence goes on from JACRMR010000002.1 coordinate 259,701, forward strand.
GCGGATGACCAGCGGAACCACTGGGCTGATGCGTTGGAACAACTGATCGTCAGCGAGCACTTGCGCTCTGCGATTGTGACCCGGGCGCGCGACAAAGTGGCCGCAATCGCAAAGGACCTATGGCTGCACAACGCCTACAATTTGCTGCTCGAGCGGGTTCGGCCTCCAAGGTCATCAAGTCAAGTAGAGCATCTCGAAACCATATGATGCCGGGTACATCCTATCGCCGTTTTGCCAGCTACGAATTGCAGGCGGCCCGGTCCGGTGCCCTCACCGCCGTGCATATTCCGAGTGGCTTGCACATTCACAGCGGGGTGGACCCGGTGGCCGAAGCCGCCGACATCGCCGACTCGCTGGTCACGGAGACTTCCGGCTCGACATTGTTGATCGGGTTTGGATTGGGCTATCTTGCGCAAGCCATCGCGAAATTGTTGATCCCGCCCGCGTCGCTGACGGTGATCGAGCCGGATCCGGCGCTCGCGGCCCTGGCTGACTTGGCTGCCCGCCGCGAGCCCGCGCTCGCTGCCCGGACCTTTCACCTGCTCACGAGCGCCAATCCTGTTGCGCTCGCCGAAGCACTCGCGGATCTGGTGCCTGAATCCAGGGTGATGATCGCGCCCTACTGCGCCGCACTGGCACGAGTCGAGGCGACACCGTTTTCGGAACTCATGATCGCGCTGCAAAGCGAGCGTGCAAGCGCGACGGTTTACAATCCGCTCTTGAAGTCGGTTTCGATCGATGCGCGACATTTGCTGGATGCACTTCCAGCGTGGACAGACTTGAGAATCGACCGTCACAAAACCATGTGTGTCGTGGGAGCGGGTCCTTCACTCGATGCGAGTGTGAGCGCGCTCCGGGAACATCGAGCGCAACTGTCGATTATCGCGGTTAGCGGCGCCTGTCCCGCCCTCGCGGCTGCCGGATTGAACCCGGATGCCGTCGTGGTGCTGGAGCGGCTTCCGGCGGCGGCGCGCGACTTAGCCGATGTGACCGAAGGCACTCCGCTGATCGTGTTCATGTCAACAAATGAGTCCGTGTTGAGCGCACACCACCGTCATTGCTTTCGCGGCGATTCCAATGTTGAGCCACTGCAAGCCCGCGGCGGCACTTCTGTCGTTCCCGCGCTCGACTTCGCGATCGCCGCGAATCCGCCGCGCATCGTGTTGATCGGCGTCGATCTCGGCCAGGGTACCCGCCCATACGCTGCCCACTGCAAGCGGTCCGCCAGCGGCAATACCGGCCTCGCACTGGCGCCTAGATATCGCGCCATGCGCTTTGCGCTCGAGTCGTTGCTCGACAGTCGAGCGGCCGCTCCCCGGGTCTTCCACGTCTTGCCGCAGGGCAGAGAACTGCGCGGAACTTGCCGCGTCGCTCCCTTAGACCTCCATGCGCTGCTGAGTCAGAGCACTTTACTGGTTTCCGCACATGCCTGAAATCGCCGAACTCGAAAAATACGTTCCGTGGGCGACGGACCGCAACGCGATCTCGTCTGCCGGTGACCTGCCCACGACCTACGCGCGCGACAACTCGCCGATCTTGCAGTATGGCGGCGTGCGCTTGCACTCCGCCGTAAATCCGCTGGCTGAGGCAACGGCTTTGATCGCCGCCTTCGAATCGCAGATTGTGGCCGCTGCAACCGGCGGTCGCGTCCGAATTGTGATCCTCGGACCCGGACTTGGCTATCTCATCCAGGCCGCGCAGGAGTTCCTCGCTTGCAAGTGTCCGAACACCGTCGCCGAACTGATCTGCGTCGAAACCGAACCTGCCATCGCGCGTAAAGCGTTGCAACTTCGCGTCTGGGAACCGACGAAGCTTATCTGTCGCTGGACCGTCGTCGGCGCCGGGTTGCTCGAACTTGAGCGGTCCGCCGCGCCGACCGTGGTCCTGCGCGGAACTCCCGGCTACCGAGCGGCGAAAGATCGTTATGAGGCGGCCCTCGGCACCTCCGCGCCGCCATCATCAACCGGCACTCTGCGCATACTCGTTCCTACACCCATGTACGGCGGCTCCTATCCGATTGCCCGCTATTGCGCCGCTGCCCTGAGCAGACTCGGCCATGACGTCGAGTTGTTCGATCTCGCGGAATATCACGGGCCTCACCGCGCACTGGAAAGTCTGACCTCCAGCCCCACGCATCGTCGCGCACTGCAAGGCCTCCATGCCACGCTGCTCAGTGAGATGATCGCCGCACGTGCGATCGAGTTCCGTGCCGATCTGGTGTGGGCGGTGGCGCAGACTCCGCTCGTTCCGGCCACCCTTGCGGAGTTAAAACAGGCCGGAGTGCGAACCGCTTTCTGGTTCGTGGAGGATTTCCGCCTGTTCGACTATTGGCGGGAAATCGGCCCGCATTATGACGCGTTCTTCACGATCCAGCGCGGCCAATTCGTGCAGGCCCTGGCCGATGCCGGAATTCGCAATTCCGCCTACCTGCCGCTGGCTGCCGATCCCCGCGTGCATCGTCCGTTGAATCTCGATCCGGAAGTCCGCACGCGCTTCGGCAGCCGTACGTCCTTCGTCGGCGCCGGCTATCCCAATCGCCGCGCCGCCTTCAGCGAACTGCGGCTCCCGGACTTCAAAATCTGGGGCAACGACTGGCCGGATCATGGACCGCTCGCCACGATCGTGCAGGAGCACGGGCGGCGACTCGAGAGCGCGGAGTGTGTCAACGTCTTCAACGCCACCGAGGTTAATCTGAATCTCCATAGCTCGATGCGCTCGTCGTCCGTCGATCCCGCCGGAGACTTCGTCAATCCGCGGACCTTCGAGCTCGCGGCCTGCGGAGCTTTTCAGCTCGTGGATCGCCGAACGGAGCTCGCCGAGTTGTTCGCGGAAGGTACGGAACAAGTCGTCTTCGACAGCATCGACGAGTTGCCCGGATTGGTGTCCTATTACCTTGACCATCCCGCGCCACGCCAAGTCATCGCCGGCGCCGCGCGCGAGCGCGTCCTGCGTGAGCACACCTACGAGCATCGCCTGGCGACCGCCCTCGATCTGCTGAGCGGCTGGTGGCCGGAGTTAAAGGTTCGCCGTCGCAATCCCAACTACCTCGCGAGTCTGCTCGCGGCCGCTGCGGGGGACGACGAGCTGACCGCCTTTCTCTCCACCTTCGATGGCGAACGTGCCTTGACTCTGGATGATATCGTCGGGCGAATTCAGGACGGCAGCGGGACGCTCAGCCGGCCCGAAGCAATGTTCCTGCTGATGAAAGAATTCCGCGATTGGGGTGTGGAACGGGGGGTTATCGCCTGATGGCGCCCACCGCCGTCATCGTAAATTTCACGCGCCTCGGTGACCTGCTGCAGAGCGGCCCGCTGATTCTCGCGTTGCGCCGCAGACACCCGGAGCGGCAAATCACGCTGATCGTGCTGGATGCCTTTACGGAAGTCGCCCGCCGGTTGCCCGGCGTTGATCACGTGATCGGCTTCGAGCTTGACCGGTTCGTCGGCGAACTCGATTCGCGACACGGCCGTCAGGCCACTGCGCTGCGACTCGCGAAGCAACTGCTGGACGACCATTCGCTCGGCGCGCCGGAGACCCTGGTGAATCTTTCGCACACGCCGCACTCTGCATTGCTCTGCGGCGCGATGCGTCCGCAAAACGCCTACGGCATGGTCCGGCGGGATCGCTCCGGTCCGGAATGCGCGGACCCCTGGCTGCTCTATACCCTGAGCGTCATTCGCGAGCGCAGCCTGAACCCCTTTCATCTCGTCGATATTTATCGCCACGTGTTTGCTCCGCAAAACGCTCCCGCCCGCTTGAGCTTCATGGTGACGGAATCCGATCGCAAGTGCGCGCAGGAACTTCTGACGTCCGTGACGCGTGCGCCTGCGACAGGGCGATTCGTGGTGATGATTCCCGGAGCGAGCACCCCGGAGCGCCGCTGGCCGTCCACGTCCTTTGCAGCGCTTGCGCGCAAGTTGCGCGCAAGCGGCATCGCGAGCGTTGTTGTCGGGTCCCGGAGCGAGGCCGATGTCGGCTCGGAAATCGAACGGGCATCCCACGGCGATGCAACCGCGATCTGCGGACGTACTGATCTGGGCACGCTCGCCGCCATTCTGGAGCGCGCCGACTGCGCCGTCGGCAACGACACCGGCCCGCTGCATCTCGCTACGGCCGTAGGGACTCGCGTCGTGGGACTCTACATCGGCCCGGCCGCCGTGAAAGACACCGGTCCCTACCTCGGCGGAGCGCTTGCCCTTGAGCCTGACTTGTCTTATGCACCCTGCAACTATCGCTCAACCTGCGGCAATTGCGGCTGTGCGCAGGCCATAACGGTCGAGACGGTCGAGTCCGCATTGCTGCACCCGGAACTGCTGCGATCCCTGCCGGGCGTTCGAGTGTGGCGAACCAGTCTGTCCGATCACCACGGCTTCCGGCCGCGGTTGCTGAATCGACCGCACACCGGAGCGTCGCAAGCGGAGTTGGAATTCCTGCGCGCGTTCTGGTTGCGACTCTTTCGCGTTCCGGCGCCCGCTGCGGACCTGACACTCCTGCCGCACGATATTCGCAGGCAGGCCGGCGATACCGCCCGTGCACTGACGGAAATCGCGGCTTGCGCCGTTACCGCCGTCGCGCGCGGAGATTCGTCATGGTCAAACCAGCTGCCCACGCTCGAACAATCCAGTCGCCTGGCCAAACCCATTGCATCATACCTGCAAGTGGCCTGGAGCTGTCTGCCCCGCGACGACGCCCGCCGCTATCTGGCGGCTTTCGAGTCCTTTGTGGAGCTCATGGCGAGAGCGGTTCAATTGCTGAGCGAAGTGAATCGTCCGCTGCCGGTGCGTCGCGGTTCGGGAGTCGTGAATGCATAAAACCCTCGTACTGGCAATCAGTCGCATGGGCGATCTCGTTCAATCCGGCCCGTTCCTGCGACGATTGAAGCGGCGCGATCCGGATGGCGAACTCCATCTGCTCGTCGAGGAGTGCTTCCGCGATGTGGCGGCCATGCTCCCGGCGGTGGATCAGATTCACACCGTTCGCCTCGAGCATTTGCTCCCGGCGCTCGCCTCAGGCGCGAATCATGATCTGCCCTCCGCCATCAGTCATTACCGCGACTACCTGCGCGAACTCCGGGGCGAGGCGTTCGATTCGGTCTGGAATCTGACTCACACACGCCCGGCGACGCTCCTGAACTACTTGCTGGTCGGGGAGCATGGGATGGGCGTCACGCTGGACCGCGGCGGACTCCAACGCGTGAACGCACCGTGGCTGCGCTACTTCTTCGCGACGAATCTCGCGCGCCCCTGGTGTCAATTCAATCTCGTGGATATCTATGCGAACTGCGTGCGTGATGTCGATTGGCGGGCTGAACGATTTCTGCGACTGAACGTTCCGCAGGTAGAGCAAGTCGCCGGCCTCGCGGTAACGAAGTCAACCCGGCCGCCACGCCTTGCGATTCATCCCGGCGCTTCCCATCGCTCCAAGTGCTGGCCGGTCGCGTCCTACGTCAGGCTGGCCCGTGAACTGCGCGCGCGGTGGGGGGCCGAGCTGATCATCATCGGTGGACCGCGCGATTCCGACCTCGCGGAGGCGTTCGCCGGTAGCCCCGGGGTTGTGTCACTGATCGGCCGAACGAATATTCCTGAACTGACGACCGTCCTCGAGTCATGCGACCTGCTGATCACCAATGATTCCGGCCCCATGCACCTCGCCGCTGCCGTCCGAACGCAAGTGATTGCAATCACCGTCGGAACGGCTCTGGCCTCAGAAACCGCGCCCTATGGGTCCGGCCACTACGTCGTCGAACCGACTTCTGAGTGCTTCCCCTGCCTGCCGCAGCGACCGTGCGCGATCTCCGAGTGCGCCAGAACCGTTTCCGTCGAGACGATTTCCGCGCTGGCACAGGCAGCCCTGTCGTCGGTCGCACCGGCGGCCGATGATCTGAGTGCTGCGCGCGTGTTCCGGACCGTTGTCAATCCAACCGATGCGCTGCTTGACCTCGAACCGCTCAATCGCGAAGCGCGCGACCGGCGCTGGGAGCTAAACCACGAACTGCGGCCCATGTGGATCTACGCCATGGAATCAGCAATGGGTCCGGCTACGCCCGATCCGGTTACCACGACCGCGTTGATCGAGGCGGCCCGTAAGGCTCTGGCGGCGGCCTCCGCCGCGCGAAGTTCCGCCGTCGAGCTCGTGCACATCTCGCGCCGGCAACCCCTCCAGGTCCGCCGCTGCTCCGAACTCGGAGGCCGGATCGAACGCGCCGAACGAACGATCGCCGCGACACTCAAGAACGGCGGCCCGCTCGAAGCGCTATGGAACTTCCACCAACTTGGCAGGTCCAGCCTGGCGGGAGTCACGCTCGCTGAACAGAGCACCGAAACCCTGGCGCTTTACGAATGGCTGTGCGCGATCCTCGCTGTCATCGCAGGCACACCGAAATCACCTCAACGACATTTGAGTCTTCCTAACCCCTTGCTTGGAGTGCAGCCATGAAAATCACCCTCAATGGCTTCTTGTTGAATCGCGTCGCCGATGGCGATACCACGGTCGGCCAGGTCCTCGCCGAATTGAAAGACGAAATCCGCTCCGCCGGCAAGGTCGTCAGCGGTGTGGCCCTCGACGGTCACCCGCTCCCGGACGGCTGGCAGCGCCGCCAACGATTGTCCCGCTCCGTCCAAAGCTGCCAGCAACTCGATCTGCTAATTACCGAGCCGGCCGCCCTCCGGCAGCAGACCATCGATCACACGGTCCAGATGATCGGCCACATGCGGACCCAAACTAAACCCATTGCCCGGAAGTTCAGAATCGGCGACGAATTCACCGCCAACAACGAGCTGGCGACTTTCCTCGACGATCTGAAGCTCGTCATGGCGGGTCTCGACCATGTTACACGGGCAACCAAGGAGGCCTCCACGGGTGCCGCGCGAGCCGCCCTCAATACGGCCGTCGGTGAATTGCTCCCGACCCTCGATCGAATCTATAAAGCACAGGCTGCCGGTGACTACGTGACCATCGCTGATGAGTTCGAATACGAACTCCCCTCCTTCATGGCCGGCTGGGATCGAATCCTCGAAGCCATGGCCGCGGACGAGGCCGCCGGGTCCGTCCACTGAGCCGCAAGCCAAACCGAAAAGAAAATCGCACCGCCGCCCGCAAAAATGCTAAAGTTCTGCTCAGGTCTTTCCGATATCTCTATTGAGCCAACCGTTTGCACCGGCTCCCGGATTATCGAAACTACAGGAGCGTGAAGCCATGACACGAGGACGGGGATTCGCAAAACCCAAGCTGTTTTCCATCGGGCAAGTCCATGCCATCACCGGCATTCCCAAGCCGACCATTCGCTACTGGGAAAAGGAGTTCGAACACTTCCTCGATCCACAGCGAACGACCGGCAATCAGCGACGATACGACGATCAGGCCATCGCCGATCTCGAAAAGATCAACTATCTGGTCAAGGTCCAGGGCTATACGATCGACGGGGCCAGACGAAAGCTCGATCTCCTGAAGAAGATCGACAAAAACGAGATTCCGCCCTCCGATCCCGTGGCTGAACTCGCGCGCGCCATGTCCGAGTATCTGCTGAAAAAGCTGGTCAAAGAGTGAAATTTTCAACCATCAAAGGTTAGGAGATAGACGACAAATGTCTACACGTATCAATCACAATCTGCTGTCCCTTGGCGGACAGCGTGCGATCTGGACTACCCAGCGCGAGTTGGATACGGCGGTCCAGCGACTGTCGTCGGGGTTGCGAATCAACTACGCTTGGGACGACCCAACCGGACTCGGAATCTCCGAACGCCTCCGCTCCTCGATCGCTGGCATGGGTGAGGCCGAACGCAATGCCAGCTATGACGTCAACATGCTCCAAACCGCCGAAGGCGCGTTGGCCGTGATCGACGAAAAACTGGTCCGCATGCGCGCCATCGCCGTGCAGGCCGCCAACGGCGTGCTCACCACGCTCGATCGCCAGGTGGCCAATGTGGAATTCCAGCAGCTCAAAAGCGAAGTGGACCGCATCGCCCGCACGACCAATTACAACGGCTTCTACCTGCTCGACGGCAGCCGCGCGTCGGCGACGGCTAACACCGACACCACGCTCGCCCTTGGCTTCAATGCCGTGACCACCGCCTCCTCCGGCACGGGAATCAAATTCCACATCGGCGAAAACAATGTCGTGGGTCAAGACTACTACTACATTAATGTCGCCGCCATGACGGCGTCCGCGCTCGCCCTCGAGACCCTTGACGTCTCCAATACCGCCAGTGCGCAGGCCGCCATCGATTCCCTGATCGATGCGATCAATTCCAAGGATGTCACCCGGACCTTCCTCGGGTCCATGGTCAATCGGTTGCAGAACACGATTCTCAACCTCAAGATCTCGCAAGAATCGGCTACCGCGTCCGAATCCACGATTCGCGATGCCGACTTCGCTGCGGAGATGTCCAACTTCACGCGCGCACAAATCCTCATGCAGACCGGCGTCAGCATGTTGTCCCAGGCCAACCAGATTCCGCAGATCGTCGCCCAATTGGTCGGCTAACGCAACTCGCCTCGCTAACTACTTGATGCAATGACGATTCAACGACGCGAATTGGCAGGCAATGGACGGACTCCCCTGGAGTCCGTCCTGCATGAGTTCAAATTGCACTGCGACCGCCTGTTCCAGCTGTCACGACTGCAATCTGATGCCCTGCAGGATGACAATTATGACCATCTGCTGGAGCTGACCGAGCGGAAAGATGCCGTCTGGAGTCGGGCGGCGGTCCTGGCGGATCAGCTTCAGGAACTCGGAGTCTCCTTTGGCCAGCCCAATTCCTGGGCCGGACCCGAAACTCTGCGCGACGAAATCGCCGGCTGCGCATCGCTGCTCACGCGCGTGCAGGCGGTCGAGCGCTTCAATCTCCGCACCGCCATCCAACATGAGCAAGTCGTCGGTCATCGACTCGGAGAGCTCGTGGTGAAGCGCAGTGTAATGAAGCGCTACGGCGGTGCCCCGCACTCGCAGCACCGCGTCAATTTTCAGCGGTAGCGAACATGTGCGGAATTAACGGTCAGTACGTGCTCACGGAAAACCAGACGCTCGATCACGCGGACGCCGAACGCGTGTCCGCGCGTCTGATCCATCGCGGTCCGGAACAATCCGGACGCTGGAGCGATGAGCGGGCGTTCCTCGGCCACCGCCGGCTGGTCCTCGTGGACGAATGCGGCGGCACGCAGCCCATGGCGGGCGAGCGCGTGGTGCTGGCGTACAACGGCGAGATCTACAATCACCATGAGCTGCGTTCCGAACTGACCGTGCGCGGCCACCGCTTCAAGGGTCGCAGTGACACCGAGGTCGTGCTCGCCGCTTTTCAAATATTCGGAGACGCCGCCTGGAGTCGCCTCAACGGCATGTACTCCGCGGCGGTCTATGACCGCGCGGACCACTCCCTGAGACTCACCCGCGACCCCTTCGGCATTAAGCCGATGTATTACGCCGCCGCCGCGGGGCGTGTCCACTTCGCATCCGAACCCGGATCCCTGGCGGCCGCGACTGACATCGACCGCGCCGGACTGCTGCACTTTCTGCGCTTTGCCCAGCCGGCCTACGCGACGCGCACGATCTTCGACGGAGTCAAGGCCGTTCAGCCCGGCGAGCTGATCAAGCTCCGGCCCGGCCAGATGTCCGCCGAGGAGGTCAATCCGGTTCGCTTCCCCGCGCCTGCCGCCCCCCTGAGCGAGAACACCACCAAGGCCACACTGCGTCACCTCCTGCGGCAGGCCGTCGAGCGACAGGTAGTCGCCGATGCTCCGGTCGGCTTGTTCCTCTCCGGCGGCGTGGATAGTGCAGTGCTCGCTTGTTTGCTGAAGCAAGTTCAGCAGGCCGCGCCTCGCACATTCACCGTGGCCTTAGCCGATGACGAATCCGAATTGCCGCCCGCACGCCTCATGGCCGATAGCATCGGCTGCGATCACACCGAACTGCGGGTCACGGTGCCCGAGTACTTCGCCGCCTGGCGTGAACTCACGCGTCTCCGCGGCCTGCCCGTCTGCTATCCCAACGAAGTGCTGATCTTCGCGCTGGCCCGCGAAGCAAGCAAGTCCGTCAAGCTCGCGCTGACCGGCGAAGGCGCCGATGAGCTGTTCGGCGGGTATTCACATATCGTCGCGTCGCTCACGGCCTTCCTCGCCGGAACTGAAGCCGCGAATCTGCACCGACCCTTGCTTCTGAAGTCGCTCGCCGCCGAATTTCGCGGCGCCGACCTCACGTCACCGTCACGATTCTTCGCCTCCATCACCGCCTGGTGGCCGCTGCACCACTTACTGCCGCTCTTGCGCCCTGCCTATCGCGATACCGTACTGCGGGCGGAGGACGAAGATCCGTACGCCGCCGCTTTCGCGCAGGCCCGTGCACTGCCGCCGGATGCCGCTGCGCGCTATGTGCTAATGCACGTGCACCTGCCCAACCTCCTCGGAAGGCTCGACGGCGCGACCATGGCGGCTTCACTCGAGGGTCGCGTCCCTTATACCGACCGCGACCTCGTCGATTTCGTCAGCGCGCTGCCGCCGCTGCGGAACGGTAGGGTGAACAACAAGGAAATCCTGCGCTCCACCTTCGCGGACTTGATCCCCGATTCGATCCGGCGCCGTCCCAAACGCCCCTTTGATGCCTCTCTTCATACCCTCTTTGCATCCACTGAGGGACAACAAGCGCTGCAGCACTTGAGCCAAAGTGAAAGCTTAGCTGAAATCTTTGAGATGGATCAACTGCGCGTGTGGTTGGATCGCAACCCGGCAAATGTCAATCTGCAACAAATCTGGCTGCTTGTCAGCCTCAATCAGTGGCTAACTCGCAACATCAACTGAATTCGTTAGATACGCAAAACCAATAGGCCTAAATCGCTCAAGTCCCCCTCCGGCGCGCCGATAATTTGAAGGAATCCGCGGCATTTCCGCGGAAGCAAGTTCCGGTTCGCACGATGAAACACCCTGACACGCTCTTCGGAGGAGGACATTCATGAGCACTCGGATTAATCACAACCTGCTGTCGCTTTCTGGGCAGCGCGCGGTTTGGACGACGCAACGGGACCTCGATACCGCGGTCCAAAGACTGTCGAGCGGTCTGCGCATCAACTATGCGTGGGACGATCCGACCGGTCTCGGTGTCTCCGAACGCCTGCGCGCGAATATCGTCGGCATGCAGGAGGCGGAAAAAAACGCGAACTACAACGTCAACATGCTGCAAACCGCCGAAGGCGCGCTCGCGGTCGTTGATGAAAAACTCGTTCGCATGCGCGCCATCGCCGTGCAGGCCGCCAACGGCGTCCTGACGACCCTCGACCGCCAGGTGGCCAACGTCGAATTCCAGCAGCTCAAAAGCGAAGTGGACCGCATCACCAAGACGGTCAACTACAACGGCTACTACTTGCTGGACGGCAGCCACGCCGCCGCCACCGCCAACAGCGACACGACGATGGCGCTCGGTTTCAACGCCGTGACGACCGCCGCCAACACCGGAGGAATCAAGTTCCACATCGGTGAAAACAACGTCGCGGGCCAGGATTTCTACTACGTCAATCTCGGCGGCATGACCGCCTCCGCGCTCGGCATCGCATCCCTCGATGTCTCCAACACCGCCAGCGCTCAGGCTGCCATCGATACCCTGATTGACGCCATCAACTCGAAAGACACCGAGCGGACGTTTATCGGCTCGATGGTCGAGCGCCTGCAGAACACGATCCTGAACCTGAAGATCACGACGGAGAACGCCGTTGCTTCCGAATCCACGATTCGCGACACCGACTTCGCCGCCGAAATGTCGAACTTCACGCGCGCTCAGATCCTGATGCAGACCGGCGTCTCGATGCTCTCGACCGCGAACGGACTGCCAAATCTCGTCGCACAGCTGGTCGGATAAGCCCGACGTGACCCTCCCGTAACGGGTCGCTCGCGTCTGCTCCGACCGATCGGAACCTGCGCGATTGTCCGATTAACCGACCAAGCGGGAGGTCTTATGCCCAGTGGAACCACTACCGTTACCGGAATCTCTACCGGTATCGACTGGGAAACCACCATTCAGCAACTCATGGCCATCGAACGGCGCAAAACCGTGCTGCTCGAAGACCGCAAGAGCGAGAACTCCACCAAGCTCAATCTGTGGGCACAGATCCAGAGCAAAGTGATGTCGCTGCAAAGCGCCGCGGAGAAGATCGACCGTCGATCCGAATTCGCGGTAAAGTCGGCGTCCTCCTCCGACTCTACCACCGTGGGAGTCTCGGTTGATGCCTCTGCAGCGCCCGGCGCGCACTCCGTGGAAGTTCTGCGACTCGCCCGCGCCCATCGCCTCGCCGCGCAGGGCTGGGCCGACAAAAATAGCACCGGCGTCGGTGACAGCGGAGGGGACTTCGTGATCTCGATCAACGGAGAAACCATCACTGTCGCCGACGCCGATCTCTCTTCCGCCACCACGCTCGAACAACTCGTTAACCTGATCAACAACGACGCCGAAAATGCGGGCAAAGTAACCGCCTCGATGCTCGATGACGGGTCCGGATCAAACCGCTACCGGCTCGTGCTCTCCGCTGCCGAGACCGGGGCGGACAACGCAATTTCCGTTACCAGCAACCCCACGGCGCTCGATTTCAGCGCCAATCGCATCGATACCGCCGAAACCGAAACCGGCTGGACCGGTACCTCCGCGATCACCACCGCCGGTACCTACTCCGGCACGACCAACAAGACCTTCACGTTCACGGTCGCGGGCAGTGGAACTCAGACCCTCGGCGCCGCCGATATTACGCTCGACTGGGTGGACAGCACCGGCGCCACCGGCTCCATCGTCGTGCCCAATGGCTACTCCGGCTCCAACATCACCGTCGCCGAGGGTGTGCAGCTCAGCTTCGCCGCCGGAAACCTCGTGGCCGGCCAATCCTTTGACGTCGATGTCTTCTCGCCCGAGTTGACCGCCGCACAAGACGCCATGGTGCGAATCGACGGCGTCTATATGAACAAAGCGTCCAACACCGTCGATGATGTCTTTACCGGGGTCACGTTCAATCTGCTCGCCGCCGACGCCGGAAATCCCGTGGATGTCACCATCGCCAACGATAACGCCGGTGTCCGCGCCCAAATCGAGGACTTCGTGAACGCCTACAATTCCGTCGTCGGCGATCTCGCGACGTTCTCCAGGTACGATGACAAGAACGAAGTCGCCGCGCCGCTGCTCGGAGACGGATTCCTCAGCAGCATTCGCCAAATGCTCGGCTCTGTCGCCGCGTCCGCCGTCACCGGTCTGCCCGATGACTCGCTGTATGACAGTCTCGCCGTGGCCGGAATCAAGACCAGCACGAATGGTCTGCTCACCATCGACTCGAGCAAGCTCGACGATGCCCTCAGCGATCATTTCGAAGACGTCGCCGACCTCTTCACCAAATCCTTTACCACCAGCGACAGCCGTCTGTTCTTTGTCAGCGATTCGGAACGGTCACTTTCCGGTGACTACGCCATTGTCGCCAACTACGATGCCTCCGGCAATCTGACCTCCGCTACCATCAACGGACAAGCCGCGACCGTGGACGGTAATCTCATTACCGGAGTCGAGGGTACCGCGCACGAAGGTCTCGTCATCGGCTGGAATCGCGTCAGCGGCGCCCCCGGTTCGGCCTCGACTACCGTGCGCTTCGGCAAGGGAATCGCCGGAGAGTTCGCCGCCCACGCCATCCAGATCCTCGATTCCGAGTCCGGCCAGATCCACTTCGCTCAGGAGAACCTGAACGATAACATCGAGTCCCTCGACCGGCAGATCGAGGCTTGGGACTTGCGACTCGCCGCCGTCGAACAACGACTCCGCGATCAATTCTCGCGGCTCGAAACCGCCATGTCGAAAATGCAAAATCAAAGCAGCTACATCTCAAGCGTACTGGGTTAACCATGAAGATCGCCTCGACCATCTCCACCTACAAGCTGCAGGATGTGTCCTGCGGGACCACGCAACTCGTGGTCATGCTGTTCGATTCCGCCATCCGCTACACCAAAGATGCCGCCGGTCACCTCCGCGCCGGTCGCTGGAACGAAAAGGGCCAGGCCGTGGATGCCGCGCTTTCCTGTATCGGCGAACTTCGCAAAGGACTGAACCACGAAGCCGGCGGAGCTGTCGTTGCCCATCTCGACCGGATGTATGACTTCCTTTGCACAAAGCTCACCATGGGTAATGTCGCCAAGGATCCGGTCCAATTCGATCAAGTGGTCGCCTCGCTCGAAGACCTGCGCGCCGCGTGGAATGACCTCTTCAACCGCCTCAAAGCGAGCGGCGCCCTCGTCGAGGCCTGACCCGGCCTTCCGCCCATGTACCGCTGCCGCCCCGGAGTTTGGCCCGTCAATTGCTTCGTATTCGGCTATAACACTATGTATCATCCCTCGACAATTCGGCTATGAAGATCCAGGACATCCGTTCAACACTTCGCGGGATCGATACCCGACCAGAACCCGAACCGGCCAAGACTGCCCACCACCGGGCACCCGAGGCCCCCGGCACGAGCATCCATGGGGATGTTATCGACCTGTCCGCCGCCGCGCAACTCGCTGCGGGAGCGCCGGACGTGTATGCGGACAACGCCAGCGCCGCTACCCTGTCGCCTGAACGTACCGCTGAAATCCGGGCACAAATTCAATCCGGCTTCTACTCCTCCACGTCAACTCTTGCGCAGGCCGCCGCCAAGTTGCGGGAGTTCTACCGGGTCTGATCAACCTACGCCTCGGCCTCACCCGGTTTCCAGTCCAATCTTGCCGCCCTCAGGCCCTTTCGGGCCTTTTTCTTCCTCTGAACCACGGCCAGCCTCCCGCCCGCCAACCGCTCCAAATTCTCACCCGGCAAGGCACGAATATTGCCCAAAATCTGCCATTATCAGTCGGCTGACTCGATCCCTGTGTTGATGCTTAAAGACACCCGCGATTCCCACACTGAACAGACCCGGATCCTGTTGGTCGATGATGACCGGCAGGTGCTCAATGTGCTCGTCGCCGCACTCACCGATTGGGATGTCGTCACCACCTGTGCCCTGACGGCGACCGATGCGATCGCCGACTTCGAGGCCTGCACGCCGCACATTACATTGATCGACCAGATGCTCCCCGGAGCGCGCGGTACCGATCTGATCGCCCGGTTCGCGCAAGGCGATCCCGCGCCGTTGCAATTCCTCGCGACCGGGGCCGCCGATGACCAGACTCTGAAACTGGCCCTGGCATCCGGCGCGTGGTCCGTGCTCTCAAAACCGTATCGACTGTCCGACGTCTTTGAAATCATCGAACTCCAACGCGTGCTCGCTGCGGCCCTGCCCCTTGATGCCGCCCTGAGCGACGAGCACCGCCACGACAACGCACTTACCGTGGCGGTCTCCGAAACTCAGTTCCCGAGTTCCCCCGAAATCGCGCGCATGCTTGCCTTCGTCGGTGGCTTCACCGAACACCGAACCGAGATCAGGCGTGTCGCCGAAATCGTCACCGAACTGACCTGTGCGCTGCGAAACTTGAAACTCAATCACCCGGACATGGCGTCCGCAATCGAACTCCATGCGCTCCCCGATGCCGCAGGCTTCCGCGTTACTTTGCGCTGCGATCAAGCCCGATTCGACTGGCGACGGGAACTGGCCCGGGCACGCAATGACAGCCAATCTTCACGCATCGGCGGTCTCTACCTGGCCTCCTGTCTGGCCTCGTCCGTGGACCTCGATGACGACGGCGCGCTCGCGTTCGTCTGCCGCGCCGGAGCAAATCCGTGATGGAAGCTCTGCAGTCCGCGGCCGCCCATCACGCGACCGGCAGCATGAACGCGCACGCGGCGTTCGATTTCGCCGCGCTCGGAGCGCTGCTGCCGATCGCTTTCCGCGTCGTGACCCACGACCTCAACGTCGTGTACACCTCCGGCGCGTACGAACGGGAGTTCAATGTGGCCGTCCACGGCTGTTGTGAACAGCTCGGACTCCGGCACCACGACGCCGACTGTCCGTCGCTGGCCACCATCCGCAACAGCGAGCCGCAGACCCGCGACCGCTGGCTCGGCCGGATCTACGCCCGGATCACCACCGTGCCCCTGCGGGATGCCGCGGGCCGCGCGATCGCCAGCATCGAGTGGATTAGCGACAATTCGATCGCGAAAAAACTCGAAGCCGCCTTCGCCCGCCAGGCCGATCTCCTCGAGACGATCAACAAAGCCATGATCGACTCCAATCACAATCTGGAGTCCGCGCAAGCCGAGCTCGAAGTCAAGAATCAATCGCTGGAAGAGGTCAACAACAAGCTGATCGAACTCGACCGCCAAAAAGACGACTTCGTCAGCATCGTCTCCCACGAACTGAAGGCGCCGCTGACCTCCATTAAAGGCTCCGTCGATCTGATCCTGCAGCAGCCCGGCGACGCCCTGCCGCCGCAAACCAGAGAACTGCTGACCATCTGCCAGCGAAATACCGGGCGGCTGCATCGCCTGATCATGGATATGCTTGATATCGCCCGGATCGAATCCGGCATGATGAGCTTTCAGATGGCCCCCTTCGAGGTCGGGTCCTGGCTCGAAGAGTGCGCCGGCAACGTCCGCGCGCTCGCGGGTGCAAAAGGCCTGGAGCTCTCCTGCCGGACCAGCGGCGCCGCGACGATCGTGGGTGACCGCGATCGACTGCTGCAGGTGATCGTCAACCTCGCGAACAATGCGGTCAAATTCACCGAGTCCGGTCGGATCGAGATCGAAATGGACGCGAGTCCCGAACGCTTTATTTGCACCGTACGGGACACCGGCGTCGGAATTCCCGAGCATGCGCTGCAAAATATCTTCGACAAATTCTCGCAGGTCAAAGTCGGCGCGCGCCGCGACACGATGGGCACCGGGTTGGGCCTCGCCATCGCCCGCGCGATTATTGCCGAACACGGCGGGGCCATCCATGTCGCAAGCCGCCCCGGTGCCGGCAGCACATTTACCTGCTCGGTTCCGCAACCGCCAACTTGCTCACTCAAACATGCTGCCGGTTCTATTAGTTGAAGATGATGAAGATATTCGGACGCTCGCCGAGTGGAGCCTCCGCTCAACCGGCCTCGCTGTCGTCGCCTGCCAGAGCGGCCGGCAGGCGCTGCAGGAACTCGAACTACGCGCGTTCGCGCTGGTTATTCTCGACATGATGATGCCCGATATGTCTGGTTGCGACGTCATGCGCGAAATGCACTCCCGCTTTGACGGCGACGCCCCGCCCGTCGCGATCTTCTCGGCCCGACCCCGGGACGTCATCATGCGTGATTGCGCCGGCCTGCACGTCGCCGCCATCTTGTCCAAACCGTTTGAACCGGTGGAATTCTCGAACCAAGTCCATCGCTTAGTTGAGCAACAGCCGTGAATAACTGCAGCCCAACCATCGAACAACTTCGCGCCAGCTACCTTAAACGGCTGCCCGACCGCGTCGCCGCGTTGCACCGCGCCCTGGAGCAGCGTGACTTCAACCAGATTCAGCGAATCGCCCACCAACTCCGCGGCTCGGGATTGTCCTACGGCTTTGCGCGAATCTCGGAATCCGCAACCGCGATCGAGTCCGCCTGTCTGGAAGGACAAGTGACCATTATCCGCGCGTGTATCACGGAATTCGATGGCCAAGTCCGTGACCTGCTCGCCTCCCTAGCGGGGGTGGAATGACCGAGGACCGCCCCATGATTCTCGTCGTCAACGATGATCCGGACATGCTGGCGCTGACCCTCTCGCAACTGCGCGAGGCCGGCTACACCGACCTGCGAGCCGCGTCCGACGGCGACGAAGCTCTGCTCAGTGCGCGAACCGAACGCCCCGACTTGATCGTGTCGGATGTCTCCATGCCGCGCGTGGACGGATTCCAGCTCTGTCGAATCCTCCACGCACCGCTATTCGCCGGAAGCGACGCGATCCCCGTCATCCTGACCTCGGCCACCTATCGAGATGTAATCGCCGAAGAAATCGCCCGCAATGTACACGCCTTCGCGTACCTGCAGGAGCCCCATGTCCCCGGTACGCTGATCCGGCTGATCGAAATTGCGTGCGGCCGCGCCACCGCGCAACCCGACGACACCGCCCTGCTGCGCTACCTCGGGCAAATCCTGATCATCGACGATGATCCGGACATGATCGCCCTGCTCGAGAGTCTGCTCACCAGTGACGGCTGGAACGTGACGTCCGCAGCCACCTCCGAGCAAGGTCTCCAATGCCTGAGCCGGCCCGGAATTCAACTCGTGCTGCTCGACTACCATATCCCCGACGGCGACGGACTCACGCTGCTCAAACGAATCAAGTCCGAACAGCCCGGAACGGTCGTCATCATGATGACCGCCGATACCGACGAACAAAAGGTGATCGACCTGATCACCAACGGCGCGGACGACTACCTCCGCAAACCATTCGAATTGGCCAGCGTCAGTGAGGCGTGCAAATCCGCCCTCAACAAGTATAACTTCCTGCGTATTCACGAGCAATTCCAGGAAAAAATGCAGCACCTGCGCTCCGTCAGCGAGTATCTCGATCTCGTGATTAACCTGAGCCAGGAGGCCATCTTCTCCTGCGATCTCGACGGACACGTCAAAATCTGGAACAAGGGCGCCGAACGAATGTACGGCTATGCCGCCGCGGAAATCACCGGCCAGGTCGTGGATGATTTTCTCGATCCGCCCGATTTCAAGCGCAAGTCACCGGACCTGATCAAAATCCTCCTGCAGCGCGGCGGCTCGATGGTCGAGCCTGAAGTGATCCGCCGCAAAAAAAATGGCGACGATGTCCACGTCTATTCCACCTACTCCGTGATTCATAACGCGCAGGGTGAGTATATCGGGTTCTCCGTCATCGAACGCGATGTGACACCGGTGCTGGCGCTCGAAGCCGAACGTATCAAATCCGCTCGACTCCGCGCCATCACTCAAACCGCCGTCACCGCCAACGATCAGATCAACACCCCGCTGGGCGTGATCCTCGGCTACGCGCAGTTCCTGCAACGCAAAACCGCCGCCCTCAGCCCCGATGATGAACAGGCGCTCGCGGTGATCCAGCAACAGGTACTCAAGATCAAGGCGATCATGAACAAACTGAAACTGATGAGCGATCCGATCGTGAAGAACTACTCCATCGAAGGCGTCACCATGTTCGATCTCTCAAAGTCCCTCTGACATCGATGCAATTCTACTTCCTGCATAAACCGGCCGCAAGGTGAACATGGAAACACTGAAAAAGAAAGTCCTGGTCGTCGATGACGACGAAGTAATCCGCGACCTCCTGATTAACTTCCTCAAGTTCTCAGGATACGAGGGCATCGGAGCGGGAAACGGGCAGGCCGCCCTCGATCTGGTCATGGTCGAACCCCCCGACATGATCATCACGGACATCCACATGCCGTTCATGAATGGATTCCAGCTCTTGCGGGCCGTGAAACGGCTGAACCCGGAACTCCCCGTCGTTTTTATTACCGGGTTCGCCCACTTCCGCCGCTTCTTCGCCGACAAGACCGCGCGCGCCGACGGCTTCCTCGAAAAACCGTTCTCGCTCGAAGCGATCGACAGCCTCGTGAAGAAGTTCCTCTAACTCCGCGTGGAATACCCGCGGAGCGACCCGTGAACTGGTGCGCAGCCGGAGGACTTGCTTCTCCGGCTGTTGTGCCATATATTGCTGATGATGGAACGACCAGAACTCCTGATTATCGACGACGAAGAACCTATCCATCAGGTGCTGCAAGCCTACCTGACCGAGATCGGATTCGCCGCGCACTCCGCGCATGACGGAAGCTCGGGACTCAAAATGCTCGAGCGAAACCCCGGCATCCAAATCGTCCTCACCGATATCCGAATCCCCGGAATCGATGGACTCGATGTCTTGCGTGAAGTAAAACTGCGCGATCCGAAAACTCGCGTCATTTTGATGACGGCGTTCAGCGACAAGAACCTCGCGATTCAGGCCCTGCGACTCGGCGCCGATGACTTCCTCGAAAAACCGCTGCGGCTGGAGGACCTCGGGCGCGTCCTGCAACGGGCGCGCACCACCGAGCGCCTGGAATCGATCTCCGAACGCTGGCGAACGATCCTCGATCACCTCCCCTTCGGCTTCGTCTGGTGCCGGCCAAACGGCGTCGTCGAAGGCGTGACGCCCACCGCGCAGGTGCTGCTGGGGCGCGGCGCCGTTCACCTGATCGGACACGAACTTTGGTCGGGACGCGGGCTGGCGGAGGCCAAACGGCTGTTCGCGGACCACGACGGCGCCGAGCAGGGCCGCGAATTCGAGATCAATGGCCGCTGGATTGCCATGCAGCGCGTCGATGCCACCGACGAAACCGGCGTGCCGTCCCAATTGATCGTTCTGACCGACGCCAGCGAACAGCGCTCCCTCACCCAGGAAATCAATCAGCTTACGCGCGAATTCGAAGCGCGTGTCGAAGAACGCACGCGAAGCCTGAGCGCCGAATTGGACTTCTCCCAGCGCCTGCTGGATGCGGCCGGCGTGCTGGTAGCGTACCTGGATCCCGATGGCAGGCTCGTGCGCTTCAATAAATTCGGGCAGGAACTGCTCGGCATGAACCGGGCCCAAGCCGAACGCTTCTTTCTGGCCTATGAAAACGCCCCGGACTCGCCGCTCAGCGCCGTCTTTGATCCGCGCCGCGAAGATGAACTGTCCGGCATCATCGCCGAATTGCCCGTGGCCGGCGGCAAACAGCGACTCGTCGCCTGGACTACCCGACAACTGCCCAGTCTCGCCGGCATGGGCGGCAGACTCGTGGTCGGCATTGATGTCACCGAACAAAAGCAACTCGAGTCGCAATTGCAAAATTACAACTCGCTGCTGCAAAATATGGTCGAATCGCGCGCCAAGGAACTGCGGCTCAAAGATGCGCAGCTCATCCATACCGCGCGGCTCGCCTCGCTCGGAGAAATCGCCGCCGGGATTGCCCACGAAATGAAACAGCCGCTGAATGTGATTTCAATCACCGCGGACCTGATCAAACTGCTCCAGAAAAACGGCACGCTGAACGACCAGCTGCTCGTCTCCAATCTGGAAAAAATCCGCCGCACGGTGGACCGCATGGCTACCACCATCAATCACCTGCGCGGGTTTACCCGCATCGATGCGGCGAACTTCAAACTCATCCGGCCTGTCGAAGCCTTCGACGGCGCGCTCTCCATCGTTGGCGAGCAGATTAAACTCGATGCCATCGATATCCTGAAGTCGATCCCCGACGACTTGCCGGCGTTCCCCGGCGAACTCAACCAGATCGAGCAGGTGCTCGTTAATTTCTTGCAGAATGCCCGCGACGCCATCGAAGATCGCGCACGCGGCGAAGATTCGCCCGCGGCCGCCGCGGCCTCGCCCCGCACCATCACCCTCGGCGGCGGCGCGTCCTCCGATCGCTCCGAAGTCTATCTCGAAGTCACCGACACCGGGACCGGGATGAGCGAAGAAGTGCAGCAACGATTATTTGAACCGTTCTTCACAACCAAGGACACCGAACGCGGGACCGGCTTGGGACTCTCCATCAGCATGAATATCGTCCAGTCCCACGGCGGCGTAATTGAAGTCGAAAGCGAATCGGGCAAGGGCAGCACATTCCGGGTGGTATTGCCGGCGGCGAAACCGATGGATTAAGCAAGGCGAGGTGCCCTGTGAACGGTGAAGTGTCCGGGTTCCTGCAATGGGACCGCAGTACGTTTGAAGCCCTGAACCAGTGGTTCTCCGGCTCGTTCTTCGACGCGCTGATGCCGCTGCTCTCTGATTTCTATATCTGGGCCATCCCGGTGGCCATCGTCTGGCTCTGGTTTTTCGTGCGCGCGGATCGCCGCGGCCGGATCATCGCGTTGTGCGCCTTTCTCGTTATCGCGGCGACGGATCAACTCGCCGCTTCCGTGATCAAACCGTACGTGCAGCGCCAGCGTCCATGCAACGTCATTCCGGCCACCCGGCTCTATCTCGACGGCAACTGGCAAACCACGGACAAGTTCGGACTTACAACCTACAAGACTTCGTATAGCTTTCCCTCGAACCACGCCGCGAACATCGCGGGGCAGGCGATGTACTGGAGCTATTTCTATCCGCATCTGACCCCCGTATTCATGTTTGCCGCCGCGGTCGTCGGCTGGAGTCGAATCTACATGGGGCTGCACTACCCCAGTGACGTGCTGGTGGGATATCTGCTCGGAGCCATCATTGCACTCATCTTCGCCTACCCGTTGCGAGTCTGGGTCCTGCCCGACGAGTGAACCCGCCGGCAATTCCTCAAAATACCAAAGCGGCGACCCGAAGGTCGCCGCTGCTGCATTTCCTGATAACCGTGAGCTCGATCAGCGGAACATGGCCTTGATCGATCCCCAGGTGTGCTGGACCGTGTTAAACGTCAGAGACACATCGCGCGTCTCGCTGTAACGCACCGTGCCGTCCTGATCGACCATCTTCAGCCGATAGAAGAACGTGCGCTCTACATCGGCGGCCAGCGGCACCGTATCCGTGAACTGATATTCCGAATACGAACCTTTGGCCTCCACGCGTCCCACTGGAGTGAAATTGCGATCTTCGGCCGCCCGCTCGATCACGAACGTCGAGAGGTTGGTCTCGACTCCCGTGTTCCACTCGAGCTGGCAGTGGTCAATCACCGGGAACGCGTTGAACGTGTAGATCTCCGCGCCCGCGAGGCCGATACCCGCCGTCACCAATAGCGATAGAATTAGAACTTTGAGCATTTTCATGAACTTGATCCCCGGACTACCTTGACAGTCCCTATTCTATGCAATATCTTTCAAAATGTCAAGTACTTTGAAACCATCCCTATGAAGATCACTTTCCATGGCGCCGCCGGTGAGGTCACCGGATCACAGCATCTCCTTGAAAACAAATCACATAAGGTGCTCTTCGACTGCGGACTCTTTCAGGGGCGCAGGCAGGAGGCCTATGACAAGAATCGCCACCCCAGCTATCTCCCCGCCGATCTGGACGCCGTCGTCCTCAGCCATGCCCACCTCGACCACACCGGGAAGCTGCCGAGGCTCGCGGCCCTGGGCTTCAGCGGAATCGTGCATTCCACGCCGGTGACCGCCGAGTTGTGCGATCCGCTCCTGAGAGATTCAGCCCATATTCAGGAGAAGGATATCGAGTTCGTCAACAAGCTGCACCGGAAAAAGGGATTGCCGCCCTTCAAGATCCTCTATGAAACCGCCGATGCCGAGGCCATTCTCGACAAGTTCACCACGCACGAGCTGCATGTGCCGTTTGAACCTGTCCCGGGGATCAAGGTGACGTACATCGAGGCGGGACACCTGCTCGGATCGGCGCAGGTCCAGATCGACGTCAAGACTAGCGCGGGAAACCACCGAATCGGCTTTACGGGCGATCTTGGCCGCGTAAGACTGCCGATCCTGAATGACCCTGAGCAACTATCAGACCTCGACACACTGATCTGCGAGTCAACATACGGAAATCGAGATCACGAGTCGGCGGACAACCTGCTACCTGAGCTATGTGAAGTGATAACATCCACCTGCGACAAAGGTGGTAAAGTCATAATCCCGGCTTTTGCACTCGAGCGCACGCAGGACTTGCTGCTACACCTTGCACAGCTGCGCAAATCTGGCACACTCAGAGGAGACATCCCGGTTGTCGTCGATAGCCCCCTGGCCGTGAAAGCGACCGAGATCTTCGCCGCGCATCCGGAGGTCTATGACAAGGAGACTCAGGCCGTGATCGCCTCTGGGATCAACCCGTTCCATTTCCCCGGCCTGACCTTCACGCATAACGTCGAGGAATCGAAGGCCCTGAACGATAGACCCGGTCCGATGATCATCATATCGGCCTCGGGCATGATGGAAGCGGGACGAATTCTGCACCATCTGAAGAACAATATCGAGGAGGCGCGGAACACGGTGCTGGTGGTCTCGTTTCAGGCGGAGCACACCCTGGGAAGGAGAATTGCGGATCGGGTGAAGCAGGTGAATATCTTCGGTGAACCGTATCAATTGCGGGCGCGGGTGAAGATCCTGAATGCGTTCTCCGGCCATGCGGGACGTACCGAGTTGATCGACTATATCCGCAGGGTCGTGAAGAATTCACCGCGCCTGAAGCGCATCTTGTTCGTCCACGGAGAGCCTGAAGCGGCGAAGTCTCTAATGGAGGCAGTGTCGGCCTTTACGCGGGTGCCGCTCCATTATCCGGAATTGGGGGAGGGGGTTGAGATCTGAGGGATGAAGGATGAAGGATGAAGATCGCGTGCGCGGGGCGAAAACATTTTCTGCCCGAACGAACTGGTTTACTCTTTGAAAACTTGAAACTTGTACGGTTTTTGTAGGGGCGGCTTGCATCGACGGGACGGGCGATAGATGAACGATGATAGATGATAGATGAGGATTTTGGAGTAGATCCTGACCCACTCGGACGCTCATAATATACGAAACTTTGGTCAAAAAGTCAATAGCTGTGGCTTAAAATGTACAAACACCTGTTCATCCTGATGTTGGGGCGGCGGTGGCTGCTGGCGCTGAAGACCATGTCGGCGATGGTCGTGTGCCGCGAGCGGGGCGGGGCCACGATCAACAGCCAAGGGGGTAATCGACGCTGAGACTATCTTCCCGGCGGCCCAACCGCAAACTCGATTCAAGCGAACTCACCCCGCACCTGTGGCTCTGGGTGCGCTTTGTCGTGTTCGTCGCGCTCGCCTGGGCTCGACCGACGCTCGCCTGTGGTCCAATTTGGACGTTTCTCGGCGGGCCGCCAGAGTATACTATTTGTGCGACAAAGAGCGTCGGACCGAGTGGGGCTGTTCTCGCGGGCACTGAGAATGGCGTGTATCGATACGACGAGTCGAGCGAAGAGTGGGAACTGGTTGGACTTCTTGGCGCGGCTATCTGGCAGTTTGCTGGAACGCAGCCTTCATCAGATTCGATCTTTGCGGCGACATCGTTTGGGCTATTCTTGTCCGCTGACAACGGTTTGCATTGGGCGTTAGTCCACGGGAATCCTCCATGGGGCGGCGAGATGCACGGGTTCTCTGTCTCGCCGCACAATCCCAATCAGATGGTGGGCAGTTGGCACGATGACAATGACTCCGGGTTTCTCTACTTCAGTGCGGACGGAGGTGAGAACTGGGGATTTGTGAGGACGGGCATTCAAGGATATGCAGGGTTGATATATTCTTCAATGCAGCCTGAGATCATCTACTGGTCGGAAAGTCCGTGGTTCGCCAGCATCGATATGACGGATTCTTCGCGTCGCTACATCCATGAGTATTGGGGTGGGGTGCTCCGGATCGTCCACCACCCATCGAACCCTTGGTTATACATACTGTCGACTGACTCTCTTTCTCTGTACCACGAAACTCAGGACACGCTCATCGGCTACCCACTGCCCGCCAGCGTCGGCGATCCGTTCGACATGCATATCGACTCGCAGGGGAACCTATTGGTCGGAGGTTGGAATGGAGTCGCGATCGTCGACGAATCGCTCACGAATTGGACTGATGTCTCCGACACGCTTTCTCACGGACATCCGATGTATGTGGACGATTCCACTTGGCTTGTCTTTCGATTGGAGGGTCTCTACTGCCGCACGCCGACGACAGGCGTGACACGGGACGAGCGGCCCGCGCGCCGTGTTCAGATCTTGACCTATCCGAATCCGGCGAGTACGGAACTCACGATTCGTGCCGATGTGTCCGCCGAATTCAAGCTCTACAATGTGTTGGGGCAATTGGTCGCTCGTGCTTCTACGGCCCGCTCTACCTATGTGACTCGACTTGCCGTCGCTTCCTTGCCTGCGGGTGTCTACTATCTAAGCGCTGCCGGTATCGACGGACCTGTTCGCATCCAATCCGTTGTGATCAACCGTTAGAGGAAACTGTACGCGGCGGCATGCGTCGGCATGTGCCCCGCTCGGGAGGGTTTGCTGACGGCTCGATTCGCAGCATGCGGTGCGGTTCAGAGGGCCGGTCGCGGACCCGCCCCTACGGGAGATACGGCCCGTGATGTGCAGGAATTGACGCACCTGCCGTGTGGCGGTATCTGGTCCGGTTGACGACCGGAGCGAGATTCCGGCAGGGACACAGTCCCTGCTCGGCGAGGAGTTCCCGATGCGCGAAGACGCGCACCCCCCGGCCCCCCACGGGATGTGGGGGGAGGGCCGACTCGCCGATTCCGGCCGGGCGAAGAAGAGCGGGGCACGTCAATGCTCAGGAGACGTGCCGCCGCAGGGAGTGCCGACGCTCCGATTCCGGCCGCGCGGGGACGCACGGCTCGGCGAAGAGTTTCCCCCCCGGCCCCCCACAGGATGTGGGGGGAGGGTTGACTCGCCGATTCCGGCGGGGCGAAGAAGAGCGGGGCACGTCCAGTCTCAAGAGTCGTGCCGCCGCAGGGAGTGCTGACGCTCCGATTCCGGCCGGGAGCCCCCGATGCGCGAAGACGCGCACCTCCCCGGCCCCCCATAGGATATGGGGGGAGGGGAGAACCGACGCTCCCGAGACCCCCCCTGCCCCCCCAAATCGGAATTTGGGGGGGGATACGAGGCGCAAAGAAAAGCGGCCGCTCCATCGCTGGGGCGGCCGCTTTCGACTTACCGTACTAATGACTTAGTAGCGGTCGCGACGGGCGGGGCGGTCTTCCTTCGGACGAGCTTCGTTCACCATGATCTTGCGACCCTGAACTTCGGTCTCGTTCAACGCCGAAATCGCCGCCTTCGCCTCGTTGGCGTTGGGCATTTCGACAAAACCAAAACCCTTGCTGCGACCGGACATGCGATCCATCACGAGGCTCACGCGGTCCACCTGACCATGGGCTTCGAAAATGTTACGCAGATCGTCTTCGCCGGTGTTGTAGGACAGATTGCCTACGTAAATGTTCACCATCGTTGAATCCTTTTTCAACTTGTGGGAATGGTGCTCCCAGATTGCCACCTGACTCACTATCGACAAGCCGCAAAAGGACAGATGAACCCTGACCAATCCGTGACACAGGCCTGCGAAGAGCTCCTCCTGGAGCGCTTATGTTCGCACGTGGTCCAAACCGCAAGCGGCTCAAATCCACATGCGGCACCAATATACGGAATTATACCCGAATATGCAATGGGGACACTTATGACGCAGGCGGGCGCTACCGAGAAATCGCTATTTCTTTTGTAAACAAAGGAATAGCACAGATATTGGCGCCCTACATGCAAGCGGGCGACCCGCGAAAGGGCCGCCCGCTGTTGGTTCTCCGATTCCGGCAGGGACACAGTCCCTGCTCGGCGAATTATTTCATCAACACCATCTTGTGCGCGGCGGAGAAGGTCGCGGTCTCGAGCCGATACACATAGACGCCGCTGGCGAAGTTCGCACCCTCGAAGGAGATCGTATGCGTGCCCACCGTGGCCGTGCCGTCAAAGAGGGTAGCCACCTGTTCGCCCAGCACGTTGTAAACCGTCAGGGTCATCGGTTCGCTGCGCGGAACGCTGTAGGTGATTTCCGTCGTGGGATTGAACGGATTCGGGTAGTTCTGAGCCAAGCTCCATTGAGCCGGGACCAACACGTCGGCCTCGTCGCCCGCCGCGCTTACGGCGCGAATGACGGCGTGGACCTGATAGAAGAACTCCACCTGCGTGGGAGTACCGGTGCCGGTGTAACGATAGAAATGGCGGTCGGACCACGGCTGCTCATCGTCACCGAGCATTTCCGGATAACGATCCACGGCGGTCGAAGTGACTTCCCACCAGACCCAGAAGTTGCCGTTCAGATTGGCCATATCGGGATCGGCGGACACATCGACAATCTTCCAGACTTCGGTGCCGGTCTCGGTCGTCAACACTGTGATGAGTTCGTTGTAGATCTCCGCGCCGACCGCGCCGGCGTTGTCACGGTAAACGTGCAGACGAATCGGCAGATCGGACGGCTGACCCGCGTCAAACTGCGCGCGGATTTCGCGCACGCTGAACGTCGTGGCTACCGTATCCGCGACGGGCGTAAAGCGCGTGATCGCGCCGTCACCCGTGGGGAAATTGAAGCGGAACTGAACCGTGCGGTTGTCGTAGCCGAGGTCCCAATCGATGTCCGCCGATGGCTGAACGGTGACGCCTTCCACGGTGGAGGTGTCGTTATCGAGATTCTCGTCGGCACCGAGCGCCGAGTAGGCGCGCACGGTGAAGACCGAGGCACTCGGGAACGTGATATTCGCCTGCCGGGAATCCGTCGCCCCTGGATCCAGCGTCAGGTTCGGCAGCAAGCGGGTGGCGCCGGCCGTGCCGTAACGGTACCACGACTGGACCTGAGCCTGCGGCTCCTGGCCGGGATTCGAGAAGTAGGCCTTGATGCGCGTCGGACGACCCTGCACGTTCGGGTAGCGAACTTGCAGCGTGTAACAGCTGACGTCGTTCGGGAAACCGGCATTGTAAACCACGGTCACGGAGTCAAACTTCGGACCGATATCGCGCGTGCCGTCCGCGTTGGATTCGAACGTGAATTTGATGCGGAGCGTGTTGCCCACGAGCGCCGACAGATCGATGGGAGTCGAGTACGAAGCGTTGAACGACGTGAACGTGGGCGGAGTGTCCACATAGACGAAGTTCTGTCCGTTCGGGTCGCACAGCGGATTCGACGCGTAGCACCAGGAGAATCCGGAGTCGGTCGAGATCTGGCAGCCCCAGTAGTCGCAATTCGGAAAGGCCGCGCACTCCGGAATGGAACCCGTCACGACGAAGTCGGCAATCAACTGACCGTTTTCGAGTTCGGTGCAATCGATGATGGGTGACCAGGCCTCGTCGTTCATGTTGTCATTGTACAGACTCGACGCCTGACTGTTGCAGACGAGCACATGCGGGCCGGAGGGGGAAGACGCATCGTTGTCGAGGCGCCAGAGGTTGCCACCGGTCGGGACATTGGAGGTGGAACTCCACCCGGTCGCGCTGTTGCAATCGTCCGAGAACACCGTGTCAGACGCACCGGTCTGGAAGACGCGGATATTGTCGATCTGCCAGCCGAAGAGATTCGGATCATCCGGCGTGGCAAAACCCGGATCGGACGCAAACGCCCAGCGCAGACGCACGGTCTGGCCCGCCCAGGTCGTCAAGTTCGCCTGCTGCAGCGTCCAGTTCGGATGCGAGCCGCACCAGCCGGGAATGTTGAGACCTTCACCGTGCTCCTCGCCGAAGCTGTAGAGGCTGGTGCGGTCGTAGGCCGGAGTCAGGGCCGTGCTCGGGACCACGGTCCAGGTTTGACCGTTATTGATGGAGATGCGCAGATTGCAGCCGTCCCAGCCGTTATAACCGGCAGGCTCGCCACCGGGAGTCTCCACGCGATAGCGATGCATGAAATTCAGGCCCGGAGTCGCCGGCAGCACAATCGGCGGCGAGTCGAGGACCATGTACCAGCCGTTCTGATAACCGCCGTTGGGGCCGACCGTGGAATCGCCACTCCACCAGCTCGTACCGGCGAAGGCGTTCCAATCATTGATGTGCCACGTGCCGGGTACGGCCGTGTTGTCAACCGTGGTCCAGTCCGCCATCCCGTCCTCGAAGTCCTCGTAGTAGATTACCTCATCGAGGCCGTTCCGATCTCCACGAACCTGAGTCGGCGTGCCGGTCAACCGTTCCGCGAGCGGAACTGAGATGTTGCGCTCGCCAGCGTAGGCCGAAAGCGCCAGCAACGCGATCAGACCACCCACCGTCAAAATTTTGACCCGTCCCATCGTTGTGTGTTCCTCCACTGTTCGGTCCCGTTCGAGAAACTCGCCCGCGGGACCCTGCGGGCGGCCTCATCCCATCTATCTGATTTTACCTATAATAAACAATTCCGCCGCCATAGTCAAGCCAGTTTATAGGCTTACGTAAACGAAAAGACAATTCCCTCGCGAATATATCATATTATTTTTCCAATAATATAGCCGATGATTATGCCGACCAGCAGAGTAATGGTCAGAATGCGCGAGTCCACGACCGACTTCGCGTGGCCGCGCCGAGCGAGGAAGATCGAGGTGAAATATCCAGCGCCGTTAAGCAGCCAAACGACAGGCAAAGACAGTGCCTTTACGATCAAGGGGCCGGCCCACGGGATGAGGGCGATGAGCGCGGCCACACCGGAAAACGCCGAGGTCACGATACCGACCAGAGCTGCGACGGCGGCAATCATCTTGCCTTCCACCCGTAAGACCAGGCCCAGCGCCACGATGCAGATCACGAGGGCAAGCGCCACGATCGCCCGGCGGTACTGTGCCCAGAAGATAGCGAATTGCGGTGTGTACATGGGTTCCTCTGGACAGAAAATACGGCTTCGCCGGGCGAGATTCAAGGGGCAGTGTGCAGGTTTTGGGCGGATCGGAGGGAGAATGCACGGGAAAAGGCGGAAGATCGGAAGAGCGGTGGGTACCCCGAGACCCCCCCTGCCCCCCCAAATCGGAATTTGGGGGGGGAGCGGCTACGGCGGAAGATGCGCGCAGACGCGCACCCCCCCGGCCCCCCACAGGATGTGGGGGGAGGTCCGACTCCGCGAGACCCCCCCTGCCCCCCCAAATCGGAATTTGGGGGGGGGAGCGGCTACGGCGGAAGATGCGCGTAGACGCGCACCCCCCCGGCCCCCCACAGGATGTGGGGGGAAGTCCGACTCCCCGAGCCCCCCCCCTGCCCCCCCGAATCGGCATTTGGGGGGGAGCGGCTGCGGCGGAAGATGCGCGCAGACGCGCACCCCCCCGGCCCCCCACAGGATGTGGGGGGAAGTCCGACTCCCCGAGACCCCCCCTGCCCCCCCAAATCGGAATTTGGGGGGGGAGCGGCTACGGCGGAAGATGCGCGCAGACGCGCACCCCCCCGGCCCCCCACAGGATGTGGGGGGAGGTCCGACTCGCCCATTTGGGGGCGGTTCAGGGCGAGGCGGGACAGGTGCAACGGCGAAACCTCTTTGAGCTGCTCGAGCGGGCCGAAGCGGAGGCCAAGTCGCTGTTCGTGGTCGGCGATCTGTTCGACTTCTGGTATGAGTGGGCGACCGTGATCCCGAAGCAGCATTTCGCGCTCCTGCACCGGTTTCGGGCGCTCGTAGAGCGGGGCATCGCCATCCACCAACTTTCCGGCAATCATGATTTCCGGCTCCATGGATTCCTCGAAACGGAGGTCGGCCTCACGACCCACCTCGACGGCGTGCATGCGCGGATCCACGAGCAATCGGTGTTCATCTTTCACGGCGACGGGATCTTGCAACGCGATACGGGCTATCGATTCGTGAAACGTGTGCTGCGCAGCCCGGTGTCGCAACGAGTGTTTTCGTGGATTCACCCCGACCTGGGCATGCGGTTGGCGCGGGGCACGAGCATGACCAGTCGTAAGGTCATCAAGGAGAACCCGCACGATGACGTGGAGTTCCTGGCGTTCGCGCAGGAGCGCTTTCGCGACGGATACGACGGTGTGATCATGGGGCACACGCACCGCCCGGTGGAGCATCGTGAAGGGCAGCGGACTTACGTGAACCTCGGCGATTGGATCCAGCACTACAGCTACGCGGTGCACGACGGGACTGAACTCAAGTTGCACCGCCTGCACGAAGATCGAGCGCGGCCATGAGCGATGCCGCGACCCGGGCGGAGACCGCGAGCAGCCGACGAGTCCGGCGCACGCTGTGGATCATCGCCGCGATGGCCGGCTTCGTGCTCGTGCTGTTTCTGGCCGGCTGGCGGTTCTATATCCAGCTGCGCGGCGGCATGCCGGCCGTCGAACAATTAGAGAATTTCGATCCGCTGCTCAGTACCAAGCTGCTCGACCGGCAAGGCGAGGTGCTCAAGGAGATCTATACGCAGCGGCGGTTCTACACGAGCCTGAGCGAGACGTCGCCGCGAGTGGTGCAGGCGATCCTCGCGACCGAAGACCACAAGTTCTACGAGCACTGGGGAATTCGCCCGCTGGCGTTGTTCGGCGCCGTCGCCAAAGGGGTGCTCCGGCTTGATTTTCATTTCCGCGGCGCGTCAACACTGACGCAGCAGCTGTCGCGCAACCTGCATTACACTTCCCAGCGGTCGATGATGCGCAAGCTGCGCGAAGCCTTGACGGCGGTGGAGATCGAACGGTACTATTCGAAGGACGAGATCCTCGAGATGTACCTCACGCAAACGTATTTCGGAGCCGGAGCGTACGGGGTCGAAGCGGCGGCGAATACTTACTTCAGCAAGAAGGCGGCGGACCTCTCCACCGAGGAGGCGGCGCTGATCGCCGCGATTCCGAAGTCGCCGACGCGCTACAATCCAATCAACAATCCGGAAAACGCGTTCGCCCGGCGCAATCTGGTGTTGGGCCGCATGGCCGCGGTGGGATACCTCAGCCCGCAGGGCGCGGACAGCCTGAGCAAGCTTCCGATCGCGCTGGAGACCGCGACCGCGCAGGGTTCGCTCGGCATCGCCCCGTACTTCACCGAACAGGTACGGCAGCAGCTCAACGGCATCGGGAAGCAATTCGGATTCGATCCGTATCACGACGGCGTTACGGTGCGGACCACGATCGACGCGCGGCTGCAAGCCTGCGCGGAAGCCGCCGTGGCGCGGCAACTCCCGCTCGTGCAGAAGAAGGTGCGCGTCGTGTTCGGCGAGAAGGAGCTGGGCGAGATTCTGGCGCGGAATTATCCCGATTCGTCGCTCAAGGCGCGCCGGAAGCTGGCCTCGGACAAGAAGTTCGTGGATTCGCTCGCGCGGCAGGTGATGCCCGTCCAGGTCGCCTTCGTCGCGCTCGATCCGCAGACCGGTGCGATTCTGGCCATGATCGGCGGCCGCGATTTCGAGGAGTCCAAATTCAATCGCGCCGTACAGGCGATCCGCCAGCCGGGTTCCGCCTTCAAGCCGTTTGTGTACGCCAGCGCGCTGGACAAGGGAGTGCCGATCTCGCAACATGTTTCCAACGAGGAGATTACGATTCACCTCGACAACGGAGACGTGTGGTCGCCGGGAAACTACGATCTGGATTACGGCGGCGAGGTGGACCTGCGAACCGGACTCAAAAAGTCGCTGAATGTGGTCTGCGTGCGGCTGATTCGCGAGTTCACGACGCCCAAGGATGTCGCCGAGCTCGCGCGACGATTGGGAATCACGACGCCGATCGATCCGTACGATGCACTGGCCCTGGGGTCGTCCGGGGTGATTCCGCTGGACCTCGTGGCCGCGTATCAGGCGTTCCAGTCGGGCGGCATCTGGTCGAAGCCGATGTACATGACCGGCATCGACGACGCCGCGGGACAGGAGATTGTCTCGTACCGGCCGGAGCGCAAGGCCGTGCTCTCCGAGGAAACCGCGTTCCTGACGCAAAGCCTGTTGCGCACCGTGTGCGATCATGGCACCGCCGCGGGGCTGCGCTCCGAGTTCAAGTTCTACGAGCCGGCGGGCGGCAAGACGGGGACCACCAACGATTACACGGACGCGTGGTTCGTCGGGTTCACGCCGCAGCTCATCGCGGGCGTGTGGGTGGGACTCGATGACCCGGCCAAGCCGCTCGGTCGCGGCATGCAGGGCGCGCGCGCCGCGCTGCCGATCTGGGCGGAGTTTGTCCGCGCGGCGTACGACAGTCTGGATTACCGGCATCAGGATTTTCCGGTGCCGCGGGGAATCGGCACGGTCGATGTGTGCGACGATTCGGGTGAATTGGCCACGACGAATTGCCCGTACACGCATGCCGAATTTGTCAATACGAAACTCGCTCAACTCGAGTCGTGCCGGATTCACGGCAGCTCGGGTCCGCGCAAACGAAAGCCAAGTCTCTTTTAATCGAAGGATTCCTTCCCATGTCCGATTTACGTCGTCGTCTTGACCGCGGCGGAGTCGCTCTCATCGTCAGCATCGTCGTCGTCGTGCTCGTCGCGATCGTGCTGATCTTTCGCTTCACGTCCCAGCGTAAACCCGAGGAGATCAAGAATTTCCAGGAGCTGGTGATGAAGGTGGACAAGCTCAATACGCAGATATCCGATCGCGAAGGCCAGATCATGGATTACGTGCGCAAATATAACACGGCGCATCCCGAGCAGGCCTTTGATACCGCCGGCATCGCCAGTCTCGGGCTGTCGCCCGAGCAGGCGGAGATCCTGCAGAAGCGCGTCGCGCAGGAAAAGGATGTTTCCTATCGCGGCATGCTGCAAGAGGTGCTGACGCTGAACCGGCAGATCGATGAACTGAATGCCGAAGTGCTCGACATTCGCTCGAAGCTGCCCGCGCCGCTGGAAGTGAAGCACGGAGACTCGCACTTCCAGCTCTGTTTGACGTTTCTGCAGGGCAAGGGAGTGGCGGAAGACGAAGCCATGAAACTGATCGAATCGACCGCGCTCACGACCGAGCTGCTGCCGGGTTTTGAAGTCTGGAACTACTATAATGACGGAGTGTTCGGTACGTTCGTGACGCAGGGCGCGGCCAAGATGTCGCCGAATGCGCTGACGCGCTCGACCAAGCGCAAGATCGAAACCGAGCGGCAGACGCTGATTCAGGCGCGCAATGCCAAAGAAGAAGAAGTCAAGGACCTGGAATCGCGGAAGTCTGAATTGCTCGGTCAGATCAAGGGCCTTGAAGAAGAGCGGAATGCCATGCTCAACCAGATGGAAGAGATGGCGAGCAAAAATGAAGCGCTGGCCAAACAACTGAATTCGCTCCACTACGGCGTGAACACGTTTAAGGAGTTCAGCCGGATCGGCGTGATCCGCAAGCCGGGGCTGGGCAAGTGGGAGACGGGCGACCTTGACGCGATCGCGAATCCGAGCAGCATCGACCTGCGCGCGGACAATCGCATTGTGTTTACGGCAGCCAGCGTGGGATTGAACAAGATCTCCAAAGTGCTTGTGTTCCCGCGCTCGTATGACGAAAACGCTGACTACAAGCTCGTCATCAGCGACGATCGGCAGAGCGCGACGTTAATCATGCAGAAGCCGGATAAGTTCCACTTCGGCAAGATCGCGATTGCGGTGGACTGAGAGCTTTACGGTTTCCCCGATGAATCGAGACCTCATCGCTGCCGGCCTGTATCTATCTATCCAGGCTTAACTTAGTCTGAGTTTTCCACCACGGGAACCTGAGCTCGCATGGTGCGTTAAAATCCTGAAACGAACCGAAGAGAACAACCCTGACCCAGATTCAGGAAGGAGGGCGATTGGTGAAATCGACGGAATCGTTGAAAAAACAAACACGTACGGAAAGGCCAAAGGTGGTGGCCGCCGCACGGAAACTGGTAACCACCTCCGCTGAACCGCGAACCCAGACCGTAGCCTCGGTCGCCGACACCATCGAAAAGGAATGGGAAAAGACCCTGCATGAGGGCTGGCATCGCGGCAAGTGACCCGTCACTGAACGCCTCGACTCAATAAGTCTGCAACACGCAGCATTCGAATAACACAAAACCGCCGCGACTCTTCGCGGCGGTTTTGTGCGTGTGTGTGGGTAGAACTTGGCCAATGCGTTATGGCCGAACCGCTGTCACTTGATAGAAGTGGAACGTCATCGGCGAGTTCAGCACGTCGAGATCCGTGAATGTTGTGTCGCTCACGATGCCTCTGAGATCGCCGATGCCCGGCGCAATGTCCGCCGAAGTGACGCGATAGATGCGATACTCCGTCGCCTGCGGAACCGGTGACCAATTGAGCAGCATGTCTGCACCGGAAGAACTCGCAACCAAATGCTCGGGCGGCAACAGCTCGCCTGCGGTGGTAAAGCTCCACGTCGTGCCCGCGGTCGTGCCGCCGCCATTCAATTCGTCAACCCGCCAGTAATAGGTCGTGGCGGGCGCGAGATCGCCGCCGGGATCAAGAGTGGTCGTCAATTGGTTGCCGATAAAGGGTGGGGGAGAAGTTGTCCCGAAGTAAACGTTGTGCGAAGCGGCGCGAGCGCCCGCCGCCCACGAAAGCAGCGTGGTGACCGGCACATCGACCGCATCGTTCACCGGCTGTGGCACGGTTGCCGCTTCCGGCGGCGGAATCATGATAGTCTGCGTGGCGCTGCGCATCAATTCCGGGGTGGACTTCCCATGCGCCGCCCAGAGATCATACGCGGTCTGCCCGGACGTATTCGTCACGTTTGCGTCGCGTAGAAACTCGATGTATTCCTTGCTCGTCGTCTGATAGTACAGCCGAGCCTCCACTCGCGCGGCATTCCACGGCAGCAGGTAGTCCGTATCGTCCCAGTATTGACCCTCGGCATAGAAGTGTCCGACGGGAGGCGACTGGATCGTCGTGAAATTCGCCAGTGTGAACCCCCGGGGAGGAATTCGGTTGTCGTGGTAGACCGTGTCGTTCTGCACGAAATGGAAACTCGGACCGGCCGGCTGGTTCACCACGGGGGCCAACCCGGGAGATATTCCCAACTCAATCTGGTAGATCTTGGCGTTCGCATCATGTGTGAGTACGGCGGTCGCGGTGTCGTAATGGCACGACTCGTACACTAACGCATTTGCCGTGTCGAAGGCCTGCACGTTGATCCAAATGCGGCGACCTTCGGGGTAGCCTGAGGGCAGCTTGTGCCCGGTTTCATTGGTGACTCGCACGCGCGCAACCGGTAACCCCGTGCTCACGTCCACCGTGACTTGCAGCGACGCGGCATTTTGCAGCATGTAGCGCGCCCGCGCGATCCCGGAATCCAGCGCGGCGAGGTTCACTTCGCCGGGATATTGCGCGGCCACCCAGCGCGGAATCACCGTGTTTCCCCCGGTCATGTCATGCTTCGGCAAGTTCGTCCGCAATGGGGCGTCGTTCTGACGACAACCGTGCCCCGTGACATCGCGCATGTGGCAGTCCTGGCAGGTGCGTACGGTATCGCGATTCCCGCCGAACTGGGGTGCATAGACGCCCGCGGCCGTGTTATACGCGCTGACGGACCATTCGCTGAACGTACGCTCGACGGGAAACATAGTCCGCAAGTCAAACGAAGGAGCAGCCTGATTGAAGTCGTTAGGAACATATTGGCCGCTCGCATTTTGTGTGAACACCGGATTGCTCACATCATGGCAGGTGCCGCAGTGATTCGACATCGTGTGCAGCGGCGAATAAAAGAAGGAGTGTCGCGCCGCCGGATCGCTGAAGGGACCACGCCGCGCGTTGTCCGAATCCGCGATATACATGCCGTTGGCAGACGTCGGCGGAATGGTCGCCAGCGTCGCCAAGTAGGTCTGATCCCGCGGGTACGTGTCGGTCGTGTAAAACGAATTCGCCGGATGCGGATTCACACCGAGCGAAGTGGGGAAGACCAGCTTGTGGCAGAAATCGCAACTGACGCCTTCGCGATCGGCGGCTGTGAGCGCGGAACCATCGGTGGGTACCGAGCGCCCCTCCAACCAGCCCTTCGGAGTGTGGCAGCGAATGCACAGATCTCCAACCTGCGGCGCATCCTGATTGGCAACGGTCATGCACGCCACAAAGAGCGGATCACGCATCGCTTGCGCCATCATCGATCCGCGCCAATTGAAGGCCGGCTCCGCCTGTAATTCGTCGTATCCCCCGTGGCAATTGTCACACTGCGAGGGATCTACCAGTGTCCCCGACTGGTTGGGCTGCGAACCAGGCAGGAACATGTCATTAATGGTCGTGGGGACTGGTGAGGCCAGCAATGTGAACGCGGCAGTGGCAAACACGACAACCACGGAACAAGCGAATAGAAACGTGCGCATGAGTCGGTCTCCGCTTCAGTATGCATATGTACTTTGTGAATATTATAACAAAGTTGCATACAATAACAAAGTAAAAAGAGCAAGTAAATACTTGCTCTTGATCAAATCGGACATTCCCGGACGATTTACAAGCTGCTGAAATACTTTGGATTGACGACCGTGAAGTGCCGCGACGACAACTTGATGATGCCTCTCTCTGCCAAGGCACTCAGCAGACGCGACAGGGTCGATGGTGTTACCCCCACCGCACGGGCGATCTCTCCCTTCGGAAAGTCAATCCGTGGCATGACCTCATGTTGCTCGATGGCGGATCGCCCCGGAAGCAACTGGCGAATGAACCGAGCCAGTCTGATTTCTGCCGGTTCATTCGCGCGCGACAGCCATCGATCCTCCGATTCGCGCAGTTCACGCGCCAGCTTGTGGATCATCCGCATCGACAGCTCGTGCGACTCCTCGATCCAGCGCAAGAAGAGCGATCGTGGAATCAGACAGAGCCATGACAGTACGGCGCATTCAGCCGTCACGGCAGCGGGCTCGTTGGCTAACAACGGACGGTAGCCCGCGATCTCGCCTGGTCCCAGCACCCGGATTACCAACTCATCGCCGTGATTGCCCAGCTTTGAGAGCTTTACATAGCCGCTGTGGATACAAAAGAGATAACCGAGATCGTCACCGGTCGAAAAGATGACCTGACCCCTGCGATACTCACGTTCCAGTTTGTGGACCGCAAGTTCCTGTTGCTGAGCTGCGGAGAGGCTACTCAGAACTCCATTGCTGCCCACCTCGCAAGCCGCGCAGTGTGGCTGATTCATCGATCGCTCCGGTGTGTCTGCAAATTCGCCAAATGCTTCGCCACTCATCGCCTTACATCAGGAGCGGATTGCGTGGGGCGAAATCAAAGCTGCGCGACAGGAGCGGGTGCGATGA
Source organism: candidate division KSB1 bacterium (assembly GCA_016214895.1). NCBI lineage: Bacteria > Pseudomonadati > Candidatus Zhuqueibacterota bacterium. The sequence continues at coordinate 298,126 of JACRMR010000002.1, forward strand.
AGCAGTCCGTCCTGCGAGCCTTACTCAACGCAAGCTCCCCAGTGGCATCACCCTCGTACCGTACACCTCGTTCAGGACTTGCGCGAGTCCCGTGTAGATCGCGGACAGGCCACAGACGAGTCCCTCGTAGCCGGCGATGGTCAGGATCGTTTGATTCTCCAGAACGTCACCCGCGGCCAGCAGCCAGAACAGAATCGTCAGTGAACCGAACACGAATTGCAGCGCGCGACTAATCCGCAGCGTGCCGAGGAACATCACGAACGTGAACAGCCCCCACATGAACAAATATGCGGCCTTCGCCACCGCCGTGGGAGCTTGACCGTATCCCATTTGCGGAAGGAGGATCATCGCGACCAGCGTGAGCCAGAAAAAGCCGTAGGAACAGAATGCCGTCGCCGCGAAGGTGTTTCGCTTCTTCCATTCCATGGCCCCGGCGATAACCTGGGCGATTCCGCCGTAGAAAATCCCCATTCCGAGAATCATGCTGTCGAGCGGATACAGACCCGCGTTGTGCAGGTTCAGGAGTACCGTCGTCATGCCAAAACCGAGCAGCCCGAGCGGGGCGGGATTCGCCGTCGTGTCCCGCAGTTCGCGAATCGTCAAATTGCTTTCCATGAAGTGTGCCGCCGTCTTTCCGTCCGGCGTGGACGAGGTGCTTAAGGTACGTGAACACCCTCCCGACGGGAGGGAAAAGAGTTCGAGAATTGTGCCGCGACTACCGAAGGTCCGCGCGCCGACTCCGGTCTAATCGGAGTGCTTCCGTAATCCGGCCGCGCAGCTCCGTTGTCAACACCGCCTGAGCATGCGTGCTACGGGCGCCGTCGAGATCGCCGACGCGCTCCACGAATTGAAGTCGCGCGCGGCTGCTCGGCTCCTGCGGGGCGTCGCCGAGCGCCATGATGGTCACCGCGGGATTCCCCGGCGACGGGACCAAGTGGCTTTGAATCAGAATTCCAACCGGCAGGATGGGCTCACTCTGGAGATAGCCGGCGTAAACGCCGTCGCCGATGACGACGCGGTCCGTGGGCCAGTCCGCCGTGAGCTGTGCCAGGCCTGTCACCGCATCGACTGCCCAGTGCCGCCACTGTCGCAAGGTCGTTTCAAACGGCCGGCCTAACATCGCGGCGGCGGCGGCAACGTCTCCGGCGCGCAGTTTGGCCCGGATCGCCGTCGAGCAGACGATTTCGCCGCCCAACATCACCGGAGGAACGACGCGCACCGTAAATCCCGCGCCTGCTCCAAGCGCCGACGCCACGTCGCGAGTTCCCGCCCGGTCCCGCCCGAACGCATGGTCGAATCCCATCACCAGCGCCTTCGCGTGAAACTCGCGTTGGAGCACGTCGGTCACGAATTCCGCGGGAGACATCGCGGCCAGTTCCCGCGTGAACGCGCGCAGGCAAACCGTCGGTGCGTCGATCCGCGCGAACGCTCGCAATCGGTCCGCCACGGACTGGATCAAACGAAGTTCCGTTCCATTGCTAATTACTGTGCGCGGATGCGGCTGAAACGAGACCACGAGCGGATACAGTTGCTCGCTTTTGGACAGATCGAGCAGAGCGGAAATGATGGCGCGATGGCCCAAATGCACGCCGTCGAACGTGCCGATCGTAACCACTGATCGTTGGATCTCGTGCCAGTGGACGTGGTGCCGTGCGACGTACATTAGATGAAATTGCGGGCGTGATCGGAAATCAAAGCTCGTAGTCCACGACCGCGCGCTCGGACCGGACTTTTTGCAGAAGACTCACGGCCTCAATGTGCAGCGGATGAATTCTGTAGGCTTCGAGGGCGGGCCAGTTTACGAACTCCGTGTAGAGCACGAAATCCCACGCTTGCGCGTCCGGCGGGACGTTAATCCCGACGTCGAGCCGGGTC